>JAZQKG010000018.1:0-7762 GCA_045542035.1 Eubacteriales bacterium | reverse complement strand
GTACATCTTCACACAGAGAAACGGTATTCACATCGTTGACCTTCAGAAGACCGTTAAGAAGTTCGAGGAGGCTTACAACTACGTTGCTGAGCTCGCTGCGGAAGGCGGCACAATCCTCTTCGTAGGAACAAAGAAGCAGGCAGCCGACACCATTAAGGAAGAGGCTCAGAAGTGCGGAATGTACTACGTTAACGTTCGTTGGCCCGGCGGTATGCTTACCAACTTCAACACGATCCGTAAGTCCATCAAGCGTCTCAAGGATCTTGAGAAGATGCAGGCTGACGGAACCTTCGATCTCCTTCCCAAGAAAGAGGTTGCAAAGCTCGTTAAGGAAATGCAGGACCTTGAAAAGTCATACGGCGGTATCAAGGACATGGGAGCTCTTCCCTCAGCTCTTTTCGTAGTTGACACTCGCAAGGAAAGAATCGCAGTTCTCGAAGCTAAGAGACTCGGCATTCCCGTAATCGCTATCGTTGACACCAACTGCGATCCCGAGGACGCAGACTACATCATCCCCGGTAACGATGACGCTATCCGCGCAATCAAGCTTATCGCAGGCGCTCTTGCAGACGCTGTAATCGCTGCTCACGGCGGAGTACAGGAAGAGGTTGCTTCTGAGGAAGCTCCCGCAGAAGAGGCTGCAGCAGAAGAAGCGGCTGAAGAAGTCGTTTCCGAGTAATTCAAAAGGAGAATATAAAGATGGCAGATTTTTCAGCTAAGGACGTAGCCGAGCTCAGAAAGCAGACCGGCTGCGGTATGATGGACTGTAAAAACGCTCTCAAGGACGCAAACGGCGACTTTGAGGCAGCTGTTAAAATCCTTCGTGAGAAGGGTATGGCAGCAGTAGCAAAGAAGGCAAGCAGAATAGCTGCAGAGGGTATCGTTGACGTTATGACCATCGATAACACCACTGCAATCGTTGAGGTTAACTCCGAGACAGACTTTGTTGCAAAGAACGCTATTTTCCAGGCATTCGTAAAGGATGTTCTTAAGACTATAATCGTAAATAAGCCCGCTGACGTTGACGCTCTTATGACGTGCAAGTTCGAGGGTGAGGGCGAGGGCACTGTAAGCGATGCTCTTGCTGAGAAGACCGGTACAATCGGTGAGAAGCTTTCTATCCGCCGCTTCGCAGTTGTTGAGGGCGCTGTTTCCACTTATATCCACGGTCTTGGCGCTACAGGCGTTGTAGTAAGCTTTGATACAGACGTTGCGGATAAGGCTGAGTTCTGTGAGTGCGCAAAGAACGTTGCTCTTCAGACAGCAGCTATGCCCGTTCAGTATCTTGATAAGGATTCCGTTCCCGCAGAGGTTCTCGCAGAGGAGAAGGCTATTCTCGTTAAGCAGATGCAGCAGGATCCCAAGATGGCAAACAAGCCTCAGCAGGTTCTTGAGAAGATTGTTGAAGGTAAGCTCGGCAAGTTCTATGAGAACAACTGTCTGCTTCATCAGCTCTACGTAAAGGACGATTCTATGACCGTTCTTAAGTATGTTGAGAGCGTTGCAAAGGCTCTTGGCGGAAGCATTAAGGTCACAGGCTATGTTCGCTACGATAAGGGTGAGGGCCTTGAAAAGAGAGAAGAGGATTTCGCAGCTGAAATTCAGAAGATGGTTCAGGGCTAATCTTTAATATAGAAATCGGCGCACTGAGAAAATCGGTGCGCTGTTTTTGTCGTAGGCGGATAGGTTGTCTGTATAAAGTATTCATATTAAAAATTAATATATAGAAAAAATTATAGCGAGGTACAGACAAAATCTATACCTCGCATCTTTCATTTTCGGTTTTAATCGATTAACTATCTTTCAAAACGTTTAATCTTTCAAAAAACATTTCGGCAATTTTTGCGTCTGAAAACCAATTTTTGTCAACCTCTTTTAGCTGATTTAAGCCTACCTTCTTAACAGCTTCAATGGCTGCCTGCTTTTGAGAAATTTTGTTTTCGGTTGTCTGACACATAGCTCCGTCGAGTGTTTGATATGACAAAAAGGCTTTATTAAAATCCATAAGGGGATAGAGCTTTCCTATTTTGTTGGTTTCGTTGTCAATCATAAAGCCCCAGTTTCCCCAGTGTCTGTCAACGTTACCGATAAGGTAATCTATAACATTCATCATATAATAGGAATAACTGTCTTTTTTTAGAACGAAGTCTGTTTTATTTATTCCTCGGTTAGCGCAATAAATTTCTATAAACTCAGCGGAAACGATGCTTTCCTTCTCGGAGGTTATAATTTTACATTTCGATACACGGGTGCCCTTAAAGTCGGATTCCGTATATACTACGTGCGGAATATTAAAGCAGTCAATGATTCTTGACGCGAGGATTTCCGCGTTAACGTCCCGCTCATCTCCGTCCTTTAAAAGATAAAACACACCGTTCTCGCGAATCCAAGCCTTAGGAGCAACACCGGGCGTGCCGATATCTCCCGCCTGGTCCTGCGTTTTGATGAACTCCGCGTTTTCTACCGTCAGGTTTTTGCCTCTAAGGCTTACGTCAACGAAGGCGTCTGTGAGCGAATGGTTGTAAAGACTTATTTCGGAGAAGCTCTTTTTGTCGTCCTTCGCTCTTATCCAATAAACGTCCATCAAGCTGAGCGCGCGGTAGGAAATGGCTATTGAGGCTCTCTCCCTGTCGGTATACACCTGAATTGCGCCGATGCTGTTCAAAATTTCTTTTGCGTATTTTCTGTCTAAGGTTAATACTCTTGAGGCGCACCAATAATAGAAATTGCTTAGGTTGTTTACACAGGTATCCGTATCACTGCCTTTTTCAAGATAAAGGTTATACGGCATAAAGGAAGGATAATTAACGGTGCACTTTCCGTTTTCATATATTCTTGCAACCCGTCTGTCCTTATGCATAACGTCAAAGTATTTCCAACCCTTTGACATTATTTGACGGTCTAATTTTATGCCCAAAACTTATCCTCCAATCCTTAAGTATTATCGATATTATTATACATTTAATATGTTTATTTGTCAAGTGTACTTAAGATACGCTCATTAGTGCGCGAACTGGCTGTTATAGAGGGTGGAGTAAAATCCGCCTTTTGAAAGCAGCTCGTCGTGCTTACCTTGCTCGATGATGTTTCCGTCCTTCATAACGAGGATGACGTCAGCGTCTCTTATCGTTGAGAGTCGGTGAGCGACGATAAAGCTCGTTCTGCCCCTCATCATTGCGCCGAAGGCGTCCTGTATCTTCATTTCGGTACGGGTGTCTATTGACGAGGTCGCTTCGTCAAGAATGAGCATAGGGGGAAGCACGAGCATTACGCGCGCTATTGAGATAAGCTGCTTTTGACCTTGCGAAAGGTTTCCGCCGCCCTCTCCGATTACCGTGTCGTAACCGTCCTTAAGCCTTTTGATAAAGCTGTGCGCATGCGCCGCCTTTGCCGCGGTTATGACTTCTTCATCGGTCGCATCGGGCTTTCCGGTTTTTATATTGTCCTTGATACTGCCGCCTGAAAGCCAGGTATCCTGAAGAACCATTCCGTAATTCCTTCTGAGAGATTTTCTCGTGGTGCTTTTTATGTCCGCACCGTCCACCGAAACAGAGCCGGAATTAACGTCGTAAAAGCGCATAAGCAGGTTAATAAGAGTGGTTTTTCCGCACCCTGTAGGACCTACTATCGCTATTTTCTGACCTGGGTCAACAGAAAGGTTGAGGTTTTCGATAAGCTTCTTTTCGGGAACGTATGAGAATGAGACAGAGTCAAGCTCCACGCGTCCTTCAGCTTCGCCAAGCTCATTTGCGTCGGGCGCGTCCGGAATTTCGGTCTTTTCTTCTATAAGCTCGAAAACGCGGGATGCGCAGGCAAGGGAATTCTGGAATTCGGTAATAACGCCGGATATTTCGTTAAAGGGCTTCGTATATTGGTTAGCGTAAGCCAGAAGAACCGAAAGCTCTCCGACGGTAAACGCGCCGCCCGTACCGATTACCATAAGCGCTCCGAAAAGAGCGACAGCCGCGTAAACTACGCTGTAAACGAATCGGGTGGTTGGGTTCGTCAGGGAAGAGAAGAATATAGCGCGCAAAGACGCTTTTTCAAGCCTGTCGTTAACCTCCTTGAATGCTTCAAGCACTTCGTCCTCGTGAGCGAATGCCTTAACGACGTTCTGGTTTTCGAGCATCTCGTTTATAAGTGCTGTTTGCTCGCCCTTGGTTGCCGATTGAAGCTTGAACATGCTGTACGTTCTTGAAGCAATAAACTTAGCTATAAAAAGGGATAGTGGGGTAAGCAATACGACGACTATCGCTATCTGCCAATTGATTACTAAGAGAAGAACGAGAGTTCCGATAATCGTTAGAACACCTGTAAAAAGCTGAGTGAAGCCGAGAAGCAGACCTTCTGAAAATTGCTCGGTATCGTTTATAACGCGGCTGACGAGCTCTCCGTGCGATTTTGTGTCAAGATAGGAAAGGGGGAGCTTTTCTATCCTCGTGAATGCGTCAAGCCTTACGTCACACGCCACACTGTATGCGATTTTATTATTGATAGTGCTCATAAGCCATTGAGATACTGCCGTTATAAAAATAAGCGCCGCGGCAAATCCGAGAATTTTTGCGATACCCTCAAAATCGACGTTGTCTTTGCCTAAGATAAGGTCGATAGCGTCTCCGATAAGCATCGGAACGTAGAGGGTGAGCGCTACTGTTATAAGCGCGAGGAGCATCGAGACTGGAAGAAGAAATTTATATCTTCCAATATAGCGGAGGACCTTGCTAAGCGTTTTTGAATTTGTTTTGTTCGCCATCACTTACGCCTCCTTTTTAAACTGGGAATAGTAGATTTCCTGATATACGGGGCAGGTGTCAAGCAGCTCCGCGTGAGTTCCTATACCTACGGCTTCACCGTCGTCAAGCACGATTATCTTGTCCGCGTGCATTATTGACGAGGCTCTTTGCGAAACGATAAATACCGTTCTCTCACCCGCCATATTGCGAATAGCCGAGCGCAATGAAGCGTCGGTCGCAAAGTCAAGCGCTGACGCTGAATCGTCAAGAATCAGAATCTCGGGATTTTTAACGAGCGCTCTTGCAATCGTAAGCCTTTGTCTTTGTCCGCCGGAGAGATTTCTTCCGCCTTGCTCGAGCTTGAAGTCAAGTCCTCCCTTGTCAATCACGACGCCTTTTGCCTGAGCTATCTCAAGCGCGTCCATTATTTCTTCATCGGTTGCCGATTTGTTGCCCCAGAGCATATTGTCGCGTATGCTTCCCGTAAATAGAACAGCCTTCTGAGGAACTACGCCTATTCTTTCGCGCAGGGCTTCGGTGTCGTATGTTTTTACGTCAGCTCCGTCAACAAACACAGCTCCGCCCGTTGCGTCGTAGAATCTGGGAATCAAATTTATAAGAGACGTTTTCCCTGAGCCTGTACCACCTATGATGCCAACCGTGTCACCTTTTTTGACCTTAAAGGATATATCAGTGAGAGAAGGAGCGCCGGAATTTTTATATTGCAGCGTAACGTTTGAGAACTCAACAGCAAAATCTGAGCCGACACCCGAAGTCTCTTTTCCGCTTTCCTGAGAGCTCTTTACCTCGAATATTGACTGTATTCTTGCGGCAGAGGCGAGAGCCTTCGTTATTGAGATTATAAGATTCGCAAGCTTTATAAGCTCGACGAGTATCTGCGACATGTAGTTGTAAAGAGCGATAACCATACCCTGCGTAAGTATTCCCGAATTAACTCTTAACGCTCCGACGTTAATAAGCCAAAGTATCGCAAGGTTTATAAGAACGTAGGTCAGGGGATTCATAAGAGCCGAGAACCTGCCGACGTACTTCTGTGTTATGGTAAGGTCGCTGTTTTTATCTTTGAATTCCTCAATTTCGCTGTCCTCGCGGCAAAAAGCGCGTATAACGCGGACACCCGTGAGGTTTTCACGAGTTTTTGACAGAACCTTGTCAAGCCTTGACTGCACCTTCTTATATAGCGGCATTGATATAAGCATTATTCCGAAAACGACGACCGAGAGCGCGGGAATTACCGCCGCAAAGGTCAGCGCCGATTTCACGTCGATCGTAAACGCCATTATCATGGCGCCAAAAACAACGAACGGTGAGCGCAAAAGAAGTCTCAAGGCGAGGTTAAGTCCCGTCTGAACCTGGTTTGCGTCGGAGGTCATTCTCGTTATAAGAGTTGACGTTCCAAGGGTATCAAGTTCGGTGTGTGACAGTGTTCCGATATGGGAAAAAAGCGCGTATCTCAGCTTCGTGACGTATCCGACCGATGCTTTTGCGGCAAAGTACTGCGCAACTACCGAGAAGGCAAGTCCGACAGCGCCTAGAAGAACGAGAAGCAGGCTCATTTTAACCGTATAAGCGCGGTCACCGCTTGCTATACCGTTATCTATAATCGCGGCAATAACCAGGGGAACTATAAGCTCAAGAGTAGCTTCAAAAAGCTTGAAAAGCGGACCGAGCACCGACTCCTTTTTATACCCATTTATGTATTTGAGTAAATTTTTCATAAGCTTCCTTGTTAAGAGGCTGTCTCGGAAATACGTGAGACAGCCTCGGTCTTTTAGTGTTTGATTTTTACGTTGTAAGTGTATGTTTCGCTCTTTGAGGGCGCAAGTCTTTGCATTTTTCTCGTGTCGAAATTTTCATCGGTAATTCCGTCAGCGGGAACGTCGCTCCAAGGCTCAAGGCAGATATACTTCGCCTCGTTGAATTCGTCCTTCCATATGCAAAGATATGGGAGATTATCACTCCAGGAGAAATCAAGCTGATAGTCGCAGCCGTCGGCGCGCATAGTAAGCTTGTTTTCGTGACCCGTGAATATCATAGTGTCGTTTTTGTATATTTCCTCTTCACAAAGTCTGTACGCGCCGTCAGAAAGAGGATATTCCTTGCTTTCGGGGCATGCGAACGGACCGTTCTGGAGGGGGAACCAATTAAGCTCATTTACGTCTCCGAGTATGAGCTTATAATCGTTTATGTCAATTCCAGTACCCGTCGGAAGATTAAATCCGGGATGCCATCCAAACATATAGGGAAGGGCCTCTTTTCCCGTGTTCGTTACCTTGAAGGTGAAAATAATGCTTTCACCCTTAAGCTCATAGTCGGCAACGACGTTGAAATCGAAGGGATATATCTTTTTGCTCTCGGCATTTGAGGAATAGGTCATTGTAATGTGACTTCCTTCCTTTGAGGCAATCGCAAATTCGGAGTCCTTAATGAATCCGTGAATGTCCATTTCGTATTCCTTGCCGGCGTAGGTATATTTCTGGTTCTTAAGTCTTCCGCAAACCGGGAAGAGAAGAGGCGCGTGGCTCTCCCAGAACTTGCCGGGATTCTGCCACATATATTCATAACCGTCAGCTCCCTTAACCGAAACAAGCTCAGCTCCGAGAGTTGACACGGTTATGGTATAATATTCATTTTTTATCGTGCAGTTCTTCATAATTTATCCTATCAGTGTTTTTTCGTTTCGATTTCATTAAGAATCTTCACGGTGAAATCATCAAGGGTGAAATTTCCGCCCTCTCCCTCGACTCTTGCGCGGACGGTAACTGAGCCTGTGTTCATTTCGTTCTCCCCTACGACGAGCATATAAGGAACTTTAGAAAGCTGAGCCTCACGGATTCTGTAGCCGAGCTTCTCGTTTCTGTCATCAAGCTCCGCGCGAACGCCGGCAGCTTTAAGCTTGTTTACTACCTCAGCGCCGTAATCGGCAAAGTCGGCAACTACGGGGATAACCGTTACCTGAGTCGGAGCAAGCCATACAGGAAGCGCAAGTCGGAGGCCAAGCGGTCTTA
>JAZQKG010000017.1:0-13205 GCA_045542035.1 Eubacteriales bacterium | reverse complement strand
CCTTGGCTCACAGAACGACATGGCTACATCCGACTTGGCAAGAGGATACACCGCTTGGGACCCCGCTTCATACGCGTTTATAAAAGACGGTTCTCTTTATATTCCTACCGCATTTTGCTCTTACACGGGTGAGGCTCTTGATACGAAAACGCCGCTCCTTCGCTCTATGGACGCGATAAATAACGAGGCGCTGAGAATACTTCGTTTATTTGGCGATAACACTTCAAAAAGAGTTACTCCCACCGTCGGCGCGGAGCAGGAATATTTCTTGATTGACGAGAAGGACTTTAAAGCCCGCCGCGACCTTTTCTACTGCGGAAGAACGCTTTTCGGAGCGCCCGCCGTTAAAGGACAGGAGCTTGAGGACCATTATTTCGGCGCTTTGCCCACTCGAGTCGGCGCATTTATGCGCGAGCTCGACGAGGAGCTTTGGAAGCTTGGAATTTCTTCGAAGACGAAGCATAACGAGGCGGCGCCCGCTCAGCACGAGCTTGCTCCGATATTTGAAACGACGAATATAGCCGTTGACCACAACCTGCTCACTATGG
This sequence comes from Eubacteriales bacterium, assembly GCA_045542035.1. GTDB lineage: Bacteria > Bacillota > Clostridia > Oscillospirales > CAG-272 > UBA1740. Next base: position 12,657 of record JAZQKG010000017.1, on the reverse strand, counting down.
AGTGCATGAAAAAGCTTGCTCCAAAATACAATATGGCGTGCCTGCTTGCCGAGAAGCCTTTTATGGGTATCAACGGCTCGGGCAAACACAACAATTGGTCGATAGGAACGGATTCCGGCGTGAATCTTCTGAAGCCCGGCAAGTTCCCTGCCGAAAACAAGCAGTTCCTTCTTATGCTTGCCGCAGTTATAAAGGCGGTTGACGAATATCAGGATTTGCTCCGCATATCAGCAGCTACCGCAGGAAACGATTGCAGACTCGGAGGAGATGAAGCTCCACCCGCCATAATCTCGATATTCCTTGGCGACGAGCTTGAAACGATAATCGATTCTATAATAAAGGGTTCATCCTATTCAAAGCAGGACACGAAATATATGTCGCTCGGTATCGCTACCCTTCCCACGATAAGAAAGGATACAACCGACAGAAACAGAACCTCGCCGTTCGCGTTCACAGGCAATAAATTTGAATTCAGAATGGTTGGTTCGTCTCAAAATATTGCTCTTTCAAATATCGTTCTTAACACTGCAGTTGCAAACTCCTTTGCGGAATTTGCGGACGAGCTTGAGGGGGCTTCCAATTTTGAAGAAGCGCTTTCAGAGCTTCTCGCGAAAACATTTAAGGAGCACAGAAGAATACTCTTTGCAGGAAACTCCTATTCTGACGAATGGGAAGCAGAGGCAAAGGCGCGCGGACTTTCCAACTTCAAGACGGCTCCCGAAGCGTTCGAGCATTTCACGGACGAAAAGAATATCGCCCTCTTCGGCAGATTTGGAGTTATGAGCGAAACCGAGATGCGCTCCCGCCGCGAAATTTTCTTCGAGGGCTACAGAAAGATAAAGAATATAGAAGCCCGCACTATGCTTGAGATGACCGTTAGGGATATTATTCCTGCCGTTTCAAAATATATCGGAGAGCTTTCCGAAGCAGTCAATGCGAAGCTTTCGGCTATAAAAAATGCCAACGTATCCTGCGAATGCAGTATAATAGAAAAGCTTTCCGACCTTCTCTCAAAGACCTACGAAGCATATCTTTCACTTGAACGCGCTGAAAAAACCGCTGTATCGAAGAAGTGCGATGAGGAAGCCGCATTCTTCTATAAGGATAACGTAGAGGCGAAAATGGTTGCTCTTCGCAAGGCCGTTGACGATATGGAAGTTCTCACCGCTCGTGAGGCATGGCCTATGCCAACCTACGGAGATATTACGTTCAGAGTGTAAATTTAACATAATAAAAATTTTCGATGCCGAGATAATCGGCATCGTTTTTATTTTTTATCTTCGTTTTTTTCATCCGGAAGAACTAAAAGATGGCTGTTTTCCTCAAATGATTCTATATAATCACCTAACGTATTTGCAGCGTTAACAAGCTCCGCATCCGACATAGATTTACCCTCTCCGCCCGCAAACAATTCGGTAAGCATAAGACCGTTTTCTAAACCTCCGGCAAGAAGCATATTTCTTTTTATAAAGAAAATATGAAGTTTCTTATATACGTCAAAAATCTCTTCCGTTTTCATTGCCCTCGGATTGTATTTCATATATTTATACATTTTCCAAGATATTTGTCTGAACCTTCTTTGCTCCGCTGTTTCATAATATAAATCAAATTTTCTCATAATAACCTCATAATATTCTATTTTTACGTTTTATTAAATATACAAAGCACATTTTATCACATTATGAGATAAATGTCAATATCTCATTACGAGATTATATATAATGTGTTTAATATGGGGGCTTTATTTTATGTGATTAAAAGATTTAAGAGAAGATAATGACATTACTCAAAAAGAAATCGCAAACTATTTGCACATTAAACAGAACACATATTCTCAATATGAGAACGGACAGAGGCAAATCCCTATCGACTTTATTATCAAACTGTCAAGATACTATAAGGTTTCTACCGATTATATATTCGGTCTTACAGACGTGAAAAAGCCTTATCCACCAAGATGATAATTTTGAATTCAACATTGAGGTTTTTATGAAAACGAGAAAAAAGCAATACGGAAATGCAAACGTCGTTGGAAAACAAATTGAATCTTTAAGAAAACAACAAGGTATAACGCAAAAGGATTTTATAGCTAAGCTTCAATCGTCAGGTCTTGATATCAATCCGACAAGCTATTCTAAGCTCGAAGGACAAATCAGAGCCGCGACTGATAGGGAAATTTACGTTATTTCAAAAATTTTAAGCGTGCCAATGGAAGCTCTTTTTATAGATTCCGAAAAGCAATAAATAAGCGAAGTCATGAAAATATACGATTTTAACGGAAAGAAGAATATATGCGGAGAAAGAGTAAAAGCCGCGCGAAAGAAACTAAACCTATCACAAGAAGATTTAGCGGCTAAGCTCCAGATTGAAGGCGTAATTATAGAAAGAGATAGCGTCAGCAGGATAGAAATAGGAACTCGCTTTGTCGCATACTATGAAATCCTTATACTTTCAAAAATTTTGAAAGTAACACCCGAATATCTTTTAAAATTAGAATAACAAAATAAACATCCTCTTTTGACAGGAAAAGCTATCAAAAGAGGATGTTTATTTTTTATATTATGAGCTTGCCTAAGTCAAGCTCCGATATGATTTTTGCTATTGCGTGCTCCTCGTTTGAGACGGTTACGTAATCCGCCGCGGCAAGAGCCGCCTCCACCGCATTTGATACCGCAACTCCAAGTCCTGCTGCGCAAAGCATAGGAACGTCGTTGTTATAATCTCCGACTGCCACAGTTCTTTTCATATCTATTCCGAGAAGCTCCGCCATTTTCACAAGAAGGGTTCCCTTGTCTACTCCCTTTGGAAGAATTTCGAAGAGCGTTTTATCCGAGCGGATAAAGCTGAATTTTTCTGCAAGAGGGTGAGCCTCAAGAAGACTTTGTAAAAGCTGAATATTGGATTCTTTAAAATCGGCAAAAAGGATTTTCGCTATAGGCTCTGTAACGTCACTGTAGTGGCGGATTATATTGGGAAGACCCGCTGCCTTTCTGAAAGCCGTCATAGCTTCGCTGTCCTTGGAGAAATAGGTTTTATAAAACGTACTTACCTGTATTCCTACATCGTGAAGATTTTTATCTATATATTCAATAAGGACACGCACGCTATCATCAATCGGCAGAGTCCAGAGATATTCCCCTCGCCTGTGGTCATATATACCTCCGCCGTTAACACAGCCAAACGGACAGTTGGGATTTATCGCCTCATACATATCAGAAACGTAATAAGGCATACGCCCTGTTATAAAGGTGAAAAGTCCGCCCTCTGATTTGAAGTATTCTATCGCCTCTTTATTTTCCCTCGATATAGTTTTATCACCTCGAAGAAGCGTTCCGTCAAGGTCGGTGCACATAAGTATTCCGTCAAATTTTTTCATAGAATAAACCTTTATATAAGATATTTAATAATAAGCTCGACTAAAAGAACCGTGGCTGCTGAGCCTGCGGCAACCGTTATAAGACTTCTGCCAAAATACGCGAGAGCCACGGCAACCACCGTTCCAAAAGCTGCCGACCACAGTGAGCCCGTTGAATAGAATATTCCCGGTATAGTCATTACCGACAGCACCGCGTAAGGAATATAATAAAGAAATGAGCGGATAAAACGCGATTTTATCTTTTTTCTGAAAAAGACGAGAGGAAGCATACGAACGAAATACGTAACTCCCGCCATAACCAGAAGATATAGGAAAAATCTTAATATTTCATTCATTTGCAGCGCCCTCCTCTTCCTCGGGAATGGGAGCTAAAAGCGCAAACAGCGCGCTGACCGCCACCGCGCATATAATTATCACAAACCCCGAAGGTACTTTATTTAACACGGGGGTGTATTTAAAGAGACAGGAAAGCGCAACAGCACATACTACGGCAAGCGCGGTTTTCATATCCTTTTTCATCACGGGAACGACTATCGCGACAAACATCGCGTATATAGCGATACCAAGAGCGGAGATTATAAGCGCGGGGAGAATATTTCCGCACACAGCGCCGAGAAGAGTTCCGAGCGTCCACCCGAAAAAAGGCGGAATTATGAGCCCGAACATATAAGCCCTGCCAAGCATAGTTCCCTTGCCTGACGCTACCGCAAACACCTCATCGGTATTAGCAAAGGCGATAAGAAATCTGTCACGCACTCTGACGCTCTCTCCCATTCTCTGTGACAAAGATACCGACATAAGAGAATATCTGAGGTTTATAACGAGCTGAGTCATTGCAAGTTCAATAAACGAACCCATACCCGCAATTATCGGAGCAGCGGCAAGCTGACCTGCCGAGGTCAGATTAAACATTGATATAAGAAGAGCCTCCCATACGGAAAGCCCGAGCCCCGTGGCAAAAATTCCAAAGGCAAACGACACGGAAAGGTATCCTATACATATGGGCATACCGTCGCGTATACCCATTCTGAAGCTTTTATTTTCGATTGAACTATTCATATTTATACCGTCTATACGTCAATACGCAGCATATCCGTTTTTATATAGCGTTTTTTTAATTTCCTCGTCCGAGGCATCCTCGGGGAGCTTTGATATCAGGCGCGCCTTTGCCTCATCAAAGTCAATTTCTCCTCTTTCGGCAAGTACGCCCGCGACTCTTTCTATATCCGAGCGCATATACCCCTTTGAAATCAGCTTAGGAATAATTTTTCCCATTCCAGAGCATCTGATATTGACCTCGTTTATTATAAGCTTCTCAAGCTGACGGTCGGCATTTATATATCCGAGCCTCACGCACTCACAAACAATTTCCTCGGCTATCTCTCTTTTTATGCCCGACATGCAGAGTTTTCTTTTTAACATTCCTTCGCTGTTATCTCCGTATGAGAGGATTCTGAGAGCCTTCAGCTTAGCCTTATAGCGCATATCAGCGTATTGTAGGATATTAAACGCTTCCCGTGTCAAATTATCTCTTGTCAAGGGAGAACCTGCCTCGCGGTATTCGGACTCTGAAACCGTAAACGAGTACTTTTCACCCTCCTGTGCGATTCCCACGCGAAGATATCCTTTAGCACCTGCCTCTTTTATATAGATTACCGTCAAAAGCTCACCTCCAAACAAAGAACCTAAATCACGGCTCGGTTATCCACCGAGCCGTTAATTTTATATATCGCCCTCGTCAAAATCCTTAATTTCAAAATCGTCGTCAGAGCCGAGCGAATCCTCGTCAAGCGGCTGAGTTTTCACCTTCTCGCGAACGAGATTTTCAAGCTTATCCATAAGCTCCTTATCGCTCTCAATAAGCTTTCTTACGTTCTCCTTACCCTGACCGAGCCTGTCACCGTCGTAATAGAACCAAGCGCCGCTCTTCTCCACTATTTCAAGCTGAATAGCCATATCTATTATCTCTGAGGACTTTGAAATGCCCGAGCCGTAGAGAATATCAAATTCCGCAGTTTTAAAGGGAGGAGCAACTTTATTTTTAACTACCTTACACTTAGTGTGTGAGCCGTAAATCTCGCTTCCGTTTTTAAGCACCTCAGCGCGACGCACGTCAATACGTACCGATGCGTAGAATTTAAGAGCTCGTCCGCCAGTTGTTACCTCCGGATTTCCGTACATTACGCCAACCTTTTCACGAAGCTGGTTTGTGAAAATTACAATACAGTTTGACTTTGCGATAGCTCCTGAGAGCTTTCTCATCGCCTGAGACATAAGACGCGCCTGAATACCGACGTGTGACGCGCCCATATCTCCCTCTATCTCCTGTCTCGGAACAAGAGCGGCAACAGAGTCTATAACTATAATATCAATAGCGCCCGAATTAACGAGAGTTTCTGCAATCTCAAGCGCCTGCTCACCGCAGTCGGGTTGCGAAACGAGAAGATTGTTAATATCAACGCCAAGCTTTTTTGCGTATATTGGGTCAAGAGCATGCTCAGCGTCAATAAACGCGGCTTCTCCGCCCTCCTTCTGCACCTCAGCTATAACGTGAAGAGCTATAGTTGTTTTACCCGAGGATTCCGGACCGTATATCTCGGTGATTCTTCCCCTCGGAATACCGCCTATACCGAGAGCGAAATCGAGGCTGAGCGAGCCTGTGGAGACAGCGGAAACGTTCATTCCCACGTTTTCTCCGAGCCTCATTATAGAGCCCTTTCCGCATTCGCGCTCTATTCTTGACATTACCGTTTCAACGGCTGCTTTTTTATCCGACGGAGCTACCTTCTCCACCGCGCTTTGTGCCTGTGATTTTTTGGTTGCCATAATTTTTCCCCTTTAATAAAGTTAAATTAAAATCGACCTTTTACGTATTTATTATATAACAATAGCTGTACAATTAAATGGACTAAAAAAGCTTTATCGCTCCGACGGGTCTGATGTTGAATACGCTTGAGGAGCCTTCACCGAATACCGAATCCATATACCTTACGTATCCGTCAACATCCTCGTTTTTAATAAACACCTGAATTGTTCCCGCAAAGCCGCCGCCGTGAACGCGGAATGCCGCGCTCTTACCTTCAAGATATCCGTCGGTAAGCGCGAGCGAGAGAGATAGTCCCTGCTCTTTGACGTTTGCCGCAGAATAAACGTTCTGAAGATATTCAAACGAGGACCTTCCTGACTCACCGACTCCCGAAAGGAATGCTTCCACATTTCCCTCTTTAAGCGCTTCCCTTATTGATGCTACCCTCTTATTCTCCCTGATAAAGTGGAGACTTCTGAGAACCGCCCTGTCTCCTACGAGACGGCGTATATTATTTATATTCTTGATTATATCATCCTCGGTGAGTCCGCGCAAAGCGTCTCTTCCAAGAAGCTTCGCGACAGCCTTCATCTCACCGGGAACTGATGCGTAATCCTCGTTAAGATCAGCGTGGTTTCCGCCTGTATTTACGATGCAAAGAGAATATCCCGCATCGGAAAGAGAGAACCTTATAGGTTCAACCTCGGGATTTTCGCTGTTTTCAAAATCTATATAAACGAATCCGCCTACGGCGCAAGCCATCTGGTCCATAAGTCCCGAGGGCTTTCCGAAAAACTCGTTCTCAGCGTATTTTGCCATCTTTGCTATCTCTCTGTTATCCACAGAGCCGCCACAGTACAGATGGTTAAGAATATTTCCTATCATAACCTCATACGCCGCCGATGATGAAATACCGCTGCCCTTTAAAACCTCTGAGGTTGAATAAGCATCGTATCCGCCAACCTCAAATCCTCGGTTTATAAAGCCGCGGGTCATTCCTGCGATAAGAGAGGCTGATGAATATTTTTTGAAATTATTAGGGTCATCTGTTTTTGAGATATCCACCGTGTCATCGGGATATCCCTCGGAATGAAAACGTATCACTCCGTCACCGTTTTTTGCCGCTACGGCAATTATGTCTCTGTCTATAGAGCCCGCAAGAACGCAGCCTCTGTTATGGTCCGTGTGATTTCCTGATATCTCGCTTCTACCCGGGACCGAGAATACCGATATGTCTCTATCCTCTCCGTAAAGCGTGGAAAACGCTTCTATCGCCTTAATAAATCTTTCTGTCTCTGCGTGAATGTCCCTATAAAGATCACTGTATGCGCTGAGCTCACCCGAATTGAGCTTTGCTATGAGTTCCTTTGCCTTCATTAAATGAATCCTTCTGTTAAATCTTTTGCGGCGCGGTATCCCTCCGACAGTATACTGTCAAATCCGCGCATTACGCCCTCCTCGGTATCAAGATAAAGGCGGTATGCCCCCTCCTCATGTCTGAACCAGGTCAGCTGACGTTTTGCGTATCTTCTTGAGGAAAGCTTTATAAGCTCAACCGCTTCCGAAAGTGCTATATTTCCCTCAATAAAATCTATAAGTTCTTTATATCCGATTGCCTGCGCGGCAGTCGAATTTTTTATAAGCAATCCTTTTTCATAAAGGGCGCGTACCTCTGATTCAAGTCCGTCCCTTATCATTATATCAACCCTCTCGTCCACTCTCCTATAGAGATTTTCTCTGTTGTGAAAATCGAGGGTTATCATACCTACTTTTATATCCGAGCTTTCCTCTCTGGAAAGCTTATCGAAATAGCTTTTCGTCTTACCCGTCGCCTCGTATATCTCTATTGCCCGCGCAACTCTTCTTACGTTGTTTTTATGAATTTTTTCGGCTGATTCGGGGTCGATTTCAAAAAGCCTTTGCCAAAGCGCCTCGGCATCGCTTTCGGTTTTCACCGATTCAAGCATCCTATCTCTGTATCCACGTGAGCTTTCCGGAACCTCGGTTATTGGAGCGCGCATAACGCTGTCAATATAGAGTCCAGTTCCGCCGACGAACATAGGAATCATACCCCGCGAGGTTATATCCTTAGCTGCGGCTATAGCGCCCGTCCTGTACGCTTCAACGCTAAAATCCTCAGCAGGAGACAAAAAATCTATCATATGGTGCGGCACGGCGGCTCTTTCCTCCACCGTTGCCTTCGCCGTTCCGATATTCATATCTTTATATATCTGCATAGAATCGCAGGATATTATCTCAGCACTAATCTTTTTTGCAAGATTAATTGACAGAGCGGTTTTTCCCGACGCGGTTGGACCGGTTATTGCGAGAGAATATATCATATTACGCCATCAACCCACCTTACAATATCGGCAAACACCTCGTCGCGATTGGTCTCCAAAAACAGCTCGTGGCGAGCTCCCTCGTACATCTTTAAATCTACGCTTTTGCACCCCTCGATAAGAAGATGCTTATATACGTAATCAGGTCCCTTTCCGTAATTTCCAACAGGGTCCATGCTTCCGCTCACGATAAGAGTGGGAAGCTCCTTTGGATACTCCCGAAACCACTCTTTTGAATTGGAGTCGCGAAGCATTTTAAAAAGGTCTATATATCCGGAAACGGTGAAAGTAAAGTTTGTATATTTATTATCTTTCCTGTCGGCAACCAAAGAGCCTTCTCGCGTAAGCCAGGCTCTTGCGCCCTCCTGCTTCGTAAATTTTGAGTTATAGCTTCCGAACGCAAGCTTCTTTATAAATCCGCTTCTGTGCCTTGGACCCTTGAATGATTTCACCGTCTTGGCTAAAGCAATTCCCATATTAGCGAGAGGATTTGGTCCGCCCGTTCCGTGAATAATCGCGCCCTGCATGCTGTGCGGATGCTTTTCCACGTAAAGTCTCGTTATGAAAGAGCCCATGCTGTGTCCCATGACTATAAGAGGAAGCGTCGGGAAGGTTTCCCTAAGATATTTATTCATAGTGTGCATATCGCCGATTAAAAGCTCTATTCCGTCTCCGTCCTCGGCGAATATTCCGAAATCATTATCGCTCGCGGCGCTCTTTCCATGACCGAGATGATGATTTCCCGCAAATATATATCCCTCTCCCGTAAGGTAATCAGCAAAATCCTTATATCTGCCCACGTAATCAACCATTCCGTGCGCAAGCTGAATAATTCCCTTTGCCGACCTGAGCTTCGGCGTATATATTTCTGCGTATATCGTATTTTTTCCGTCTTTTGACGGATACGTTATTTCTGAAAAATTATAATTCATAAGCTTCTCCCTAAAACCGTTTACGGTTACTGCTCGGGTCTTCTTCTTATAAAGTCTATAATTTCGGATTCCGTAGGAACCGATGATGCGGCTCCCGATTTTGATACGGTTACAGCGCCTGCCGCAGCTCCATATTTAGCCGCAAGAACAATATCATGCGAATCAAGATATTCATAAGCAAGAGCCGCTGTAAAAGCATCTCCCGCGGCAGTGGAATCCACTACCTTATCAGCTCTGAAGGAGGGTATCATGCTGTAATGCTTTCCGTCGTATATGAACGCGCCCCTCGCGCCCTGCTTAATAACTATATATTTGCATTTAACCCTTTTCCACAGCGCAAGCGCGGCTCTGAGCGAAGCGTCTGCGCCTACGGGAAGAATGCCGGTATACTCAAGGGTTTCCGCCTCGTTGGGACTGAACACACAAAGCTCGGGAAGAGCCTCAAGCGCGTAGTTCTTGTCTGCGGGAGCGGCATCAACGAATATCGGTATACCCCGCGATGATGCGATTTTCGCGGCGGCAAGAGCCGCGTCGAACGAAGCCTCAAAATTTATGTATACAGCATCGGGCTGACATGCGAATGCTTCCGCAATATTATCCCTTGTAAGAGTAATATTCGCACCGGGATAGTATATTATTCTATTCTGACCGTCGGATTCTTTAAGAACAGCGGCGAATCCTGTCGGACTTGCGTGATCTGCTTTTACATACGATGTGTTTACACCCATTTCCTTAAGGAACGTATAAATCTTCTGCCCATGCATATCAGCGCCAAGGCGTGTAGAAAAAACAGTGTCCGCCCCAAGCTTTTTAAACGCAACTGCAGCGTTAAGTCCCTTTCCGCCCGGATTATACGCCACACCGCCGTCGTCAATTACCGTTTCTCCCGCGGCGGGAACCTTATACATATTCATAGAGAGGTCCATATTGGAGCTTCCCACGACAAGTATTTTCTTTGACATTATATTCCGCCTTTCTTATAAAGTCTTTATATTTAATTCATTGCGTCTTCTGCCTTTGAGAGCTTGAAAACCTCTGTTTTTTCCGAAAATTCCTTGGCAAGCGAAGCCTCTCTTGCGCGGCAGGTGAATATGAAGCTCTGATGGCCCTCTTCGGCAAGCGAATGTATCGCCGCCATCATTGATTTCGCTCTTATGTTATCCTGATGCGCAAAGCTCTCGTCAAAGCATACGGGGGGCTTTTCGGTATACAGCATATCAATAAGCGCCATGCGAACCGCAATGTACGCGAGGTCTCGCGTTCCACCCGAAAGGAAGTCTACGGATTTATCCTTTCCGAGCTGGTCCTTAAACGTAACCTTAAGTCCGTCGGAAACGTCAAACGACGAATACTTTTTATTCGTCATTATTTCCATAAGCCTCGTCGAATACTCACCGAGTCTCGGGGATATTTCCTCGCGAAGATTATCACTTGCGTTTTCGATAGCCTTAAGCGCGACGTAATAAGCCTTGTGCTGCTTTTTAAGCTCCTCTATTCTCGTGTCGTTAGCTTGTATTTTGGAATAAAGCTCACCTGGATCCGTTGCCGTCGCTTTAAGAGAAAACAGCTCGTTTTCTACCTCTGCCGCAAGGAGATCCTGAGCGGCAATCTTAAGCTTGCAATCCTCTATACCTTCAAGAATTGCGTCGTGGTCAATCTCGTTAAGGACCTTTCTCTTAAACGGAGGAACTTGAGCGCGGATATCAATCTCGCTTTTACCTGAAAGAATGCCTCTCAGCTCGCGCACCTTAGTTTCAATCTCAAACTTTCTGTCAAGTATCTCCTTTTCCTCCGCAAGAAACACCTTGACCTTATCTTCAAGAGCATCGAGGAAATCGTTAAGTCCCGAATGAGGAGGCTCTTCACCCCAACGCAGTATCACCTCGAGAAGCTCGTTTTTTGCCGCCTCGTAATTTTCCTTTGCGCGCTCAACCGCAATTCTTGCGTTCTCAGTGGAACGAATCATACCGTCGCGTTTAGCGCGAGCCTCGGCTATAACCGAAAGCTTATCCTTAAGCTCTTCGAGCGATGCGGTAGAAAATCTTTTCTCAATAACATCAAGCCTCGCCATATTTTTAATGAAGAACACAGCCATAGTTACAGCGCATCCGACGCCCGCCGCGCCGAGAAGTCCGAAAGCCAGCCTCGGCAATATTCCCGCGAGAGCGCCCTTGGCGGCTATTTCAAATACTATAGCCGCTATGGCTACGAGCGAGCCGCCGATTATTGCAGCGATATTCTTTATCTGATTAAATCTAAGTCCCTTAGCCTGCGCTAAAACCTCATCCTCACCGCCGTTTTCGTCAGCGAGCTCTATCGCGCCTTCAATCTCTCTCGTTATACCAACGGCATTTTTCTCATCGGTATAATGCTGAGTTGCGTCAACGAGATTTCTGTAAGCGTCGTCGACACCTCGTCTTGCAACCGCAATATCCGTAAGATACTGGCTCGTTGGAACGAAGCCGGCTCTCATATTTTCCGCTGTGAAATTATTATATTCCTCACTCGCCTCATCGTATTCCCGCTCGAGCGCGTGAAGCCTGTCAAAATCCTGAATAATAAGTACGTTTCTATAACACATATCAAGGTCGCACAGCTTAGCCTGACGCTCCGCCTCTTCTTCCCTTGCCGCCTTTATCTCGTGAAGCTTTGCTTCCTTCGCGAGAATCTGCTTGTTATCCTCATCAGCCTGCTTGAATTTTTCTTCAAAATCGTCCGAGCGGCGCATCAGGTCGTAAATAACACCGCCCATACCGTTCTTGTGAAGCAGCGTTTCCATTTTGACCGCAACCTTTGCCGCCGCGCGCTGATTATTTATCTTTTCGCTTCCCGAAAACAGTATGTTTTCAATCGACTCCTTGACCGAGCCCTCGTTTATTCTGGAATCACCTATCTGACCGACAAACGCCGTGTTATCAAAAAGGTCTCTGTCAACACCGAAAAACACCTCGCCGGCAGGAACTCTCCCAAAAACAGGAGCTCCTGTCTCAAGATCTATTATCGCGCTATCCTCTTTGTATGACTCTCTTGAGCTGTTTTCAACGAGGAAGGTTGAACGGGTTATAAGATAACGCTTATCCTTAACGCGTACGTTCATCGAGCCTTGAGCATTGCCGGTTACCCAGTTTATGCGCTTATTACGCTCTGAAAGATTGTCCTTATCCTCCGTGTTGTCAAAGCCGTACAGCATATATTTGATAA
>JAZQKG010000016.1:0-11728 GCA_045542035.1 Eubacteriales bacterium | reverse complement strand
CGCTTGGCCTCCGACTTCCCTCGGTGATACGAATATAAACCTTTACACCGTCACCGATACCAAACTGAGGAACCTCAGTTTTCAACTGCTCACTTACAAAAGCCTGGATCTTTTCCATATTAATGGCCCTCCTTAAAACTGCGAACATTCGTGCGGAGCTACGCAGAGGACTGTTCTGAATACACCGATTAGCGTTAATAAGCTGCTACACAGACTAACGCACGCACAGTTATAGATATAATAACATATTGCACGAAAAAAATCAATACTTTTTGTAAAAGTTTTTTATTTTTTTGTTTTTTTGTTAAAAAGGCGAGAAAAAAACATAATATTTGAATAAAATTTGTTATTTACCTTATTGTATTTTATTTATAAATATGTTAAAATATAATAAGAACTAAATTCCGAAAGGACTAAAACGTGGACAATAAGGATTTACTTGCGCAAAATTTGGAAGAAAAAACCGATGACACAGTTGAAAACATATCTCCTATAAAGAAAAGAACAACGCGCAAAAAGACCGATTCACAGAAAACTTCGGATGCGCAAAAAGAAGAAATTTTAAAATTGAATACCAATATGGATTGCCATGACATTGAAACCGAAAACGAAACAAAAACTGCTGACGTTGAAGAAATTTCTACTTCCCAAAGCAAAGATATAACCGACTTGCCGATATTAACCGTTTCGTCTTCAGAGTTTTCGAGTGAAGTTTCGAATGTAAAAGCTGAAGAGGAAATCAACGAAACAAACGTTGTTGATTTCATCCCTACGCCTGACGAAATCTTTGCAACTATGCAAAATTCTGACAAATCCCCTACGGAATCAATTGAAGAAGAATACACCGAGCCTGAGCCCGAATTTGACGTAACAGATGATGATGGACAGTATACGTTGACAGATATTGAGCCGTACAAACCCGAACCTTCCGGAAAATCAGCGGATGAAGCATCTCAAAAGAAATATAATCCTTTGAAGCCGCGACGCATTGACAGATTTTTTGATTTTGTCGAGCTCGTGGTATTTACTCTTCTTGCGGTTATGATAGTAACATCCTTCTTATTCCGCCATTCCATCGTTGACGGAGAATCAATGGAAAACACCCTTCACAGCCACGAGCATCTGATTATTTCCGACTTGTTCTATACTCCAAAGCGAGGCGACATAATCGTTTGCGAAGACTACACGACGGCAATTCCAAAACCGATTGTCAAACGAGTTATAGCTATTGAAGGAGATACTGTAAAAATCACCTCAGACGGAGACGTATTTGTAAATGGCGCACTTATCGATGAAAGCAAATACGTTCATATTGACGAGCTTGGATATAAGTACAGAGAGCTTGAAGTTACCGTGCCGAAAAACGAGCTCTTCGTTATGGGTGATCACAGAAACAAATCTACCGATTCACGCGAAATAGGAACGGTAAGCGAAGATTCGGTGCTTGGAAAAGTCCTTCTTAGATTTTATCCTTTCAATAAATTTGGAAAGGTTGACTGATATGCAACAAAACCCAATCCAATGGTTTCCGGGTCATATGGCGAAAACGCGCCGTATAATAAAAGAATGCTTATCACAGGTTGATATAGTGCTTGAGCTTCTTGACGCGCGTATTCCATACAGCTCAAAGAACCCGGAAACAGAAAAAATAATAGGCGACAAGCCCAAATTAACCGTTTTAACGAAAGCCACGCTCGCTAATGCTGATATGAGCGCTAAATGGGCGAATTATTACGAAAAGAAGGGTCAAAAAACTGTTATTATAGACTCTACTCTCGGTATAGGAATCGACTCGCTTTCGTCTGCTATTCGTGATATTTTATCTGAAAAGCTTGCAAGATATAAGGCGAAAGGTATGGAAGGACGAAACCTGAAAGCCATGATAGTCGGTATCCCAAACGTTGGAAAATCTTCTCTCATAAACAGACTTGCGGGCGCAAAAAAAGCAAAGGTTGAAAACCGCCCCGGAGTTACTCTTTCAAAGCAATGGGTTCCTACCGAGATAGGCATTGACCTCTTGGACATGCCGGGGGTTCTGTGGCCTAAATTCGAGGACGAAACGGTTGGACAAAATCTTGCTATAACAGGCGCGATACGAGACGCCATACTCGACACCGAGGAAATAGCTATGGTCCTCTGCTCCCGCCTTATGAGCTGCGCTCAGAGCGAATTTATGTCACGTTATAAGCTCACCTCTGAGGAAACCGGCGGTCTTGATTCATACGACCTTTTCAGGCTTGTTGGAAAAAAACGCGGATTCCTTATGGCAGGCGGAGAAATAAATCATATGAGAACGGCAGAAATGCTTCTTGAAGAATTCCGCTCTGCAAAAATCGGAAGAATTACACTTGAGAAACCTTAATCTTTGGAGATTTTATGCCTACTTTCGAATACGAAAACAAAATCTATGAAAAAGGATATTCCGCCGTTTGCGGATGCGACGAAGCCGGAAGAGGACCTCTCTGCGGTCCCGTTGTAGCGGCTGCGGTTATACTCCCGAAAGACACCGTTATAGAAGGACTTGACGATTCAAAAAAGCTTACCGAAAAGAAGCGTGAAAAGCTTTTTGATATTATTAGAGAAAAAGCTATTGCGTACGCGATAGCCGAGGCAACTCCCGAAGAAATTGACGAAATCAACATATTAAACGCTTCTATGTTAGCTATGAGGCGCGCAGTAGATAAGCTCAGAATTAAAGCGGATTTTGCATTAATTGACGGAAACTGCTCGCGCGGATTTGAAATCCCGACAGAAACCGTAGTTAAGGGGGATTCCAAAAGCTATTCTATTGCCGCGGCTTCAATTCTTGCCAAAGTTACGAGAGACCGCGGATGCGCAGAGCTTGACAAAACCTATCCTATGTACGGAATAGCGAAGCACAAGGGATACCCCACAAAAGAACATATGGAAGCGGTGAGAAAATACGGACCTTCACCAATTCACAGAAAATCATTCCTAAAGTTTTTAAACAATGAAAATACTTGAAGTTAAGACAGAAAAAAGAAAAATCGGTGATATCGGTGAAAAGATAGCGGAAAAGTATCTAAAAAATGACGGATACAAAATCATAAGGCGCAATTACGTAGCCGCAGGACACGAAATAGATATAATAGCCGAAAGCAAGGACACGATAGCATTTATTGAAGTAAAAACCAGAACTGTAGGATACACGAGTCCGAAAGAGCCGCGTCCGTCCTCTGCCGTTACGCCCGAAAAGCAGCGCAAAATAATTTCAAGCGCGAAATATTATCTCGCCTTCATCAGAAATACAAAACGCGTCAGCCTTGACGTTATGGAAGTGTATTTAAACGACGACGGAACAGAGAATAAAACAATACATATTAAAAACGCATTCAATTTGAATACCGCTTACAGACGGCGGTAAAAGAGAAAGGTAAAGCAATGAAATACATCAGCACAAGAGGAATTATAAAAGAAAGCGTTACGGCAGCATACGCAATAAAAACAGGACTCGCATCTGACGGCGGTCTTTTCATGCCCGAAAGCATACCGGAGATAACCGAATGCGAGTTAAAAAACTTGATGTCAGACACCTATCCCGTGAGAGCGGCAAAAATCCTCGCTAAATTCCTTACGGACTATACTTATGAAGAGTTGCTTGAAGATGCAGAAGGAGCATACGCAAAAGAAAAATTCGGCAAATCCCCTGCCCCCGTAACTAAGCTTGACGAAAATAATTATATGCTCGAGCTTTGGCACGGACCGACCTCTGCATTCAAGGATATGGCTCTTCAAATAATGCCAAGACTCTTCACCCGCGCTTTAAAGAAATGCGGTGAAAACAAAACGGCATTAATTTTAGTCGCAACCTCAGGCGACACCGGAAAAGCCGCGCTTGAAGGATACAAAGATATACCCGGCACAAAAATAAAGGTATTCTACCCCGTTCACGGCGTAAGCCGCGTGCAGAAGCTTCAGATGCAAACCCAAGAAGGAGAAAACGTTTCCGTCAACGGAATAGTCGGAAATTTCGATGACGCTCAAAACGGAGTTAAAAAAATATTCTCGGATTCCGACGCTAAGAATAAGCTTGCGGAGAAAAACGTTTTCCTTTCAAGCGCTAACTCAATTAACTGGGGCAGACTTGTTCCTCAGATAGTTTATTATGTTTCAGCATATTGCGATATGGTAAATTCGGGAGCTGTAAAATTCGGTGAGGAAATCGACGTATGCGTTCCAACCGGTAATTTCGGTAATATATTCGCAGGATATATAGCAAAGCTTATGGGGCTCCCCATCAAAAAGTTTATATGCGCGTCTAACGTAAACAACGTACTTACAGACTTCTTAAAAACAGGTGTGTATAACAGAAACAGGGATTTCCACGCAACGATATCTCCGTCAATGGATATACTTATCTCATCAAATCTCGAAAGGCTTTTATACGTAACGCTCGGATGCGAAAAAACTGCGTTTTACATGAATAAACTCGCGGCAGAAGGAAAATACGAGCTTACAAAAGACGAGCTTAGTATAATATCCGAGCATTTTGTCGGATATTATACTACCGAGGACGAAACTAAAAACGTAATATCAGACGTATTCAAAAATAAAAACTGCCTTATAGACACTCACACAGCAGTTGCCGTACATGCGGCAGAAAGTTATGCAAACGACCATAAGGCAGAAAGAAAAATTCTTGCGGTATCTACCGCCTCGCCTTACAAATTTGCGCGTGACGTATTTTTATCCGTAAGCGGTAAAGAACCGCAAGACGAGCTTTCTGCCCTCAGCGAATTACGTGAATTCACCGGCGTAGAGATACCTCTTCCGCTCTCAAATATTGCAAACAAAAAAATACTTCACTGCGAAACCATTGATAAGTGCGAAATGGCAGATGCCACGTTTAAATTCGCTTTTAATTAATATGCGCGAGGTTTAAACGTAACGCAAGCGGTTGCGGACGAGCTTTCAGCGGTGCTTGGACCAACCGATATGCATCCTGCACAGCACTCGTTTATTCCATTGTGATAGGTGCAATTTTTAACGTCGCATTTGATTCCGTCAATATGCTTTGACATATCGCACTTACAATCGGTTTGATACTTCTTTTCTTCCATCGTACTTCTCCAATTATTGCGTAAATTATGCATTAATCTACGCGGACTTTCTTTTTTCGCAAGTTAACCACTTGCATAAATATAATTAGCAAATTCACTTCCCTTTATACATTTTCGGAGAAATAAAATATGTCAATTTTTACCATATCCGATCTTCATCTGTCAACGCTCGATTCTACGAATAAATCTATGGATGTTTTCGGCAGACGGTGGATAGGTTACACAGAAAAGCTTAAGTCGAATTGGCTGAAACTAATTAACGATTCTGACACCGTGATTATTCCGGGCGATATTTCCTGGGCACTCACACTTGAGGAAGCTAAATCCGATATCCAGTTTATAGATTCTCTTCCCGGAAAGAAAATTCTTGGAAAAGGCAATCACGATTTTTGGTGGAGTACGATGAAAAAGCAAAATGCTTTTTTTGAAGCTAACGGTATAGACTCCATCAGCTTTCTTTTCAATAACGCGCACGAGACCGAGGATTTTATAATTGCGGGAACACGCGGATGGTATCACGATGAGGATTTGTCCAATATTCCCGAAAATACCGACTTTGAAAAGCTGACAAACAGAGAAACACAAAGACTTAAATTAAGTCTTAATGCCGCGAAAAATCTTCAAATCTCCTCGCCTCATAAGGAAATTTTGGTATTTATGCATTTCCCTCCTTTCTGGAACGGAAAGGAATCAACTCAGATAATTAATCTGCTTTTAGATTACGGAATAAAAAGAGTCTATTACGGGCATATTCACGGAAATTATACGGTTCCTACTGAATTTACTTATAAAAACATAAGTATGAATATCATTTCAGCCGATTACCTTGAATTTATACCTAAAAAAATATCATTATTATAAAATAATTATGAAATCACTTGACAAAATCTCTTATTTATAGTAAAATAATGTGGTTGACTAAAATAACTAATTAAATTTATCATATTTTTCGGAGGAAAAACAATGAGCCTTATTAAAAAGGAACTTACCGAGAAGTCCGGTTTCGTTATGGAATTCTCTGTAAGCAAGGAAGCTTATGACAAAGCAGAAAATGAAGCATATAAGAAGAACGTAAAATCAATTAATGTTCCCGGCTTCAGAAAAGGAAAAGCTCCCAAAAGCATTATTGAGAAAATGTACGGCAAAGGAATTTTCTTTGAGGATGCTATAAACGCTTGCATTCCCGATGCATTCGAACAAGCAGTTAAGGAAGCAGGTCTTGACGTTGTAGGAACACCTAAATTCGACCTTGTTTCAAACGATGGAGACATCGTTCTCAAGGCTGAAGGTTTTGTTAAACCCGAAGTATCTATCGAAGGATACAAAGGCTTAGAGGCAGAAAAGAAGGTGGCCGAGGTAACCGATGAGGACGTAGAGGCTGAGCTTATGCGCGCTCGCCAGAGAAACGCGAGAACCATCGAAGTAACCGACAGAGCCGCAAAGGACGGCGATATCTGCAACATCGATTACGAGGGTTCTGTTGACGGTAACCTGTTCGACGGCGGAAAGGCTGACGGACACGACCTCAAGCTTGGTTCCGGCTCTTTCATTCCCGGCTTTGAGGAGCAGATCGTCGGAAAGAATATCGGTGACGAATTCGACGTAAACGTAACCTTCCCCGAGGATTATCACGCAAAAGAGCTTGCGGGAAAGGCTGCTGTATTTAAGACAAAGCTCAACGCTATTAAATTTGAAGAGCTTCCCGAGGCTGACGATGAATTCGCAAAGGACGTTTCGGAATTTGATACGCTTGATGAATATAAAGCAGACATCAAGGCTAAAATGGTAAAGAGAAACGAGGATAAGGCTCAGGGCGAGTTTGAAACGGCTCTTGCTGAAGCTCTTATGGAAAAGCTCGTTGCTGAAATTCCCGAGCCTATGTTTGAAGCAGAAACCGAAAACTTCGTTCGCGACTACGATACAAGACTCCGTCAGAGCGGACTTGACCTCAAAACCTACTTCAAGTACACCGGACTTACTCTTGATGCTCTCCGCGAGCAGATGAGACCTCAGGCCGAAAAGCAGGTTAAGGTAAGACTTGCGCTTGAGAAGATTGCAGCTCTTGAAAACCTTACCGTTACCGATGATGAGGTTGAGGCTGAATATACAAGAATTTCAGAAGCATACAACGTTCCTGCCGATCAGGTAAAGGGTATGATTGCCGCTGAAGATATTAAAGCCGACCTTCTCGTTGCTCACGCAATGGACCTTGTAAAAGAAAACGCCAAAATAAAATAATTTAAAGGCATAGCTTGCCTACAATCAGCCGACGGTCGAAGTTTATGCATTTTGACTGTCGGCTTTTTAAAAAACGCACAATTTGTCAAAAAATAATTAAAACAGGAGAAAACAATGGCACTTGTACCAATGGTCGTTGAACAAACCTCAAGAGGCGAGCGTTCATACGATATTTATTCAAGACTTTTAAATGACAGAATTATTTTTCTTGCTGATGAAGTAAATGACACAACAGCATCTCTCGTAGTAGCGCAGATGCTCTACCTTGAAGCTCAGGATCCCGATAAGGACATATATTTTTATATAAACAGTCCGGGTGGCTCTATATCCGCAGGAATGTCTATATATGACACTATGAACTATATTAAATGCGACGTTTCAACTATATGCATTGGAATGGCTGCATCTATGGGCGCGTTCCTGCTTTCGAGCGGAGCGAAAGGAAAGAGATTCGCGCTTCCGAATTCCGAGATTATGATTCATCAACCTCTTGGGGGAATGCAGGGGCAAGCATCGGATATAAAAATTCACGCTGATCACATACTTAAAATACGTGACAAGCTTAACAAAATCCTTTCCGAGCAAACCGGTAAGCCCTTGAAAACCATAGAAAAAGATACTGAGCGCGATAATTTTATGAGCGCTGATGAAGCTCAGAATTACGGACTCATTGACAAAGTAATTACCAAAAAGGAAATTTAATCAATGGCAGATTCCGGAAATAAGATATTGCGCCACTGCGCATTTTGTGGAAAAAGCGAGGAAGAAGTCGCAATTCTATTCCCTGCGCAAAACGGAAAATGCTACATTTGCGACAGTTGCATCAACATATGCGCTGATTTTATTGACGAGCATTTTTCAGACCTTGACGCATCGGGTGATGCCTCAGAGGAATTAACCTTTGAAACACTTCCACGCCCAATCGACATCAAGCTTATGTTAGATGAGTACGTTATCGGTCAGGATAATGCAAAGCTTGCACTTGCCGTCGCCGTATATAATCACTACAAAAGAATTCTTACCCTTGAAAAAAAATCAAAAGGAAGAAAACAAAAAAAGCAAGCAGAGGAAAAAGAGCTTGACGAAATCGAGCTTCAAAAATCCAACGTGCTTTTGCTTGGACCTACAGGCGTTGGTAAAACGTACATTGCGCAAACACTTGCAAAAAGCTTTAAAGTTCCGTTTGCAATTGCCGATGCTACAACTCTTACAGAAGCAGGATACGTAGGCGAAGACGTAGAAAACATTTTGCTCAGGTTGATTCAAGCAGCAGATTACGACGTCGAGCGCGCGGAAAGAGGCATAATTTACATCGATGAAATTGATAAAATTTCACGCAAGGGTGAAAACCGCTCAATAACCCGAGACGTGTCCGGCGAAGGCGTTCAACAAGCGCTCCTGAAAATTTTGGAAGGCACAACGGCTAACGTACCTCCGCAAGGCGGACGTAAGCATCCCAATCAGGAATTCATACAAATAAACACAAAAAGCATACTCTTTATTTGCGGCGGCGCTTTTGACGGCATAGAATCAATAATAGAACAGCGCAAAGGCAACCAGCAAATAGGCTTCTCTACCGAAAAGCAAGGCAAAAAGGAAAAGATTGAGAAGGGCGTGTACAAAGACGTAATAGCTCACGACGTTGTTAAATACGGTATAATCCCCGAGCTTGTGGGAAGACTTCCCGTTATAGTTGCTCTTGATAATCTTGATGAAGCGGCGCTTGTCAGAATTATTAAGGAACCCAAGAATGCCCTCTATAAGCAATACCAGAAGCTTCTTGAAATGGATGGAATTATTCTTGAGTTTGAGGATGAGGCTTTTGAAGCTATAGCTCATCTTGCAATAGAAAGAAACACAGGCGCAAGAGGCTTACGCTCCATTCTTGAAGGTATAATGATGAAGCCTATGTACGAGCTTCCCTCCCGCAATGATGTTGAGAAAGCTATAATAACAGCCGGATTTGTAAAAGGCGAAGAAGATTTACGTCTTGTATTAAAAGAAAACGCAGCTATTGTTTAGTTGCTCCAAAAAAGGAACGGAATTTAAAACTCCGTTCCTTTTTATTGTTTTAGTATAAGAACACTCTATTTAATGCTCTTTTTATACGCGAGCGGGCTTACACCCATGTACTGTTTGAAAATTTTATGGAAATAGTTAGGATTGCAAAAACCTATTGAATCGGCAATTTCAGACATACTCTTTTCGGTTGAGGAAAGCTGACGCATCGACTCGTTGATACGCATACCGTTTATATACTCAATGGGAGTTTTTCCGATCGAATCCTTAAACATCTTAGTAAAATAGTCAGGAGAAACGGTTATCATATCCGAGAGCTTTTCTATGTATATTTTTTCACAATAATGCTCTGCTATATATTCAATTACAGGCCGCATA
Organism: Eubacteriales bacterium; assembly: GCA_045542035.1. GTDB lineage: Bacteria > Bacillota > Clostridia > Oscillospirales > CAG-272 > UBA1740. The sequence continues at coordinate 2,012 of JAZQKG010000016.1, read as the reverse complement.
CGAAGCACGTTATGATATATCATCCTGTCGGATTCGTCCTTTGAGCCACAGTAGTAACGCAAAAGCGCAGTCATCATAATATAAATATTAGCGCGAATCGGGAGCATATAGCAAACATCCTTTGCGACGTATTCATCATACGATTCCTGCATATATTTACGAAGTGTTTTATATATCGGATGTCCGTCCCTAAAAGGTGATATTTTATTCTTAGACTGAAGATAGAACATATAGAAAATCTCCGCGTCAAAATTCTCCATATTGGCTTCGAGTATGGAAGAATCAAACACCATTCCGCGTATTGACGCGCGTTCCGAAGCCGCGTCAACTCTGAACACAAGTGTTGGCGGAACATATATAAAGTCTCCGGCAACCGCTTCAATAAAGTCTGTTCCAATCTGAATACTTACCTCGCCGTAAAGCACCTCGACAATCTCCATTGAAGAATCGTGAGTACGCGCGTTTATAAGTCTTCCCTCTCCGTTTGCGGCATACATAGAAAACGGAAATTTGTTTTCCTGTTTTTTCATAACAAAGTCTTCACTTTCATTAATAAAATGTCGCTACTTCCTGCGTTGGTTTTTCTGCTTTTTGTATTTTCTTAACCTGAAGAACAGGTCCATTACCTCGGTAAAGCTTAGAGTACTCCTCTACTAAAACACCTTCAAGTATAACCCAATCGCGCGTTTTGAGTTTTAGCGAGCCCATTCCCTTCGCGACAACACCGCGATAAGCAATATCATCCTCGCAACAGGTCATAATATGCCTTCCTACAGCAAATTGACCGCTCGGCAAACTGCCATCAAGAGCAACAATACCCTTAAACTTCAATGTCTTGCCTAAATATTTACTCATATCCTCGGTCATATCGCGGTAAAATATCGCAAAATCCTCATCCTTAATCTCAATGGTCGTGGCATTGATGTCATAAGGAAGCGGATCTTCTATCTCATCAAATTCTATATCGCCGTCTAAATTTTCATAGCAAATATTAGACTTTCTTGAAACGCCTCTGACAAGCTTATGAAGCGCCATTTTATCCGTAGCCTCGGTAACTCTGTTAAACACAGCCATCTCACAGCTCGTAAGCTTATCTACAACAAGCTGGCGCATATTGGCGTTGTACGAAAGAATCGTTGTTGAATCGGCAATGAAAATTTCTTGATATACCATGAAATTTTGCGGAAGCGCGTTATAAAAATTATCAAGAGTCCACATACCGTTGTATTCCACAACAACAACGTCTGCTCCTGCCCTTTTTTGCATTGCGGATAACCTGTCCGGCGTTATACGCTGAACGTCATCAAAAGACGCAAATGAGATATTATCCGGAAGATTTTCGGGATCGTATTCCTCTTCTCCGTCCTCACAAGTAATTATAAGATATTTGCGCTTCCCGTCATTGAAATTCGGGTCACGCATAGTTTCTGTGATAAATTTTGTTTTTCCTGCCTCAAGAAAGCCGGTAAAAAGATATACTGCAACTTCCATTAATTATCCTCAAACACCAAATAGTTCTTTTATTTTTTCGTTGTTGATTCCCGAACCTATAACGCAAAGCCTTCCTATTACGCCCGCGCTCCCAAATCTTACGTCAGGTTCACCCGGAACGTAGTCGAAATGAATCCAATTTCCATCCTCACCTGCAACTATTCCCTTTGCGCGAAGAATCATTCCGTAATCGGCGCCCTCGTCAAACGATTCAAGAATTGATTTGATATTTTCAACCGTAAATTTCTTTGAGGTCTCCGTACCAAAGCTCGAAAATACTTCATCCGCATGATGATTATGATCATGGCATCCGCATCCGCAGTGTTCACCATGCTCATGGTGGTGCTCGTGATGCTCATGCTCGTCATGGTCATGATGATGTCCGCAACAGCAGTTATCGCCATGCTCGTGACGGTGCTCGTGGTGCTCATGCTCGTCATGGTCATGATGGTGTCCGCAACAGCAGTTCTCGCCATGCTCGTGGTGGTGCTCGTGATGCTCATGCTCCTCATGGTCATGAT
>JAZQKG010000015.1:0-14628 GCA_045542035.1 Eubacteriales bacterium | reverse complement strand
TCCGACTTACTGGGCACGGCCAGTGGTTATGACTGAAATCAAAGAGTGTTTGATGAGCCGAGAACGTTAACGATCTTATGGCGAACCATCTTTTTAACCTCTTCGCGAGCAACCTTAAGATATTCTCTCGGGTCAAACGCTTCGGGCTTCGCGTTGAATACGCGGCGTATACCTGCAGTCATTGCAAGTCTGATATCCGAGTCAATGTTTATCTTACAAACAGCCATCTGAGCCGCGCGGCGAAGCTGTTCTTCCGGAATGCCTACGGCATCGGGAAGCTTACCACCGAGAGCGTTTATTTCCGCAACGCATTCGTGAGCGACCGATGAAGCGCCGTGAAGTACTATTGGGAAGCCGGGAAGTCTTTTTCCAACTTCCTCGAGAATATCAAATCTGAGAGGCGGGGGAACAAGAACTCCGTTTTCGTTTCTCGTGCACTGATTAGGTGTGAATTTATAAGCGCCGTGAGAAGTTCCTATTGATATCGCAAGTGAATCAACTCCGGTGCGGGTAACGAATTCCTCAACCTCGTCGGGACGGGTGTATGAGGAATGCTCGGCAACTACGTCATCCTCAACTCCGGCAAGAACACCGAGCTCACCTTCTACAACAACACCGTGAGCGTGAGCATATTCGACAACCTTCTTCGTAAGAGCGATATTATCCTCAAAGCTGTGGTGAGAGCCGTCAATCATAACCGAAGTGAAACCACCGTCGATGCAGGATTTACAGATGTCAAAATCTGCGCCGTGATCAAGGTGAAGAGCTAAATCGATTCCGCTGTCTTCTACCGCAGCGCGAGCAAGACCCATAAGATACGCGTGCTTTGCGTATTTGCGGGCGCCGGCAGATACCTGAAGAATAACCGGCGATTTTTCTTCAGCAGCAGCTTCTGTTATTGCCTGAATAATCTCCATGTTGTTGATGTTGAAAGCTCCGATAGCATATCCGCCGTCATATGCTTTCTTGAACATTTCCTTGGTTGTTACAAGTGCCATTTTTATGTCTCCTTATGTAAAATCTTTTTTCTCTATATATTTTACACTTATTTTGTAAAAAAATCAAGCCTTATTATAAAGTTTTGAAAAATATCTTTTAAAAAAGACGATATATGTATAATTTAAATTTCCGGAAAATAATGTTGACAATTTCAAGAAGTGATGATATACTGTTTTTGTAATACATATCAGTGAGGTTTATATATGCTTAAAATTGAAAATTTGACGAAGAGATACGGTGATAAATGCGCTGTGGATTCACTCAGCCTCGAGATAAAAAAAGGCGAAATATGGGCATTTATCGGTCATAACGGGGCAGGAAAAACAACTACGCTCAAGGCGTGCATGGGTATTCTTTCTTTTGATAACGGAAATATTTTTATTGACGGAATGTCAGTGCTTGATAAACCGCTTGAGTGTAAAAAAATAACCGCTTACATTCCGGATAATCCGGATTTGTATGATTATCTCTCCGGTATAAAATATCTAAATTTCGTAGCTGACGTTTACGGTGTGAATTCGGAAAAAAGAAATGAGCTGATAGGTTTATACTCAAAGAAGTTTGAAATAGCCGCTGACCTTGCCTCACCAATCGGAACGTATTCTCACGGAATGAAGCAAAAATTAGCTATTATTGCCGCGTGGCTTCACGAGCCCAAGCTTATTATTATGGATGAGCCCTTTGTCGGACTTGATCCCAAGGCGTCGCATCTTCTCAAAGAAATGATGCGTGAGCATTGCGAGCGGGGCGGTTCAATATTCTTTTCGACACACGTGCTTGACGTTGCTGAAAAGCTTTGCGATAAGGTCGCTATAATTAAAAAGGGCAAGCTTGTTGTGACCGGAGATATGGAAGAAGTTAAAGGAGACGAGTCTCTTGAAGACGTCTTTCTTGATTTGGAGGACGTAAATGATTAAGTATCTTGTTAAAAACCGCCTGCGCTCTGCTCTCGGCGCAATGGTAGGCAAAGGGAAGGGCGGAGCGGTAAAGAAGGCAAGCACCGGAAGAATTGTCGGATTTACGCTTCTTTATACTTACGTTATCGGAACGTTTCTCTTCCTGTCGGCAATTTTTTCCTTTTTGTTCGGATCGATACTCATTCCCGCGGGAGCCTCATGGCTGTATTTTTCCGCATTTATGATAGCTTCATTTTCTATCGTCTTTATCTTCAGTATATTTGAAACGAAAAGCGAGCTTTTTGAATGTAAGGATAACGATCTGCTTCTTTCGATGCCTATAAAACCTAGGGATATTGTAATAAGCAGGATATCCGTTGTTCTTATATATAATTATATTGAAGAGTTAATAATAATGCTCCCGTGCATGGTCTCTTACGCTATCTTTTCGCGCGGTGACATAATAGGGGTGCTGGGCGCACTTGTTATGTCGCTAATTTTGCCGCTGTTTGCAACCGCTCTTGCGTCCGGAGTTGGATATATAGTTGCGATTATTTCAAAAAAGCTTAAGAAGAACAGTTTTGTTACTCTTGCGTTTTCAGTGTTTTTCCTGCTCATTTACATTTTTGGTTATAGCGCTCTGATGGAAAATGCCGATAGCTTCTTTGAGGGAGACTTTGAGGCAGCACCGTCTGATTTGCCACTGCTTTATTTTATAGGCTCGGCAGCAAAATTTGCGCCTGTAGGCTTTATATGTATAACTGTCTTATCTTTAGGAAGCGCGCTTCTTGCATATTATGCAATATCAAAGAGTTACATAAAATTGGTGACAGATAATAAAGGTGAAAAACGCGCCGTGTATAAAGTGGAAAGGCTGAAGTCAAAAAGCGTGCTTTTTGCATTGACTAATAAGGAATTAAAGCGTTTCTTTTCCTCGGCAACGTATATGCTTAATACCGGATTAGGACTCATTTTTGAAATAATTCTTGCTGTTTTTGCAATTGTTAAGCGAGATGACTTGTTGGAAGTCGTGAATATGTTATCAAGCGAAATTCCTCTCGCCTCAGCGGGAGATATAATAGCTCCGCTGATGATAGCGGCTGTTGTATTCGTTGGCGGATTAAGCACGATATCGTCATGCGCGCTCTCGCTTGAAGGGAATAATCTTTGGGTGCTAAAAACCTTGCCTGTCCGTGAACGCGACGTTATGCTCTCTAAAGTCCTTCCTCACGTTATAATATCTCTTCCTCCTACTCTTATAAGCTCGGTGCTATTGATGATAGCGTCAGCTGCTCCGATCAAGTATTTGCCATTCTTTATTTTAACCCCCGCTGCTGCGACCGTTTTTTCGGCATTTTTGGGACTCGTTATTAACGTTGCGTTCCCAAAGTTTGAGTATGATAACGAGGCGCAGCCTATAAAGCAATCTCTTTCGGTATTTCTTGTGATGATAATACAGATGCTTGTCGGTGTAGCTGTTTTTGTGATATCGTTTATGCTGACGCTTCTTTCATATGGATTTATTGCGTCTCTCGCGGTTCTTTTGCTGTTCTGTGTTCTCTCGGTTGTTTTCGGTGTTATACTTTTTGGTCCGTCAGCAAGAAAATACGCCAAAATTGAAGTGTAATAATTTAATTAAAAAAGGGAACAGTAAGTACAGTTTTGTATTATAGAGGTGGGGGCGTGTGAAATTAATTAAAAAGCTATCCTGTTGTTTTTTTGCTTTTTCATTAATTCTTTTCACTATATCTTCGATTTATGCTCCTATGAGTGCGTATTTCAACCGCACGGTTTGTCAATTTTTCCGTGAGTTGCTTGCGCTTTTGACGACTGTTGTTCCATTTTCAATTTTTGAGGGCGCAGTTCTTCTGTCGCCCTTTTTTATTATCATTGTTTTTATTGTAGTTTTCAAGTCGAAAAAGAGTATAAGTAAACAGTTCTTTGCATTTATATCTCTTTTTTTGATTATCCCTTCGCTATATTTCTTAACAATAGGTATTTCATACAAGACGCCTTCACTGTTTGCAACTCCAAACAACCTAAATAAAGATGAGTTTGCTTATTCCACGGAGATTCTTGCAAAGAATATTTCGGATATTCCGTGCGATGAAGATTCATTGCCCGATATGACTGAGCTATGCGATGAGCTTACTCGCTCATACCGCTTTTTTTGTGACGTGCACAGATATTATGGCAAGACCTTTCCACGTCCGAAAAGTATATTATTCTCAGAGGCTTTAAGTCGTATGGGGACGTTGGCATTTTATTCTTTTCCCACGGGTGAAATAAATATAAATACAGAAATTCCCGACTATACGGTGCCGTTTACCGTAGCTCACGAATACGCTCATTACGTAGGCATATCTTCGGAACGTGATGCAAATTTTATGGCATTTTTAGCCTGTATAAACTGCGACAATAGATACGTCAGGTATTCTGGAATGCTGTCCGGACTTGAATATCTGATTTGCGATATATATAAATCCGACCGAGAAACTTACGAATATATTTTATCACTTCTTCCCGAGCGCGCAATTTCAGATATGGAATTATACAGAGAATATTCTAAAAAGTACGAAAACGGTTTTGTTTATAATGCTTCGGATAAACTTAATTCCACGCACCTTGATATATGGGATGAAAATGGAAGATACAGCTATTCCGGCGTGTCAAAGCTTATTGTCGGTTATATTAACCGATCCTATTTCCTCCGCATAAAATGCAGTGAGACAACTGTCTTTTGGAGTGAAAAATGGGACGATTTATTATACGCGGGGGTAAAACTTTGAGCGGTGAGATTTCCGTTGGAGGCTCAAAAAACGCGGCTTTACCGATAATATTTTCCTGTATTTTAATAGACGGAATTTCAACCTTAACGAACCTGCCGGATATTGCGGACGTTGATGTTGCGCTTGATATTCTAAAATCATTCGGAACAAAATGTACGCGCGATGCCGACAAGGTTATTTTAGATACGCGCGATCTTAGTTACGTTGTTCCCGCTGACGAATCGGTTTCGAAAATCCGAGCATCTTCTTATCTTATCGGAGCATCTCTTGCAAGATTTGGAAGGGTAAGGCTTATGCGGTTTGGAGGATGCAATTTTGATACGAGACCGATTGATATGCATATTGCGGCAGCTCGAGCTCTTGGTGCAAGGTTAGATGGCGATGAGCTTTACGCAGATTGCCTTACAGGTGCAGATATAATTTTTGATAAGATTTCAGTCGGGGCAACAGTAAACGCTATATTGCTTGCCGTATCCGCAAAAGGAAAAAGCCGTATTTTCGGTTATGCCAAAGAGCCTCACGTAATTTCTTTAATAGAATTTCTTAAATGTGCCGGAGCTGAAATTCAAGCAGATAATGAATGCATATATATAGAGGGCGGGGAGCTTTATTCTTCATCTGCCCACATAATTCCCGACATGATTGAGGCCGGGTCTTATCTTGCGCTATCGCTTATGACGGATTCATCACTGCGCGTTGTAGGCGCAGATAAAAACCAGCTTTCATCGTTTCTTAACGCGCTGATTCACGGCGGTGCGATTATAGAGTATGATGCTTTATCGGTTATGCTTAGCGGAAATATTACGGAAGAGGTTAATATAGAAACAGCGCCGTATCCAGCGTTTCCGACCGACCTCCAGCCACTGATGGCACCTCTTATTGCTGTCTCTTTTGGAGGAATAATAAAGGAGAGTGTGTGGAAAAATCGCTTCGGATATCTTGATGAGCTTGGAAAATTTGGAGTATTATTTGAACGTAAAGACGGCTTCGCTAAAATAAAAAAATCGGTCATAAGACCTGCAAAGTCTGTAGTTCCCGATTTGCGCGGTGGTGCTGCGCTGATTCTTGCCTCCCTGTACGCTGACGGTGAGAGTGTAATAGAAAATACCGGGCTTATAAAACGCGGTTACGGTGATATAGTAAACAAGCTCCGCACCATAGGAGCTGATATAGAGGAATTTGAATTTTAAAGGATACATAGAAAATGAAGCGAATAATGTTTGTTTGCCATGGTAATATTTGCAGAAGTCCAATGGCGGAGTTTATATTTAAATATCTCGCAAGGGAAGAAGGCGTTTCAGACTCGTTTGTTATAGCGTCATCTGCTACCAGCACAGAGGAAATATGGAATGGCATAGGAAATCCCGTTTATCCGCCGGCAAAAGACGAGCTCATACTTCGTGGTATACCGTTTACCGATAGACGGGCAGTTCAGCTTAAAAAGAGCGATTACGGAAAATATGACTTGTTTATTGGTATGGACAGCGCAAATATCCGAAATATGAGAAATATTTTTGGAGATGACCGGGATGGCAAGATTAAAAAGCTTATGGAGTTTACCGCTCGCGGCGGCGACGTGGCTGATCCGTGGTACAGCGGAAATTTTGAGAAAGCATTTCGTGATATATATGACGGATGCAGGGCGCTTTTGGATAATTTAAAACAGGAAAGTTAAGGTTTAAATAATATAATTGAATATTTCATTATGCAAAGTTCTTTTGTATCATTTTGTTTATCATATCCGCTATAGGAAGAAAAATCAGACCAAGTACACCCCATAACGCAGTAAATAATGGGCAGATTTGTCCTAGGAAATTGAATGGAATTTCACTGTAATCCCACACGTTCATTCTGAAAATTATATTAAATACAACTCCGAAAATAAGCTCTATTGCCGTTACTCCAAGAGAGCAGAGCGTAGCTTTATAAATTAAAGGCTTATTTTTAAACCCTTCAGCAATTCTTGAAAATATTATAAAACATATACCTCCCGCTATAATCATAGTCCAGTGGGTATGCCCGCGCCATAAAAGCTCTATTATTGCGTAACCAATGCCGCCTATTGTAAAAAATACAGCGTCTTTTCTAATTTTTTTCATTATATCACCCGGATTAGTATCTGCAAATGGGTGAAGTAATATTCTGATTTTAAAATAAATAAACGGTCGGAAAAAACCGACCGTTTATTTATTGGCGCAGAGGGAGGGATTCGAACCCTCGTGTGCTTTTGGCACAAACTGATTTCGAGTCAGCCCCGTTATGACCGCTTCGATACCTCTGCATAAATATGATGCAATAGTTTGCATCATATTTATGCAGAGTCCACTGAGAAGTGGCTCAAGAGCGTAGCTCTTGAATCCGCTTCGCATATCCCACCGAAGCGTGTCAAGCTCGCTTGTAAACGCAAGGTGAGGATATATTCGCTGGGGGCGAAATACCTCTTAATGATGCAACTATATACATTTTTATCATAAGACTATAGTATTATAGCATACTTTATTTTAAAATGCAAGAGTTATTTTGAAAAAACATAAATTTAGAGAAAATGCTGTTTCAAGAGATTTTGAAACAGCATTTTTAGTTTTACAAAACAAGAGACGGAGCAGAGTATACTCTTGCGGCAAGCTCCTGATTAAGCATATAAAGACTTTTGGGATCTGTTCCGAAAAGCTCCATTTTCGTTATCATATCGTTTGCGTTGGTTTCCTCTTCACCCTGTTCCTTTACGAACCAGTCGAGGAATTGCATCGTGCGGAAGTCCTTCACTTCGTATGCCGCCGCATATATATCGTTTATAAGAGAGGTGACGTATTCCTCATGCTCAAGTCCAGCTTCCAATACGTCCATGTGGCTTGAGAAGATTTTGTCCGGCTTCGCTATTGCTTCAAGCGTTACCGTTTGATTTTCGTTCTGCAGATACTGATAGAAGAGCATTGCGTGGTCGCGCTCTTCCTGCGCCTGTATCATATACCAGTTTGCAAATCCGTCAAGACCCTTTGCTTTAAAGTAGTTTGAAAAATCAAGATAAAGATACGCTGAATAAAATTCCTTGTTTATCTGGGCATTTAAAAGTTCATGTACTTTACTGTTCATATTTAAAATTTCTCCTAAATTTAATCAGATGTCTGTTTTCCATAACCCGTGAAGATTGCAGTAAGCGTATACTGCTACAGGTTTCTCATCAGAGCAAGTAAACGTTACGACCGGCGCTTTTCCTACTTCAAGACACTTGCGCTGACCGCCCTTATCTGTCTGAAGGTAGACCCAAAGAATACTGTGTTCTTCTGTCATGGGATGTTCAATTGAACCGATTGTGACTGTCACGCTGCTTCCGTCTACACTGACTACCGGGATATGCTTTTCATGGCTTGCTTCGACAGTGCCGGGTTCAAGCTTTGTCATCTTCTTGCCGCAGCACACAATCGGAACACCAGCGTCGTTTATCATTCCTACAAGATTTCCGCAGTGCTCGCAGACGTAAAATTTATTGTTGTTACACATGTTTAAAATCCTCCGATTTGTTTGTTATTATTTGGTTTGTGATATAATTATAAACTATTTTATGCGCGATTTCTGTGACTTAGTCACAAAATACGGTTGACACAGTTTGAAAAAAGTGATATATTTAATATAGATATTTTACAAGTTGAAATTTCGGGAGAGCAAAATGGATAAAAGCGATTTAATTGTTTTGTTTAAAGAAACGTTTCCGTTTTGGGATGAAATGGCTGACGCGGATAAAGAAACCTTCGTTCGTTCTTCTGCCTCTTTTAAATTTAATAAAGGTGTGAATATACACGACGGAAATGAATGCACCGGAGTTATAATAATAAAATCCGGTGTGCTTCGCTTATATATGATGTCTGAAGAGGGAAAAGAAATTACGCTTTACCGTCTGTTTCCCGGAGAGATGTGCATATTTTCCGCCTCCTGCGTGCTTGACGCGGTAACCTTTGACGTATACGTTGATGCGGAAGAGGACAGCGAGTGCGTTGTGGTTGGCGGTTGCGCGTACGAGGATCTTTCAAAACGTATGCCGGAAGCAAAAATTTTTGCTCTTGAAACCGCGGTTAGTCGATTTTCCGATATAATGTGGGTAATGCAGCAAATATTGTTTATGAGCATGGATAAAAGACTCGCGGTCTTTTTGCTCGATGAAATATCCAAAACTAAAAACGATACTGTGAAACTGACTCACGAGCAGATAGCCAAATATATGGGCTCTGCCCGCGAGGTAGTTTCAAGGATGCTCAAATATTTCTCTTCCGAAGGGTTGATATCCTTCTCGAGAAGCGAGGGGATCAAAATTCTTGATAAGAAGAGACTGCGCGGATTAACCGTTTAGCATTTCGAGAATCTGAGCCTTGGGGCGCGCTCCGGATGATTTGCTTGTAATTTTTCCTTCCTTCAAAACGATTAGCGTCGGAATGCTTAGTATTCCGAATTCTCTGGCAAGCTCCTGTTCACTGTCAACGTTTATTTTGCCGACGAGGATATCGCTTCTTTCCTCGGCTATTTCATCCACAATGGGAGATACCATACGGCACGGACCGCACCAATCGGCATAGAAATCAAGCAGAACGGTTTTTTCTCCTTTTTTAACAGAATCAAAATTATTTTTGTTTATGCTTAAAACTGACATAATAAATTCTCCTTTTGTTATTTAATTTACGTCTATATTTTATCACTAAATTCCAGCGTTTTCTGTGATTTAGTCACAAAATAAAATCAGCGTTCCGAAAGTTTAATCGGAGCGCTGATTTTGCTTAAATTAATTTATTCCACGGTGACGGATTTTGCGAGGTTTTTTGGTTTATCAATATCGCAATTTCTTTCTTTTGCTACATAATACGCGAACAACTGAAGCGGTAGTATTTCGACAGCAGCAGAGAAGAGAGGGGCAATTTTGGGAATAAGTATAATATCGTCAGCGAGTGAAGTAATCTTTTTGTTTTCTTCAAAAGTTACAGCAAGAACCTCAGCTCCGCGGGCTTTTACTTCTACTATATTGTTCATTGTTTTTTCGGTTAATTTTTCATTACAACAGAGTGCCACAACCGGCTGATGCTCTCCAATAAGGGCAATAGTTCCATGCTTTAATTCACCTGCGGCATAGGCTTCTGCATGAATATAGGAAATTTCTTTCATTTTCAGAGCGCCTTCAAGCGAAACAGCGTAATCGGTGTTACGTCCAATATAAAACATTGAGTCGGATTCGCAGTATTTTTTTGCAAGATTTGGAATATCGTTGTTCATATAAAGAACCGCTTGCATTTCTTTGGGTATATTTCTAAGCTCAGTGAGCAAGCGCTCGTATTCGTCCTTCGTAATGCGCTGAAGCTTATCTGCCGCGTATAGCGCAAACATATACAGAGCTGTAAGCTGGGTGGTATATCCCTTGGTTGTTGCAACAGCGATTTCAGGACCTGCCCAAGTATATAAAGTATGATTTGCAAGAGATGCAACAGTGCTTCCGACAACGTTTACAATCGCCAATGATTTCGCGCCGAGGCGTTGGCATTCCTTCATTGCTGCAATTGTATCGGCGGTTTCACCCGACTGGGAAAGAACGATTATAAGAGTTTTTTCATCAATCAGAGGGTCACTGTAGCGAAGCTCGCTTGCGAGCTCTGTCTGAACCGGGATTTTACAAAGATTTTCAATTGCAAATTTTCCCGCGCAACCCGCATAATATGCAGAACCGCACGCAATAATCACTATCTTATTAATATGTTCAAGATAGTCGCGGGATAATTCAATTCCGTCAAGGTATATTTTCCCATCTTTTATTCTCGGTGAAACAGTTGCTTCTGCGGCTCTCGGCTCCTCCATTATTTCTTTTAGCATAAAGTGGTCGTATCCGCCCTTTTCGGCAGCCTTTATGTCCCATGTGATTTTGCTTATTTTCTTTTTCGCAATCTGTCCGGTGCAGTCAAATACGTTTATATTTTCCGGAGTAATTTCAGCAAACTCGCCATCATTAAGATATATTGCGTTTCTTGTATGGGCTACTAACGCGGTAATGTCCGATGCGAAGTAATTTTCAGAAGTACCTACACCTATAATAAGAGGACTTGATTCGCGCGCTACGTAAACCGTATCAGGCGCATCTGTGCAAATTACCCCCAGCGCATAAGAGCCGACAAGTCTTGAAACGGTTTTTATTAAAGCTTTTTTTACGTCTCCCTTATAGTACATCTCCAAAAGATGAACTATAACCTCGGTGTCCGTTTCGCTATTAAATATATATCCGCTTGAGATCAGCTCCTCTCGAAGCGCCATATAGTTTTCGATAATTCCGTTGTGGACTACGGCAAACTTCTCATCGTTGCTGATGTGGGGATGCGCGTTTGTATCGGTGGGCGCTCCGTGCGTAGCCCATCTCGTGTGGCCTATACCGACACATCCTTCCGTAAGCTTTCCGTTCTCCGTTTTTACGCATAGGTTGGATATTCGTCCTCTCGCTTTGCTTATAAGAATTTTATCTCCGTTTAGTACCGCGATTCCCGCAGAGTCATAACCGCGGTACTCAAGCTTTTTAAGTCCGTCCAAAATTATTGGAGCAGCGTTTTGTGTGCCGGTATAACCAACTATTCCACACATAAATTTAATCTCCTTTAAAAAAGTATTACAGCTTTTATATAATATGATAGAATAAAAATGATATTAATTATACAGCTAAAATCGCAAAAGTCAACTATTTTACAAAAATGTTCTGCTTTGCTAATTTCGAGGTTTGTTATGTCGAAAAAATACAGAAAAAAAGCTTTCTAAGTCCGTTGCCGCACCCCTTTCTTCGTTATTATTTCTGACCTTCAGAAGTCTATACGGAATATCATATTCGCTTCTCGGACTTTTGATAATCATATTGAGGATATGGATAGAAAGATCTTCGATAAGCTCACACCGTCATCGTATAAGGATATCCAAAAGAAAAAGAGCCGACAGCTTCGGCCCATATTGAAGGAAAAGAAGTGATTTAAATTTTTAGTAAAAAGAAAAAGTCTTCTAAAAAGTGGCATAGAACCAATTTCTTTATGAAAGAACGTAAAGAAAATGAGAATATGAAGAAAAAACCGGAAGAACACCCGGCTTGAATATTCGGACAGTTAAAGACTCATTATAAAGCAATTCATTTTATATCTCATCCAACAACACAAGAGTCTTAATCTTACGGATCTGACGCGCGAAGAGGTTCTTGAGTGTCCTTCTTCTGCTCAGATACTTGTATTTAATCCTCATACAAAAATGTATAACTTACATTTTGCTGATAATAATTGCTCGGAAAGAAATAAATTTGCTGTGCCAACGTTGAGATACTTTCTATTCAATATCGGTGAATTACCGAGGTTATAAAAAAACCGTCCGGGTAAAACCGGGCGGTTAAAATAATTTGACAAAAAGGGAATAGTGTGATAGAATAGCATCGGAGAGTTACCTTAGAGCTCTCCCGGAGAGTACCATACGGATGGCGGTAGCTTCCTTTAAGAAGGGAGCGTATTTCTAACTCCCTTCAATTCAAGGAAGGGAGGCTGATAATATGGGTTACATAACATTAACAGAATTGTTCGTGATTATAGGATCATTTATCGCTTTTGCTGACTTGCTGTTAAAATACATCAATCGCAAAAAATAAGAAATAACCGCCTGACTTCCACATAAGGCGGTTATTTTCTAAATAATCATCTTGGAAGCAACCGTCATCGGTGCTCTCCGTTATTATTTTAGCATAAAAAACATAAAAAGTCAATATCGATATTAAAAAAACGGAAAAAGATATAAAATCTTCTTGGCCAAGGCATCATGCTTGACATGAAATCGCGGGATTGTGTTATTTTTTGAATTGATATTTTATGACTATATTTTCAAAATGTATAATGTTTTGAACGTTATCCGTTGAAAACTTTAATGTGATACTGTGATTTTTAAATCATCCGCACTAATTTTGTATGTCATAGTACGGTTGTCTGCTTCTTTATTTGTTGAAAGATTTTCTTTAATCGTTCCTATATTATCAGAGTCTAAAATATATGCTTCATATTTAGGTGAACCGGCATAACCTAAATCAAATAGAATACGTGCTGATTTTCCGAAATTCAGTCCGCTGGACAATATGAAAAGGTGCTCCTGCGGAAATTTTGCGCTGAAAGCTCAGTTGTAATCTCACCGGCAGAGCAAAACAGAGTTGTCTCGCATAGCGAGACTTAGCGCAATGTTACGAATCCCTCGCTCTTCGAGCGACATGATTCTCATCGCACCAAGGGATAAAACAAAAGAAGCACCCAGAAGGATGCTTCTTTTGTTTGGTGCTCCTGCGGGAATTCGAATCCCGGACACCTTGATTAAAAGTCAAGTGCTCTACCGGCTGAGCTACAGGGGCGTACAACAATCACGCTTAAATATAATATCATATTCCAATCGATTTGTCAATAGTTTTAGCAAAAAATATCTTAAAAATTTATCTTTGGTAAAAAATGTTTAGAAGTCCGTTTTATTGTACACATTGAAGCATATAATTAAATACGGAAAGAAAATGTTTCCAAAAACAATAAAAGGATGAAATATGATATGAAGTTAAAATATGCGGTCGCGCTTATGAAGGGCGAGAATGAATCAATACTTGGCGTGTTCAATACGAGAGAAGAGGCGGACAGATTCGGCAGGGGAAGCAAAATACCGAAGGAGGCCGGACTTCATTATTGCTTCGCTGCGCCTTTTGTAAAGGGAAGGCCTGTGGGCAGAAATATTAAAGTATACAATTATTATAATATTTAACTATTAAGACAATAAAAATAAGGGTAGCTTTTGGCTACCCTCTATTCAGTGTTATTTAATCATAAATTTATTGAAGCTCTTTTTTCCGCGCTTGATAAGTACACCGGCTGTAAGCTGTTCTTTTGTAACGGTTGCTCTTACGTCGGGTATTTTTTCACCGTCAAGCGTTACACCGCCTTGCTCAATGGCGCGTCTGCCCTCTGATTTTGAAGGAACCATTTTAGCAAGAACGAGCAGGGAATTGATATCTATTACACCATTTGTGAGAAATGCTTCGTCAACTTCAAAAACGGGTGTGAGAGAGCTGTCTCCCGCACCGAAAAGCGCTTTTGACGCGTTGCGAGCCTTTGTCGCTTCTTCCTCTCCGTGAACAAGCTTTGTAAGCTCGTATGCAAGGATATCCTTTGCTTCGTTAAGCTGAGCGCCTTCCCAGCTATCCATTTTATCAATTTCCTCGAGTGGAAGGAAGGTAAGCATTCTGATGCATTTAAGAACGTCTTTATCGTCAACGTTTCTCCAATACTGATAGAAATCGTAAGGTGAAGTTTTCTTGGGATCAAGCCAAACGGCGCCGCTTGCGGTTTTACCCATTTTTTTGCCTTCGGAGTTGAGGAGCAGGGTAATAGTCATTGCGTACGCGTCTTTGCCAAGCTTTCTTCTTATAAGCTCTGTTCCGCCAAGCATGTTTGACCACTGGTCGTCACCGCCAAACTGCATATTACAGCCGTATTCCTTGAAAAGATGGTAAAAGTCGTACGACTGCATTATCATGTAGTTGAACTCAAGGAAGGAAAGTCCCTTTTCCATTCTTTGCTTATAGCACTCAGCTGAAAGCATTCGGTTAACAGAGAAGCAAGCACCGACGTCGCGAAGCACGTCGATGTAGTTAAGTCCCAAAAGCCAATCCGCGTTGTTTACCATAATAGCTTTGCCTTCGCCAAAGTCGATGAATCTTTCCATCTGAACTTTGAAGCAGTCGCAGTTATGGCGTATAGTTTCTGCTGTCATCATCTGGCGCATATCGGTTCTTCCCGAGGGGTCGCCTATCATAGCCGTTCCTCCTCCGATAAGCACTACAGGGCGGTTTCCTGCCATCTGAAGTCTTTTCATAAGGCAAAGCGCCATAAAATGACCTACGTGCAGCGAATCAGCCGTCGGGTCAAAGCCAA
>JAZQKG010000014.1:0-14451 GCA_045542035.1 Eubacteriales bacterium | reverse complement strand
CTTGTAGCCATATCTTTTATTCAAAAATCCGCTGTAACGTTGGATGGATTCTTCTGCCCGCATACCCAAAAGACAAACCGTTTTCTTTTTGCCGTGTATACCTCTATACCATCTGCCGAACTGCTTTGCCAGGTCCTCCAGATGCATCCGGTAGCGGTAATGAAAGAACGGATTATTTCCCAGATGAATGACGTATGGATGCTTCGGCATTTCCCGCACCCAGGCATCCTGCTTCTTGTCATCCCAAGGATACCAGAACATTTCGTAGTTACTGAGAGCCGTTCTCGTGGCGGTTGGAAGGCATACCCAGTATGCTTCAACGTCCTTCTTGATTTTTTCAAAGGTTCTCTCTACGTATTCCGTTGTAAACTGATATTGAGCTTCAAAATCCTGGTGATAAACGCCTATGCGCTTGTTCGGATAATATTTCTTTTGAAAGTCTAACGTAAGATTTAACAAAAGTCCGCTGTCTTTTCCTCCTGAAAATGAAACAAAAATATTGTCAAATTCTTCAAATATAAATTTCATTCTGTCGAGAAACGCTTCGTATACGTTCTGATTTGTGTATTTTTTTGCCATGTTATAATCCGTCTGAAAACTATTTCTGTGATTTATATTCTACCACAAAAAAAGCCGACTTGCAAGGTTTTTCGTTACAAAGTATATTTTAGTTAAAATATGGAAAAGCTCAGCGCGTTAGGCACCGAGCTTTTGAATTTTAATTATGTGAAGTTATACCCCGGAGTATGCGGAGAAACCGCCGTCAATAGGAAGAACTACACCGGTGATGAAGCTCGACGCTGCATCGCAAAGGAAGAAGAAAAGACCGCCGAGAAGCTCTTCCGACTCACCGAAACGGTTCATAGGCGTTCCGCGAAGTATTTTATCGGTTCTTGCGGTGGGAGTTCCGTCGGGATTGAAGAGAAGGGTTCTGTTCTGGTTTGAAACAAAGAATCCGGGAGCTATAGCGTTAACTCTGATTCCGGCGTTAGCAAAATGTACCGCAAGCCACTGAGTGAAGTTTGAAACAGCGGATTTAGCTGCGCTGTACGCAGGAATCTTTGTGAGAGGACGGAATGCGTTCATTGATGAAATGTTTATAATGTTTCCTCCTTTACCGCTTTTTGCCATATCAATCGCAAAAACCTGAGTAGTAAGGAATGCAGCGGTAACGTTAAGGTCAAATACGAATTTGAATCCGTCGGGAGAGAGAGAGAAGAAATCTTGCGCATTAGGATCGTCAAGAGTTGCGGGATCAAAATACTCGTTTACAGTAGTTGCTCTTGCGTTGTTTCCGCCTGCGCCGTTGATAAGAATATCGCATATGCCGAACTCTTTATCAACAATGGCCTTTGCTTCCTCAAGGCTTGATTTTTCAAGACAGTTTGTCTTTATCGCAATTGCCTTTCCTCCGTCTGCCTTTATTTCGTTTGCAACAGCCTGGGCTGCCTCAAGGTTGATATCGAGGAGAGCAACGCTCGCTCCGCACTGAGCGATGGCTTTTGCAAAGTCAGCGCAGAGAACTCCACCGGCTCCGGTAACTACAGCGCATTTGCCTGTAAGATCAAGATTAAAAGGAATTTTCATAATTATATACCTTTCTTTTTGTAATTTGTTTTTTATTTGCATATAATCAAAACATAAATCAAGGCAGATTAAATCAAACTTCTTTCGTCGTTTGATTTATATGCCGCGAGAAGAAGTCTAAGCGCCCACTGAGCGCTCTCGGGCGTTATAGGTATTTCGTCTCCGTTTTCAATCGCCCTCGTAGAATTTTTATGAATGTGAGGTGTCCGTCACCGTAAACCTCTTTGCCGAGATAGATTGCGATTTCGGTAAAGTATTCATTTTTGCTTTGGTATATCTTGTCTGAAATGATACCGTCACGCTTGCCTTGCTTTTTTCTCAGCCTCAATAAGTATTTTAATTTCTTCGTGGTTTATGCGCATCAGCTTTTCAAGATATACGTAAATATCTTTTTCGATAGCAGCGATTGTCATAGGCGCTTCCGGATTTGAATATATTCTCTGCGTTATCATAGTATTTTATAGTATCTCCGAAATTTTCTTTAAAAAACTCAAATCTGTCAGCATCAATATCGCAAACAGCGCTGATAACTCCGTTGTCAATTTTACCGTCAAGAAAATCCTTTTTATGTTTTGTTACTTCAATTTTAACATACTGAAATTTATGTTTCAATACCTTAAAGGAATTTTTTATTGTAACACTTGCAAAAACTATTGCAAAAATTGCTCAAGTATGATATTATATATGTGATAGATAATTTTGTTTACTCGGAGAATTTCTCATGAACAAGTCAGTAAGGCCCAAAAACACAGTCGGGGACGTATATTTCAGATATTCGCTCTCAACGACTAAAGAGAACGATATAAATCAGCATTGCCACGACGGATATGAAATACTTTACGTAATAGATGGAAGCGGAAAATACGTTATTGAGGGCGCGGAATATCCTATAAAGCCGCGTACCGTTTTGTTTGCGCCCCCGTTTTCATATCATTCTTTACAGCTTGAGATTGACTCGCAGTATGAAAGATACGTTTTGCAGTTTTTCGTTAGTGACCTTACACCTGCCGCGCAGGATTTTTTAACGTCGCTGAATAAAAGCTTAGAGGGCGTTGGCTGCTATTATGCTGCCGACGCGCTTTCTCCGTCAATTTTTTCAATATTTGAAAGGTTTGAATCGGCTGAAGCTCTTCCCGAAAAGGAAAGAAAGGAATTCAGAAAGCTTTTGACGTCAGAAATAGTTCTTTTGCTATCTGTTGCCACACGAGAGAGTATACCAAGAGATGAGGGGGAGCTTGGCGCAAGGGTAATAAAATATCTCAACGAGCATATAAATAAGGATTTGAGCCTTGACAAGCTTGCAAAAAGATTTTTCGTCAGTAAATATTACTTATGCAGAGCGTTTAAAAATCATAACGGCATATCCATACACGGATATATAAATCAGAAAAGAGTAATGTATGCAAAGCAGCTTATAGAATCGGGAGAGACGGCTTCTGCAGCCGCATATCGCGTCGGATTCGGAGATTATTCCGCGTTTTACCGCGCATACATAAAATTGATAGGAAGATCGCCCTCGTCTCAAGAGATAGGAAAGGAAACGCAATGATATACAGACTTCTTGAAAAAATTAACAGCCCTGAAGATTTAAAAAAGATAGATGACAAGGATATTCCGCAGCTATGCGATGAAATACGGGAGTTTTTGATAGAAAAGGTAGAGAAGCAGGGCGGGCATCTTGCATCAAATCTCGGAGTTACTGAGCTTACCGTTGCAATTCACAGAATATTTAACTCGCCAAAAGATCATATCATATTTGACGTTGGACATCAGTCGTACGTTCACAAGCTTATAACCGGCAGAAGAGAGAATTTCTCAGAACTCAGAAAAACCGGAGGTATGTCGGGTTTTACCTCAATCAGGGAGAGCGAGCATGATGCCTTTGGCGCCGGACACAGCTCAACGTCGATTTCCGCAGCGCTCGGTTTTGCCGAGGCTGACAGACTTAAAGGAAGCGACGCTTACAGTATTGCGGTTATAGGCGACGGCGCGTATACCGGCGGAATGGTTCATGAGGCGATAAATAACTGTGACCCTGATTTAAAGCTTATTATTATACTCAATGAAAACGGTATGTCGATATCCGTAAATAAAGGAAGATTTGCGTCATATCTTTCGAGAGTAAGAGTGTCAAGGGGGTATCAGAGCTGGAAATCAAGCACAAAATCGCTCCTCAGGCATATACCCATTCTTGGCAAGGCATTGCAGAGAGCTTTGACTTTTATTAAAACCAAATTTAAAAATCTTTTCTTATCTTCAAATTATTTTGAGGATTTGGGGCTTTATTATATAGGTCCTGTTGACGGTAACAATTATAAGAAGGTGGATTATGCGCTGCGTGAAGCAAAGGAACTTGGAAAATGCGTTATAGTTCACGTTAAAACACAAAAGGGTAAGGGATATCTGCCTGCTGAAAAATCCCCTGACGGATTTCACAGCGTTTATTGCGGAAAAGAAAAGCCTCATACCTTCCACGGAATATTTGCCGAGGAGCTTATAAAGGCCGCCGAGTGTGATGAAAGCATAGTTTCGGTAACAGCAGCGATGGGAATAGGAACGGGGCTTGATATTTTTGGCGAAAAATATCCCGACAGATATTTTGACGTTGGAATTGCGGAGGAGCATGCGCTCACCTTTTCCGCGGGACTTGCCGCCGCAGGAATGAAGCCGTTCGCGGATATATATTCAACCTTCCTGCAACGCGCTTACGATAATATAATACATGATATATGCTTACAGAATCTTCCCGTAAAGCTGATTATTGACAGAGCAGGCCTCTCTGTATCGGACGGCGCGACTCATCATGGGATATTTGACGTCGCATTCTTATCGCATATACCGAATATAAGAATCTATGCGCCCATAACCTACGGCTCGCTTCGGGCGGCAATGGCTGAAGCTGTGAAGGCTGACTATCCGATTGCGATAAGGTATCCCAATTCATCCGAAAATCCCCTTGTTGATAAAATGTTTTATTCCGAGGGAGATTACTCTGGCTTCGGCGTAAGGGCGAATTTTAGCATAGAAAATTCTCCGAGCGTTGTAATTTTAACATATGGCGGAATAATAAATAACGTTATTTCTGCGACAGAGATTCTTAAAGAGCAAGGAATAAAATCGGGTATAATCTTAATAGAACGTCTAAAACCTTATGAAGCCGCAGCCTCTGAAATCGAAAAATATATTTCTCACGCTGAAAAAATTGTATTCGTTGAAGAGGGAATTAGAAACGGTGGCGCGGGAATGCTTCTTTTTGATGCTTTCAAAAAAAGCGGAATAAAAGTAAACGCGGAATATATTCACATTGCTATAGACGATAATTTTGCCTCGCCGACAGAACCGTGCGAGCTATATTCGCATCTTGGATTGTCTCGGGAAAAAATTGCAGAGAAAATAATTGAAATCACCTCTTGAAAAAAGACGAAAAAAGTTTTATAATATACTATTATGAATATTAATGTAAATAATACGGATATGGGAAGGTACGCAGAGCTTGTCAAATTCTCTTTAGTTGGAAAAATTACAAAAGCTTGCGTGGTTACCTTTGGATGCCAGCAGAATGAAGCTGACAGCGAAAAAATACGCGGACTTGCGCGTTATATGGGATATATTATTGTTTCCGAGCCGAGTGAGGCCGACCTTATAATAGTTAATACCTGCGCTATAAGAAAGCATGCGGAGCTGAAAGCTCTTTCTGTTATAGGACGCTTCAAGGGGCTTAAAAAAAATAATGCTGACTTGATAGTAGGAGTCGTCGGCTGCATGGCGGCTGAGCCTCATATGGCTGATTTTATTAAACAAAAATTTCGCCACGTTTCGTTCACGCTTGAGCCGAATATGCTTCATTTATTGCCTGAGTTAATATGGAAGAGCATTAGTCAAAAGGAGCGCTCTTTCATTTTCGGCTTTGATGAGGGGAATGTCGTAGAGGGAATAGAGCCGGTAAGAGCGTTCGGGCATAAAGCATGGGTATCGATAATGTACGGATGCAATAATTTCTGCTCTTACTGTATTGTCCCATACGTCAGAGGAAGAGAAAGAAGCCGTGAGAGTAAATATGTTATTGATGAGTGCAGAAGGCTTATAGACGGCGGATGCCGTGAAATAACCCTGCTTGGTCAAAACGTAAATTCATATAAATCGGATATGGATTTTGCATCGCTTCTTGAATCGATTGCAAAAATTCCCGGTGATTTCGTTCTGCGGTTTATGACAAGTCACCCAAAGGACGTTTCGGACAGGCTGATTGAGGTTATGGGAAAATATACGGGAAAGGTTGCTCCGCATTTTCATCTGCCTCTTCAATCGGGAAGCGACTCAATACTTAAGGCTATGAACCGTACCTATAATACCGAGAAATTTTTGTCTACGGTTGATAAACTTCGCGCGGCAGTTGACGGTATTGCTCTTACAAGTGATATAATAGTAGGATTTCCGGGTGAGAGCGAACGCGATTTTGAGGATACGCTAAAAATGCTTTCAAATGTCAGATTCGATATGGTTTATTCGTTTATTTATTCTCCGCGAGAGGGAACTCGGGCTGCCGTTATGGAAAATCAGATAAGTGACGAGGTCAAGGGAGAAAGAATGAACAGGCTGCTTGAGCTTCAATGCGGAATATCTCTCGAAAAAAATCTTCCTTACGTAGACAGGACAGAGAGAGTTCTTGTTGATTCCTTTGCAAAAAACAAAAACGAAAATACATATTCCGCAAGAACCTTATCAAATAAGCTTGTACAGATTGAATCAAACGAGAATTTTATAGGTCAATTTAAAAATGTAAAAATAAACAGAACAAGCGCATTTAGCTTGTTCGGAGAATATGCAGAAGAATGAGAAAGGAATAAATAAAATGACTAAAATAATTGAGCTTGCGCACGCGCTTGGAGATGAAATCGCTAAAAGCGATGAAATAAAGAATCTCAATGCCACGAAGGAGGTTTTTGATAATAACGAAGAGCTTCAGGCAAAAATGAGAGAATACGAGGCTGAAAGGCTTTTGCTCGGTCAGGAGTTCGCTAAGGAAAACGGAGAGGCTGATGAGAAAGCAATCGCAAATCTTAAAGCAAGAATAGAAGAGCTTACAAAAGAAATATCAACAAGTCCCATATATATTGAATTTGCAAACGCGCAGAAGGCAATGAATGACCTTATGGCTTCGGTAAATGCCGAAATCAAGTTTTGCATAACAGGTGAGCGCCCCGAAAAATGCACTCATGATTGTTCTACGTGCAGCGGATGCTCCCATTGATAATTTGACTGAATTTTGAACGGAGGACTTGCCGATATGGCTGAAGTCATAGAAAAAAGAAGCGAACTCAAGACTGTAACACCGATGATGAAGCAGTATCTCGAGGTAAAGGAAGAATATGACGGATATATCCTCATGTATCGCCTTGGTGACTTTTACGAATGCTTTTATGAGGATGCGATTATAGCATCAAGGGAGCTTGAATTGACGCTTACAGCGAGGGATTGCGGAGACGGAAAACGCGCGGCTATGTGCGGAGTTCCTTTTCATAAGTCCGACGTTTACGTTGGAAAGCTCGTTGAAAAGGGATATAAGGTAGCGATATGCGAGCAGACCGAAGATCCGAAAGCTTCTGTAGGACTTGTAAAGCGCGAGGTAATCAGAGTTGTAACACCCGGAACGATAACAGACGGAGCGCTTCTGACAGAAGGGAAAAATAACTTTTTACTTTCGCTTTGTTATGGCAAGGGCGGCGTCGCTATGGGCTTTGCCGACGTTTCCACGGGTGAAATATCAGCAACGCTTGTGAGCGGTGACGATATTATATCAAGAATGGAAAACGAGCTTGCGGCATATCAGCCGACAGAAGCTATTATAAATATATCTTCATCCGAGTGCGCTGAGATATCAGGATTTCTGAAAGATAGATTCAACACACTTATATCTGACTCTCAAAGAAGGCTCTTTGATTACGAGTCGTCGAGAGATTCGGTAAAAAAGGTTTTTTCGGAGGAGGCGGACAAGCTTTCCGAGCCCGAAATGATAATGAGTGTCGGCGCGCTTTTAAGGTATATAACAGAGACACAGAAGTCGGACGTTACGTTCGTTAAGGAAATTAACGTATACTCAAAAGGACAGTATCTTGACATAGATATAAACACAAGAAGAAATCTTGAGCTCACCGAGTCTATGAGGACAAAGGAGAAGCGAGGCTCTCTTCTTTGGGTGCTTGACAGAACCGAGACTGCGATGGGCGCGCGCGTTTTGCGCTCCTGGATACTTAAACCGCTGCTGAATCCCGCATCGATATCAAGACGTCAGGCGGCGGTTTCGGATTTTGTTAAGGACGGAATGACAAGGAGTGAGCTTTCGTCTTTGCTATCCGGTATTCTTGACCTTGAGCGTTTGACAGCAAAATCGGTTTACGGAACGGCAAATGCTAAGGATTTAAGAGCTATATACCAAAGTATATCGAAACTGCCTGAAATTAAAGCTTTGATTTCTAAATTATCAAGCGATTCTATCAAAGAGATTGTTTCAAGCATAGATACGCTTGAGGATATTGCTGAGCTCCTTGGAAACGCAATAGTCGATAATCCTCCTTTTACAGTTCGTGAGGGAGGAATGATTCGCGAGGGCTTTAATTCAGACGTTGATTACTACCGTTCTATTAAAAATAACGGAACAGATATTATGGCGTCAATTGAGCAGCGTGAAAAGGACGCTACCGGAATCAAAACTCTTAAGGTGGCTTACAATAAGGTTTTCGGATACTATATCGAGGTTTCAAAATCCTTTATAAACGACGTTCCCGACAGATACATAAGAAAGCAAACGCTTACTAATTGCGAGAGGTACATAACCCAAGAGCTTAAGGAGATGGAGAGCACTATTTTCAGCGCGGACGAAAAGCTTGTCGCGCTAGAGTTCGAAATTTTCTCAAGTCTTCGCAATTTTATATCCGATAATTCCGACAGAATAAGAAAAAGTGCCGCCCTTATTGCGGAGCTTGACGTTTACTGTTCTCTTGCTGACGTTGCAAGTAAGAACGGATATACGTGTCCCGAGGTTGACTTTTCAACAGAAATATATATCAAGGACGGAAGGCACCCTGTAGTTGAAAAATTCGTGACTGACAGCTACTTCGTACCTAACGACACTCGCCTTGATACCGAATCAAACAGAATGATGATAATAACCGGTCCTAATATGGCTGGTAAATCTACATATATGCGCCAGGTTGCAATTATAACTATCATGGCGCAGATAGGCTCGTTCGTTCCCGCGCGAGAGGCTCGAATCGGCGTTGTCGATAAGGTGTTTACACGAGTTGGCGCGTCCGACGATCTTGCTTCGGGTCAGTCAACCTTTATGCTTGAAATGAACGAAGTCGCATCGATACTCAAAAACGCAACGAAGCGTTCCTTGATTATATACGACGAGGTTGGAAGAGGAACGAGCACCTTTGACGGAATGGCGATCGCGAGGGCTGTCGTTGAATATACTCATTCGAAAAAAATAGGAGCAAAAACGCTATTTGCTACTCATTACCACGAGCTTACCGATATGGAAGATAAGTTCGACGGTATAGTTAATTACAACATTGCGGCAAAAAAGCGCGGTGACTCGATTATTTTTCTCCGCAAAATTGTAAAAGGCGGAACTGACGATTCCTACGGAATAGAGGTTGCCAAGCTTGCCGGAGTTCCAAATGAGGTTGTAAAGCGCGCTAAAGAAATACTTGCGGAAATTGAGAGCGGAATCGGAATATCCTCTCCTAAGAAAGCCTTGTCAAAATCGGCAGATGATGAGCCATTTGATTTATTTTCGGGAATACTTGCTTCAAAGGATAGCGAGGCGGCTGATAAAATCAGACAGCTTGATATAAACACAGTCACACCTATTGAAGCAATGAACTTTCTCTTTGAGCTTAAGAAAATGCTTTCCGATTAATTTATTGGAGTAATATATGAGTAAAATTAACGTATTGAGCTTTGAAATCGCAAATTTAATTGCGGCGGGTGAGGTTGTTGAAAGACCTGCCTCGGTACTCAAGGAATTGATAGAAAATTCAATAGACTCGGGCGCTACGGAAATCGTTGCCGAAATTAAGAGGGGCGGAGTTGCGCTTATTCGAGTTTCGGATAACGGTTGCGGTATGGATAAAGAGGATATTCCAATCTCACTCAAGCGTCACGCGACGAGCAAAATAAGAGAAAAAGACGATTTAAACTCAATAGCAACCCTCGGATTTAGAGGCGAGGCATTAGCCGCTATTTCTTCTGTTTCATCGCTTACGATTATCAGTAAAACGAAGGATGCCGAGTCAGCAACAATGCTTACAGCCGAGGCGGGGAATATTGTTGATATTTCAGAGGTCGGAGCAGCTGACGGAACCACGGTTGTCGTTGAAAATCTCTTTTATAACGTTCCAGCGAGAAGAAAGTTTTTAAAAAAAGATTCAACCGAAGCAATGAACGTCACAGCCCTTGTCGAAAAGGTTGCTCTGTCGCGCCCCGATATTTCCATTCAACTACTCGTTGACGGAGAGGAAAAATTCAAAACACCCGGAAATTCTAAGCTTATTGATACTATATACGCAATCTTCGGCAAGGATTTTGCCGAAAAAGTTATTAAAACCGAGGGTATATCAAACGGTATCAAGGTTCACGGATATATCGGAAGAAGCGACAACGTAAAGAAAAACAGAAACCTGCAAAACGTTTTTATTAACGGAAGATATGTAAAAAGCCTTACTGTTATGGCTGCGCTTGAGAAGGCGTATACATCTTATATTGCGCCCGAATGCTTTCCGACCTGCGTTTTGTTTATAGAAATGAATCCCTTATATGTTGACGTCAACGTTCACCCTGCAAAGCTTGAAGTTAAGTTTTCGGATGAGCGAGTCGTTTTTGAATCGGTTTATTATACCGTAAAGCGCGCGCTTGAGGAATATGAATACCGTCCCGAAATGAATTTGACATCTAAAAGGCAGAATGAACGCAGTTCTATCGGAGCGTTTGTTCCTGTTGGCGAGGATACCAAGGGCGAGCAGATTTCATTCAAATCAAAAGAGCCGATCTTTGCTTCTAAAACCTTCGAGAAGGAATACAAAAACTTATCCGAGAATAAAAACACTGCTTATGATAAACCTATAAAATTCGGAAGCGGCGCGGGTAAAGGTTTTACGTCGGATAAAAATGATAGCCGAATGCTAACTCCCAAAACCTCTGTTGAGCTGCTTGAAAGATATAGAAACGCAGAAGTAAAAAAAGAAGAGGTTAAAGATAAAGTCGAGGCTGCGGTTGTCAGAGAGCCTGAAATACCCGAGCATAAGATAATCGGCGAGGCGTTTGATTGCTACGTTATGGTGGAGTATGACGGGGCGCTTTTGGTTATCGATAAGCATGCGGCTCACGAGCGGGTAATTTTTGAGGATTTAAAGAAAAACAGCGAGAGTGATGGCAGAGTTGCCTCACAGTCATTACTTTTACCGCTTAGTGTTATACTGTCTCCCGATGAGATATCCGCGGCAGAGGAATTTTTCGATGAAATACGCGCTGTTGGCTTTGAATATACCGTAAACGGTAAGCTTGCGGATATAGTAGCAATTCCCGATGCAATCAGCGTAACCGATGCGGAAGCTCTTTTTGTGAAAATGACGGATGAGCTTATAGAAGGCAGAGGAAATCCTCAGATAACTGAGAATATAAGACGGGAAAAGGCTCTTTATCAGATTGCCTGCAAGGCTGCGATAAAAGGCGGAAGAGTATACGACAAATCCATTATAGAATGGCTCGTCGGAAAGGTGCTTCTTTTGCCGGATATAACCGTTTGTCCGCACGGAAGACCGATTGCGTACAGGATTTCAAAAACAGAGCTTGACAGACAGTTTGACAGAATAAAATAATGGAGTTATAATGGGAAAATTTACACTGATAAAAACCGAGGGGAAAGCCCGCCGAGGAAGATTTGAAACTGTTCACGGAACAATCGAAACACCTGTTTTTATGAACGTTGGAACTTCCGCGGCTATAAAGGGCGGTATATCTACAGTTGATTTAAAAGAAGTTAACTGCCAGGTTGAGCTTTCAAACACCTATCACCTGCATATTCGTCCGGGCGATGAGCTTATCTACAGAATGGGCGGGCTGCATAAATTTTTTAATTGGGACAGACCTGTGCTTACCGATTCCGGAGGCTTTCAGGTTTTCTCACTTGCGAAGCTGCGCAAAATAACCGAAGAGGGCGTGGCCTTTAATTCGCATATGGACGGAAAAAGAATATTTATGGGTCCTGAGGAATCTATGCGCATACAGTCTCACCTTGGATCTACAATTGCCATGGCTTTCGATGAATGCGTTGAAAATCCGGCTCCTTATCAATACGTAAAAGCGTCGCATGAGCGCACGATAAGATGGCTTAAGAGATGCCGCGCAGAGCTTGATAGACTCAATGCCGAGGAGGGAACTGTTAACCCAAATCAAATGTTGTTTGGAATTAACCAAGGCGGAACATACGACGACTTAAGAATTGAAAATATGAAAGAGATAACTCAGGTTGAATGCGACGGCTACGCGATTGGCGGACTTGCTGTCGGTGAGGAAACCGACGTTATGTATCATATAATCGAAACCGTTGAGCCTTATATGCCAAAAGATAAGCCGAGGTACTTAATGGGTGTCGGTACTCCGCAGAATATTGTTGAGGCGGTATACCGCGGAGTAGATTTCTTTGACTGCGTTATGCCGAGCAGAAACGCGCGACACGGAAACCTCTTTACCTGGCGGGGAAAAATAAATCTGCTTAATGAAAAATACGTAGACGACCCGCGTCCGATTGCCGAGGAATGTGGGTGCCCGGCTTGTAAAAACTACTCTCGCTCATATATAAGACATTTGTTTAAAGCAAAAGAAGCGCTTGGTATGCGTCTTGCGGTTTTACATAATCTTTATTTTTACAATGAGCTTATGCAGAAAATCCGCGACGCGCTTGACGAAGGTAAATACGAGGAGTTTTACCGCACCTACCGCTTCTCGCTCGCAGAAAGACGCGAGGATTAATTCATATAAAAAAATCCTTGAAATTAGCTTAAAGTTCTTAACGAAGAAATCACGCTAACCGGGTAGGACAAAGAAAAATTCAAAAAATCCCCTTGCGTAAGGTATTGCTTATTACGCTGCGTAATGTTGTATAATGAGCTCTGGGAGGTGATAAGCTATGTCAAAATACACGACGGGAGAAATTGCAAAGCTCTGCGGAGTATCGGTGAGAACGGTTCAATATTACGATGACCGAGGCATTCTCGTACCGAGCGAGCTTTCCGAAGGCGGTCGCAGGCTCTATACAGAGGACGATTTGAAGCGTATGCACATTATCTGTTTTCTGCGTGAAGCCGGACTTCCCATCAATAGTATCTCTGCTTTGTTCGCTGAGAAAAATCCCGAAAATATCATTTCAATATTGCTTGAACAACAGGAGCAGGTTCTGAGAGAAGAACTCTCCGAGCGCCAAGCAAAGCTTGACTTGACCCTTGGCATTAAGCGTGAGTTAAAGGAGCTTGAAACTTTTTCCGTTGAATCTATCGGTGATATAGCACACGTTATGAAACAAAAAAACAAGCTCTCAAAAATGCGACTGACTATGGTGCTTACGGGAATTCCCGTGACTGCACTGCAATGGACGTCGATCGTTCTGTGGATCACAAACGGTCTTTGGTGGCTGTTTGCGATATGGGCCCTTGTGGCAATCCCGTGGGGAATCTCTATATCTAAATATTATTTTAATCACGTTGCCTATATTTGTCCCGAATGTCACGAGGTGTTCAAACCTAAATTAAAGGAAACGTTTTGGGCATACCACACACCGAAAATGCGCCGTCTTGCCTGCCCAAAATGCGGTCGTAAGGGGCTTTGCGTTGAGGTGTATGCGGAAAAGGAGAATAAGAAATAATGGATAAGATTATAGAATTCCTTCCGTTTCTAATTCCGCTTATCATTGCGGAGCTTGCAGCTCTCGGATATGCACTCTATCATATTTTCACGCATTCAGCATACAAAAGAGGAAATCGCGCATTTTGGGTTGTGATTTCGGTAGTATTTATAAATACTTTTATCGGTCCTATCCTATATTTCCTTCTCGGTAAGGAGGACTCCTAATGGATATGCTACGTATCACCAATCTTTATAAAAACTTTGGTGATAAGGAAGTATTGAGAGGACTTGAACTGTCCGTGCCGGAGCATAGCATTTATGGCTTTATAGGAAAAAACGGTTCTGGTAAGACAACCACGATGAAAAGCGTTCTCGGACTTCTGAGGGCAGATTCAGGCGAGATTATTGTTAACGGAGAGAAAGTGGTTTACGGACAAACCGATACCAACCGTTATATCGGCTATCTCCCCGACGTTCCCGAATTCTATCCGTTTATGACGGCGAAAGAGTATCTGCGTTTTTGCGGTGAGATTACGGGAATGAGCCGTGCAGATATAGAAGAACGCACAAACGAGCTGCTAACTCTTGTCGGTCTTGCCGATGAAACGCACCGTATCAAAGGATTTTCACGAGGTATGAAGCAACGCTTGGGTATTGCGCAGGCTCTCCTCTCTCGCCCGAAGCTTCTTGTTTGTGACGAGCCAACCTCGGCGCTCGATCCCGTCGGCAGAAAAGAAATACTCGATATTCTTTTGGCTATCAAGAATCAGACAACCGTGCTGTTTTCTACGCACATTCTATCTGATGTGGAGCGTATTTGTACAGACGTGGCTTTTCTGAAAGATGGCGTAGTGGATATTGGGGGCAAGCTGTCCGATATCAAAACGAGAAGTCGGATCGTAGCCATGTCGTTCTGTGAGCCAAGGAGTTGATTTATGACATTGTCTTCCTAAGACCGCT
>JAZQKG010000013.1:0-82778 GCA_045542035.1 Eubacteriales bacterium | reverse complement strand
AGCGAACGTGCCCTTAAGAGACGCGCCCATAAGGTCGTACTGTAAATTACAGTACATATCCGGAATCTTTGTAGAACCGGAGTTAACGTCCGTCTGCATATCGTCAATCGTCTGGCCCCAGTCGTATTCAGGAACGTCATCATAGTACTGATATCTTATTTTGATATTTGTCTTAATGGCAGCCATAGCATTTCTGTCGGCAACCATTGTGTCAATCTCCTCAATAGCATTAGGATCCTCACCTGCAAGGTATCTATGACACATAGAGGTAAGAGACTGATCGTCAGATGCGTGAGTCATCTGGAAGAGGAGCTGGACGGGCTCGTCATCAGCCCAAGGATACTCAA
This sequence comes from Eubacteriales bacterium, assembly GCA_045542035.1. Taxonomy (GTDB): domain Bacteria; phylum Bacillota; class Clostridia; order Oscillospirales; family CAG-272; genus UBA1740. The sequence goes on along the minus strand of JAZQKG010000013.1, from coordinate 82,431 downwards.
TCACCTCCGTGATAATAGACATAGATTTCCCGCACTTATCGCACTTACCGTCTTCATCAGCGTCCTCATGCGAGCATTTTGCTGACATTTTCTCACCGCAATTATCACATTTATTATTCTTATCTACATCAATACATTTCAATTCTAAATCACATGTATCACATGTTTCCCCATGCTTTGCGTCTGGATGTTCACATTCTATCCATTTCGCAAATATTGTTTTATTTGAAGTAATTGGTGTTGAAAAATCATAATTCCATCCATCAAATATGTAGCCAATATATGTAGTTTGTGGCGGTGTAATTATAGCCCCCTCATCAACTATTATCGAATTAACAGAAGTACCGCCATTTGAATTAAACGTTAAAGTGTAAGTTGGTTTTCTCCTGATAACTACAGCGTAAATATTTGTAGGTTCTTCGTTAATATATTCAGTTATATAAACTGTATTATTACCGATAGAAAGCGCTATAGTCTTATTGGGAAGAACTTCTGTACCACTTATGTCAGTAGAGACTATGTATTTTGCTCCGCCTGAAGCACTAATTTCGTTTATAAATGAATAATAATTTGTATCATTAGATACTTTTCCATATACATCATTACCGTTGACAGTAAGAGTCTTAAATGAAATACCGACAGCTTTTGTAATAACATATCCGCATATGGTGCACACTTCATCTTGAGTTGCAGTTGCATGTCCGGATGATATATGTTTACATCCCCACTTTGCATAAACACTCAAATCACTTGTAATCGGTGTATCCAGTAAAAATTCATTAGTAAACGGCTTTTCCCAAATGTTATCATCAAGGTACCATCCTTCAAACACATATCCTTCTTTTGTAGGAGCATCAGGAAATGTTATCGTTTTTTCGCTTTCGCATTCGACTATATTATATTGATTTCCGTCAACTATAAAATTTATCTCAAATGTATCTATATTATTACACGATATAAAGGTAAAACAAATTCCAAGCAAGCATAACATAGAAACAAGCAGTTTTTTCATACAAATCTCCTCTTATATGTTATAAAATAATAAATGCGCCTCGCAAAGCAAGACGCACCCAAATAAGCACATCCCACATTGCTGCGACGCAATCATTACCTGTTTATAGGAAAAGGTGGGAGGTACAAATTTGCACAGTACCACCCTATAAACAAGTGTTTATTCAATTGCGTCGCGAAATAATTATAACACATTCAAAAAAATAAATCAAGTAAATTTGAAAAACTCACGTATTTTTTTACGGTAAATTTCTAAATTATAAAAGTCAATGTGCGATTTGAAATTTTATAATTTGCTTTTGTTATACAATTTTCTATAAAAAGCACTAATGCTGAGTATCACGAGGAGCATAAAGACTATCCAATAGAACGAGCCTATTTTATATGGCATAACGTCGGACGTTCCAAAGATTCCGGCAGGTGATTTGTAATTCATAAAGAAGTACGGAAATGTATCTCCTCTTCCAAAATCTACGTTCATAAAACCGAGTATACTCGCAAATATCAGATATAAAAACGGGGGAATAGCGGTATATAGCATATGTTTTCTTTTGAGATGCACCCTGTATTCATCAAGAAAGAAATCAAGCACCGAAAGCACGGGAACTATAACGTGAGTCATAACGCTTGCCACAGTCCACGCGTTATAATTATCGTTTTTAGCTCCTGGCGCGAGGACCGCGCAGAAAATAAAGCCCGTGAGCGTTATTGACACCGTAAATACGTACCTTAAAACATAAAGCGAATTTTTAACACGGGTACTGTTTGATACCCCCTTAAAGCATGGAAGCATTAGTATCGAAAGACAGCTTAACGCTATCCAGATGTTTGATTCCGACGTGAAGTACAAAAGCCTTTTTGACCAGTGCGAATAACCGTCAGCTGTTGCGTTAAAGAAGCTGAGGACAACTCCAACAAGTGCAACCGCTGTTATTAACCACTTCAAATAAAACGATATTTTCTTTCTCATATTTTTAAAATTCTATTCAAGCTCCTTTTATATTCATTCATATATTGGCATATCTTTTTAAACGCCAAAACGTTTTCTTGCATATTTTGCGATGTATAGTCTGATTTTCAAAAATCTTTCAATATCCCCGGTCACCTGGCAAATAGGTTTGACAATCGGTATATCATTATCTAAATTCAATTTATAAAAATCCGTATAGCTTTTTTTCTGGTTTTCTTTTTTCACAATTTCGGGAATAAGAATAGCTGTGTTATTCTTATCGCATTTAAGCAAATAATGATAATTCTGAAGCCATTCGGATTCGCTGTAATTATCTATATATTTTTGATAATCCTCTTTAGTTATTAATCCGTCACAGATGTAATATGAAATAAGAATCTGGTTCTCTGTTCTTAGCACCCTTTCTTTAAAGCGCAAAAGCTCAGAGTCAAATCCGCAAAGCTTCACCGCGTAATAAAAGTAAACCTGTTCTTCCTGTCTTTCACCGTTTAAGGACGCATTAAATCTCGCAAGAACAAAATCCTTAAATTTATCAGCGTCAAAGCCCTCGATTTCTTTGATTTTATGTAACGAGTATAGAATTGCCTCGGGCATCAGCTTATATATATAGCATATATAATTCATATCAGACTTTGAAAGGATATATTTTTGCGGCTCTAAATTTACAAAATAATATGTTTTAAAAAAGTTAGCCAAAAAAATCCTTTTATACTTTAATTCAGAAATCTGTCCAAGTCTGTAAACAAGCTGAGTATATATTGGGGAGAATATCTTTTTCCTCTCCCTTTCCCCCTCTTTATCTTTTTGCTCTGCAAGCTTGATTATTTTCTTCCACAGCTTTTCGAGGTTGTTGTTTTTAGTGTACTCCTCAAAATCAAATTCGGCTATCTTATCATAATTTAGACTAAGCTCAAAGCTTTCCAAAGCTTTTGCAAATATACTTTTAATTTCCTCGACGTCCGTTTCGTTGCAAAAGAAATAAAAATCATCCGAAAAATATTCGTAATGACAGTCTATATTACTTCGCTTTAGTCCCTCATCGAGAACCTTTTCAATTTTATATAAAACAAGCTCCGCAAGGTATAACGATAAATAAGAGCCGAGTAGCAGCCCATTGGTGCGTCCGTTGTATAGCGAGCTTACTCTTTGCTCAAGCTTTTTATCACTGCTTCCGTCAAATCCAAGATCGTGAGTATATATTCTGCCATAAAAGCTCTTAATATCAAGAATAAGAAGCTTGTCGTATTTTGTAAGATTAAAAATATCTCTTTTCAGCGAGCTGTAATAGCTGTAAGTAGAAAACTCACCTGTATCAAGGTCGGGAAACACCCTTTTTCTTTCGCTTATTTGGTCGATGTGATAAAATAACGGCTCGTCCGCAAAGCATTTGACAGCGTGATAAAAATTCAGTATATTGGGAAAGGAAATGGTTCTTTGCGACCTATCGGTTTTAAAAATGTTAAACTTAACCGGCGCCGTCCAATTAAGATCAGAATATTGCAAATTCTCCGAAGCGGCAAACATTACCTTGTCGAGATTAAAAAAATGTCTTATGGGATTCTTAAAGTTATATAAAGAGTTAAGATTATACATAAAGTCTCCAAAACAAGTTCTTTAAAACCATTATAGCACAGTCAGGCGTAATATTCAAGACTGCGTAATTATTCAAACTAGTTTTAATAAATTATTTAATAGATTTGACCCGTACGGGAATTTGCCCCGCCTTGCGAAGTCTCCACAGGAGACGGCGGAGCAATGCTTCGAACCCAATTCAAAACGCGATGCGTTTTGAATTGGTTCTTGCGCGAAGCGCATCAACAAAAAATAACACCATCCAAGTTCGGATGGTGTTATTTTTGGTGACCCGTACGGGAATCGAACCCATGTTACAGCCGTGAAAGGGCCGTGTCTTAACCGCTTGACCAACGGGCCTTAAATGGTAGCGGATGTCGGATTTGAACCAACGACCTGCCGGGTATGAACCGGACGCTCTAGCCAACTGAGCTAATCCGCCATTTCGCTATTTGAGGTCTCCCTCAAAATCTCGCTTGGTTATTATATCATAGAAAACGATAAAAGTCAAGATGTTTTTAAAAGTTTTTTTGTTTTTTATGAATTTATTTTGTTTTCAGCTCCGCAGATGTTTATTTATGCCATCTGCGGAGCTGTTTTTATTCCCTATCCGATTTGTGAATAATAACGAGAGCCATAGTATAATGAAACATCGGATATATATTAAATATGAAATTATCAAGAAGGCTGCCAAAAAGCAGTACGGCAATTGAAATCGCCATCATAGATTTCATAAGGCTCGGCTTTTTGAAAATCGGTTTGACTGTGGAAAATCTGTAGTACGCATAAGCCGAGAAGCCTACTATTCCTGTTGCTGAAAGAAGCTGCAGCACAGTGTTATGCGCCTGCTTTGCAAGAGGACCGAAAACGTCAGTCTCAACGTTAAAGCCGTAAAAGCCCATGCCGAATATCGGCGCGTCAAGAAAATTGTCAAACGCAGCGCGCCAGAGCGCGTATCTGCCGTTATCAGAAAATCCGCGTTCAAAATAATCGCGCAGAAGCTCTTCGATTTTATCCCAGAGAAGCGCACCGAGAATTATTACGAATACAACTCCGGCAGCTGTAATTATTCTGAAAACACGTTTATTTTTACCTCTAAAGCAGGAAATAATTACGCACGCCCCATAGGAAAGCGTTGCAAACACAAGCGCATTGCGCGACATTGTGAGAAGCGCCATAACGTAAGTGAGCGTTGCAGCGGCAAAATAGAGCCAGGGATATTTATTGACGTGCATTCCGTAAAATATAACGGGAATAAGTACCGAAAGGGACACTCCGACAAGGTTCCATATGCCCCAGCCGAGCGCCATCGCCACTTTATTTATTGAGCCGTCTATAAATACGTTATCAGCCGTAATAAAATGGGCAATAATCTCAGCGCTTATTACAAAGGAAACAAGCATCGAAATATAAGCAAAATACTTTGAAATGCCCTCAGCTCTTTCATCATCGGTAAATCCGTGATAGAAAAGTATAAAAATCAATAAATACACCGCAATGTTCGCAAAGGCAAAAACTATATTGCCAAGCTTCCAGCGTCCCGAAAACAATCCGTTTGAAAGGAATGCAAGAGAAAGCAAAAGAAGGGACAAAAGGCAAGGGGTATTTTTAAACGAAACCTTGCTGTACACGCGGTTTTTAACTGCAAACGCAACTAAAGAAGCAACTATTGCGCATGCAATAATAATAATTAAAACAAGCCGCCAGCCGCTAAAATAATAATCCGAATAGCTTGGAAAAAACGGAGAGTTTTTTACCGAAACCTGCATAACGTACGTCAAGAACGAAATCATCAATGGGCGTATGGACTTTGATATCCAAAACGCGCCGCACGCAAGAGCCGTGTGAAGAAAATTAAAATAAAATTCAAGTCCGCTTATACTTCCGAGAGCGACAATAAAGCATATCAGCGCGGGATATATATCGCTCATATAAAAAGCTCTTATATTTGCGACAGTCAAATATTTTTTTACGGAGGAGATCATTTTTCAATAAGCTCCTTCATAATTCCGTATGTGCTCGGAAACGCGTTGTCTTTCGAATAAACGATATATCTTGAAACGGCATCCTCAGGATCAATCGATATCTTCCCTTTGTGTATATCCTTTACCTTATTTACAAAATCGGTTATATCTCCCGGGGAATAAAGAATTCCGGATTTGCCGTCCTCGATAAGATCGCGATGCCCTTTTATATCCGAGGCGAGAGTAATCTTTCCGCAGCCGAGAGATTCCATGATATTAAAAGGAAGACCTTCCTTTTCACTTGCCGAAACGTAAAGATCGCATGCCCGAATATAGTCGCACGGGTTCTTCTTTCTTCCTACAAAGCATACCGAATTTGATATTTTAAGCTCGTCCGCAAGTTCAATAAGCTCAAGCCTGTCAGCGCCCTCTCCGACGAGCCAGAGAACCGCGTTCGGTATCTCAAGCTGAATCTCCGGCAAAGCGCATATAAGCATTCTTTGGTTTTTCGCCTTATAAAGCTCTCCGACAAAGCAAAGAACGTACTTCCCTTCGCTCTCGGTATATTTTCTTATTGTTTCGGGAGACAATACTGTTTCGGAAACCGACGCACCCATGCCGAGTGTCATTCTTACCTCTCCGAGACAAAGCTTATTTTTAGTTGCGATATCATAATCCTCGCTGTTCATAACCATAATATCATCGGTCTTTTTTCGTAGAAGCTTTTCACAGAAAAGGAATATCTTATCCCTCGTTGTTTTAATAAGCTCCGGAAACATATATCCGTGAACGAGATTAATTACCTTTGGACGCCTTTTTTTAGAAAGGCAAAGCCTTATATGAAACGCGGCGAGAGTCGTATTTAATATAATTACGTCAAACTTTTCGCGTTTAAGTATTTTTTTTATTTTCCTTCTGCATTCGGTATTTTTTGCCGACAGCATCTTTTTGACAAAACCTATATCAAAATCCGCATCCCTGCCCTTTGCCATAACGAACACCTCGTGTCCGTCTGCTCTAAGAGCCTCAAGATAAGGAAGATGAAAGCTTTTTATATGATCCATCGTTCCCGCCGCATAAAGTATTTTACTCATCAGATTTTTCCTTTTTCTCCGCTTCGATAGGCTTTTCAGCTACCGCGGGCTCCCCTTCCGTATTACCTTCTTTTGAAGGAGCAACGTATTTTTCATTTTTGTTTATCGCCTTAAGCGGTGTCTTAAGTAGAACGTATATATCAAGCATAAGCGACCAGTTTTCAATATACGCGATATCCTCATGTATTCTTGCTTCGATAGAGGTGTCTCCTCTGAAGCCCTTTATCTGCGCAAGTCCGGTTATTCCCGGCTTAACGTAATGCTTTATCATATAAAGCGGAACTATTTCTTTAAAGTGCTCTACGAAAACGGGAATCTCCGGTCTGGGCCCTACGAGCGACATGTTTCCCATAAGCACGTTAAAAAGCTGAGGAAGCTCGTCTATTGCGGTGCGGCGCAGGAGGGTGCCGAATCTCGTTTTTCTCGGGTCTGTTCCTGTGGTCCACGCCTTGTCTGACTGCGCGTTGACTCTCATTGAGCGGAATTTCAGCATGGTAAATTTTTTGCCGAGCCGCCCTACTCTTTTCTGCTTGAAGAAGATAGGACCCGGTGAGGAAATATATACGCCTATCGCGGCAAAAATCATAATTGGGCTCGTAAGAATAATCAATAAAGACGATCCTATTATATCAAACACGCGCTTAATTGCGGCGTTTGCCATATTATCAAGAGGAGTGCTGTGAATATTGATAACCGGCACGTTTCCAATCTGCTCTATCTGTCTTGAGTTTTTAAAGAATCCGTAAATAACGGGCAGAAAGTACACCTTTATACAACGGTCGTCGCACATATTGACAAGGCGGATAAGATGCCGCTTATCATACGCGTCTATTGCAAAAACCGCGTCTGTCGGTCTGTACTTATCAAGTATCTGCGCAAGATCCTTAAATGCTCCGAGCTTTTCAACTCCGATTGCATCAGGATCTATTTTATCGCCTACGTATCCTATAACCATCATACCGTATTGCGAATTTGACGCTACTTCTTTGATATAATCAACAGCCGTCGCGGTATTGTCTCCGATAATAATAACCTTCCTGAGATGATACTGTTTAGCACGCAAAGCAACCAGAATTACCTTTATTATGTGACGCTTGAACGACAGGAATGCGGTTGATATAGCGGCAGAAAAAAGTATCCAAAAAAGGACGAACTGCCTGTATCCCACTCTTGTCATAAACGTAGCAACAACAGCCAATGTTCCAAAGTATATCAAATTGACCTTAAACACCTCGGGAATACTGCGGAAAGGCTTCATATATCTTGAAGGTCTGTACAGATTGCATATATGATAAGTAAATGACGATGCCATAAGATTAAAAAACAAAATGGCAACAGTTGCCGGATGAGCAAGCGAAATCTTAGGACTTTCGATCATTAAAACGAATACGTACGCAACAAGAAAGGCCATAAGATTAATAATCATATCTATAAAGTTTTCTATTGCAGTAAATATTCCGCGGCTTTCGTTCTGCATCATAAGCTCCTTTAGAGAAAATAATAAAGAGATTTAACCTTGCACTCACAAACCTATATATTTTATATAATAGCATTATTATTCAGTTTTGTCAAGAGGAGGCAATTTTATTGGTACTTTCTTGACATTTTGATAACAAAATGATAAAATATACTTAAAACAAACAGAAAAGATTGGAATTAAAATGGATTTTGAGAAGTATATAAAAGAGATTGAAGAAAAAATAGGCTACACCTTTAACGATAAAAGCCTTTTAAAGCAAGCTTTCACAAGAAGCAGCTTTTGCAACGAAAACCGCGGTGAATCGGGACTGAAATACCAGTCTAACGAAGTTCTTGAATTTTTCGGCGACAGCGTTCTTTCCGCGGCAATCGTAACACTTCTTATGCGAGACTGCATAAAAAGATACGAGCACGGAATTTCGACCGATCTTACCGAAGGTGATTTTTCGAATATAAAGTCAAAACTCAGCGATAAAAAAAATCTTTCGCTCGCGACCAAAAGCATGAATATTGAAAAATATCTCCTGCTCGGAGAAGGCGACGCAAAGCTCAGCGTACAAAATGAGCCGTCTGTTATGGAGGACCTTTTTGAAAGCATAATCGGCGCAATATACATTGATTCGGGAAACGATATGAAGCGTGTAATAAATTCGGTTTCCAAAATGCTTGAGGTTAAATCATATTCAAGCGAAAGGGGCGCGCCTATACAGAGCTATAAAAACTCCCTTCAGGAATGGTGCGCAGATAAAAGACATAAGCGCCCCGCCCCGATTTATAAAACTATTTCGGAAAGCGGTCCGGATCACAAAAAGATTTACGAGCGCGCATGCTATATCGGAGATAAGATTTACGGTATAGGTCAAGGAAAGAACCTCAAGCTTGCCGACTCTGCCGCGGCAGAGGAAGCCCTTTCGGCGCTTATATGCGAGTTCGAAAAGCTTAAGGTTATGACAGCATCGGCAGAAGCAGTCCTTTCTGTACAAAAGCTAAAAGAATACGCATCAAAGGAAAAGAAAACATCTCCCGAATTCCGCGACCTCGGCGAAACCCAGGATTCAACACCCACGTCACGCGAATATGAAATAGAATGTCGCTTTCTCGGATACGTTGCAAGGGCGCGCGCATATGGAAAGCGCGAAGCAAAAGCCCTGGCGGCTGAGAAAATTTTGCAGGAAATCGAGAAGCAAAAAAGCAAACGAACAGCTAAGCAGTCTAAACCCGTGCAGAAAAAAGCGCCTCACCCCAAAGCAAAAAAGCCGCAGCCTGTTCAAAAGCGCGTAAATAAGAAAACTGCTCAGACACAAAGCAAAAAAGCTATCGTCAGAAATAAAACATAAGTTAGACAGGGTGCTTTGCCGTGGTTGACTTCTTAAAATCAGAGCTGAGATATCACGGTTTTGCGGTATCTCAGCTCTGATTTTATACTGTATTTATTCTATTTTTCGGGAACTATCAAACCGTAGCTTCCCTCCTTACGTTTATAAACAACGCATACGTTTTGCGTTTCGGCATCTGTAAATGCAAAGAAACTGTGTCCTAAAAGATTCATCTGAAGAATGGCTTCCTCCGGTGTCATAGGCTTAAAGGGGAAGGATTTCGTTCTTATCTCAAACTCCGCCTCTTCCTCGTATTCGTCGTCATCGTCAAAATCCACAACGCTGAACGCACCGCGCTTCACGGTTTTTTCAAGGCGGGTTTTGTTCTTGCGTATCTGACGTTCAAGTCCCTCTGCGGCGCGGTCAAGGGCAGTTATAAAGGTCTCGCTCTCCTCTTCCGAGCGAAACGTTGCGCCACCGTAATTTACGGTAATTTCGAGAATCTTGACTCCTTTGCGCACCTTGCAGGTCACAAACGCTTCGGTATCTTCGCCAAAAAACTTATCGAATTTCCGAAGCTTTCTCTCAATAGCTTCCTTTAGACTTTCCCGCACGGTCATCTGTTTTCCGTAAATCGTAATCTTCATATGCATTCATCCTTTCCTGAGTGTTGCTGACGCAGAGAGTTTATGCTAAATATATTATAGCACGTTTTTTATAGAAAGTAAACAGTTTTTATTGTTTTTTTTCGATTGTTTTGTCAAATATGTACATAGTGTAAAATTTAAACTCTATCGACAAAATATGGTTGACACATTTAAAAAAATATGATAAAATAATCGGTGTACCGATTGGACTCACGGCGTATCGCTGTGAGTTCTTCTCATAAATAAACGAAAGGCATATTAACGATGAACAGTCTTGAAGAAAAGCAGATTAAACGAGAAGTAATATTTGAAGGAAAGGTTCTAAACGTCGTTCGGGATACCGTCACTCTCCCCGACGGAAACGAGGCGACCCGCGAAGTCTGCCTTCATATAGGGGCTGTTTGCGTAATTCCCCTGCTCTCCGACGGATGCGTTCTTATGGAACGCCAATACAGATACCCGCACAAAAGAATTTTCTTGGAAATTCCGGCAGGTAAACTTAATTATATCGGTGAAGATACCCTCGCGGCTGCAAAAAGAGAGCTGCGCGAGGAAACAGGCGCAGTCGCAAAAAAATATACGGACCTCGGAGAGATTATTCCCTCACCTGCTATTGTCGGAGAAAAAATCAGAATGTATCTCGCAGAGGATATTACCTTTACAGACAGAAAACTTGACGAGGACGAATTCCTCGAGGTTGAGAAAATTCCTTTGCGTGACCTATACGAAATGGTAATGTCTGGAGAAATTAAGGATGCCAAAACCCAGATAGCCGTATTAAAAGTATGGAATCTTATCCACTCCTGATATTCTTATTATTTTATTAACCAAATCCATTTTATATGATTAGGATCTAATATGATAAATTCACTTCTTAATATTATGCCCGAGGTATTTCTTGGCATAGTTGCTCTGCTCGGAATTATCGGGGCGATGAAAGGCTTCAGCCGAGGAATATCGAGGCAGCTTATCAGAACGCTGACAGTAGTCGCGTCGGGAGTTATAAGTTTCATTCTCTCCGCTTCGGTATTTACTAAAATTTCTGAATACCTTGACGGCAAAACAGCCGCTGATATAGAACAGCTTTTAATAAATAAGGGCGTATTAACTCAAAGCGTACCGTGGATTCATAATTTTGACGTTCACACTATTGAGCTTATACTCGCAATTCCTATGTCGCTTATTGTAATGCCAATAATTTTCGTAGTCTGCTTTATTACGGTGAGCTCTGTAATGCTGATAGTACACGGTATACTCTCAGCGATTTTCGGATTCAGAAAACGCAGAAATAATTTTTTAACGAGACTGCTCGGTATGGGGCTTGGATTCATACAGGGTGTCGCGGTTGCGGGACTTATTCTTATGCCAATTATCGGGCTCGGCTCTTCTCTTTCAAATTCTGTTACACTTCTTAAAGAAGAATCTCCCGAGGACACGGCAACTGTTCAGCTTACGGAAAAATACGACATATATTTAAAAAACACCGTAGAAAGTCCCGTGTTTACAACGTTTGGAAAATACGGAATAAACGCGCTATATACAAAAATAGCTACCGTTGATTTAGACGGCAGGTCCGAGGATATGACCGCTCTTATTCCCGACGTTTCCAGAATAATAAGCGAAGCTGACGGTCTAAGAGGCGCAGATTTTAAAAATCTTAACCCCGAAAACGAGGCTGCAATTAGCAGAATTCTTGAAACGGCAAACGGAAGCGAATATCTTACCGAGCTTATAGCAGGTTCGGTTAACGCTCTTTCACACTCATATACCGACGGAAATTTTAATATTGAAATCGAAGAGCCGTTTAAATCCGTTATAGACTCAGCCGTCTCAATTTTCCATACGGCAGCCCCGTCAAATATTAACACTGACCTTGATACAGTCAAAAACGTGCTTTTCATTCTCTCACGCGACGGAGTCTTAAACTCGTTTGACAAAGGCTCAGACGCCATGCTCGACGTTCTTACAAGGCGCGGCGCCGATGGCGAGACAACGGTTAACAGAGTTGTAAATACGATAAACTCAAACGAAAGAACGAAACCCCTCGTAACGCTTGTAACCAAACTATCCGTCACGGTAATGAGTCAAGAAGCCGGAATCAGCGAAGATGCTTTACAAACTTATGACAACATAAAAAACAGTCTGAACGAAGATATTCTTTCAATCAGAAAGGAGTATTTTGCAACCGAAGAGGAATACGTGACAGAAATTTCGCTCGCGCTTGACAGCACTCTTAAAGAGAACAACATTACGCTTGAAAAGGAAATTGTCGATAAAATGGCGCAGTACGTCACCGATAACTACAGCGATGTAGATGAAATAACCGATGAAGAAGCGAACGACATAATTCTTTCATACTACGACGCGTATCTCGATTATATTGAATCAGGCGCAGTTCCCGACGGAATCAATCCACCTGTAATTGAATAAAATTCAAAACGAGGGCAGCTCAAGTCTCAACTTGCGCTGCCCTCGTATGTTAGCATCTCAATAAAGCAACCTTTTGATTTTAAGTTCCAAGCAAACTGTTCCTTTACGGAATTTATTCTTTGTTTTCTTATATTTTTATACTTTTACAGTAAGACCCATTCCCGAAAGAGCTTTCGCAATGCTTTCGGTTGCGGGCATAAGCTCCTGCTTTGTAAGAGTACGCTCCCTTGAAACAAATGAGAATCTGAGAGTGAGAGCTGTTACTCCGTCAGCAGTGTAGATATCTTTAACTTTAACGTCGGCAAGAATATCCCCCGCGGCAGCCTTTGCCAGAGAGACGAGCTTTCCGAATTCAACCGCAGATATATCGGCATTAAAGGTGATATCGATATCTATTGCGGGGAATTTCGAGGGCTCCTTATATTTTGTCAAGCCCGCTTTAACCTTAGCGAAATCTTCGGTGCGTATTTCAAAGAACGCAACGGCGCACTTTTTATCAATATTACCGCTTACAACGGGATGAGGAACAGAAATATAACCTACCGTCTCACCCTCAGCATTTACCGCAAAGGCATTTACGGGATGCTGGAAATCGTATGCCGCCTCTATTGCCTTGAAGCATACGTCTTTATGAAGAATATCAGAGACGATTTCCGAAATAATATCTCTCGCTCTCATAAAGAGAGCTTCCTCGCTCTCACACTTTGAGAAGAGAACGCATCCAAGCTTATTCATCTCATTACAGCATCCGTTATCCTTCAGCCCCTCAACAGTATGTCCTATCTCAAAGATGCCGAAGGTATCAAGGTAGCTCTTATTTTCTTTAACGAAGGAAAGAAGCGTGGGTATCATTGATACGCGGAGAAATTTATGGTCGGGGGTCTGCGCGTTGAGAATCGCAACGTTTTCGGGAGTTGTTATACCGAGCTCCTTGTTCTTCTGAACGTCGGACCAGATATAAGAATGAACCTCGTGCAAACGGTAGCTCTTCACGAGTATATCCTTCATTCTGTCCTCATCGGACTTGAGAACCTCCTTGCGAACGGGAAGAAGAGCGCTCTCCGACGTAAATACGTCAAAATTATCATATCCGTAGATTCTCGTAATCTCCTCAATAATGTCCGCCTTTATGGTTACGTCCTTGGTAGCTCTCCACGAGGGAACTGTAACCGTGAAGTTTCCTTTGTCGCATTTTATACCGAAGCCAAGACCCGTGAGAGTTTTTACTATAGTTTCTTCCGGAATATTTATTCCTGTATAGCGGTCAACGTACTTCTTATCAAAGTTAAGAACTATTGTTTCATACTTATTTACGTAGCAGTCGGTAAAAGATGAAACAACCTTAGCGCCCGAGTCACACTCGAAAAGGAGCTTAAGAAGACGCTCGGTCGCAATTTTACAAAGCTCGGGGTCGAGCATCTTTTCATATCTCATTGAAGCGTCGGTACGAAGTCCGAGACGCGTCGTCGTTTTTCTTACCGATACTCCGTCGAAGGTTGCAGACTCAAGAAGGAGCGAATCGGTATCATCCTCAATTTTAGATGCGTCACCGCCCATAACACCGGCTATTGCGACAGGCTGATCACCCGACGTTATCATAAGCATATTTTCGTCAATATCGCGCGAGATACCGTCAAGAGTCGTAAATTTAAGTCCCGATTTAAAGGTCTGAACCTCGATTTTATCAACCTTTCTGTTATCAAACGCGTGCATGGGCTGACCGACTTCCATCATCACGTAGTTCGTAAGGTCAGCAAGGAAGTTTATAGCGCGCGAGCCGCAGTAATAAAGGCGTATTCTCATATTTACTGGGCTTACCTTGCGCCTGATATTTTCAACCTTGATTGCGCTGTAACGCCATACAAGCTCTGTTGCCTTAACGTCGACAGCGACTGCGGGAAGATTATCAAATTCCGAAATATCGCGCACGGGTATGGGTTTAAGCTCTCTTCCCGTTATCGTAGCAAATTCACGGGCAATACCGTAATGGCTCCAAAGGTCAGGACGGTTTGTAAGAGATTTGTTATCAACCTCGAAGATTATATCGTCGATTCCATATACAGACTTAATGTCAGTTCCGAGCGGAATATCGTCGGTTATCTCCCAAATACCCGAATTGTCGTCGCTGATTCCAAGCTCCGCCTCCGAGCAGCACATACCGTATGAGGTAAATCCTGCAATAGTTGCGGGAGTTATGGGATGGCCGCATACTGAGCCGCCCGAAGTTGCAAGAGCAACCTTCATTCCCTCTCTTACATTAGGCGCGCCGCAAACTATATCAAGCACCTCAGCACCCGTGTCAACCTTCAAAAGATGAAGCTTCTTTGAAGTGGGATGATTCTCAACCGAAAGAATTTTCGCTACGACAACGCCGTGAGTATCCTCACCCTTTACAAATATATCCTCCACTTCAGCTGTGGATAATGTGAAGTTTCTGATAAGCGATTTTTTATCAAGCCCCGAGAGGTCAACGAAATCGCCTATCCAATTCATCGATAAAAACATTTTCTTATTGCCTCCTTATATTGACTTGAACTGCGAGAGCGCTTTAAGATTTCCGCTGTTGAAATCTCGGATATCCTTGACGCCGTATTTCATCATCGCAAGACGTGTGAGACCGAGACCGAATGCGAATCCGGAATACTTCTCGATATCTATTCCGCCCTCTTTAAGAACGTTCGGATGAATCATACCGCAGGGGCAGAGCTCAAGCCAGCCGGAATTCTTACATGAAGGGCAGCCTGCGCCGCCGCATATCTCACAGTTTATATCAAGCTCAAATCCCGGCTCGACAAACGGGAAAAATCCCGGACGGAGTCTTACCTTTACGTCTCTTTTGAAAACCTCGGAAAGCATTGTTTTCATAAAGTAAATAAGATTTGATATAGATATATTTTCGTCTATCATCATGCCTTCCATCTGGAAGAAGGTATTCTCGTGACAGGCGTCTGTAGACTCGTTTCTGAAGCAGCGGCCGGGGAATATAGCTCTGAGAGGAGCGCCGTACTTTTTCATAATAGCGTTCTGTGCCGCAGAGGTATGAGTCTTGAGAAGCTGTCCGTTTTCAAGATAATAGGTGTCCTGCATATCTCTCGCGGGGTGGTGCTTAGGTATGTTAAGCGCCTCAAAGCACTGATAATCGTCAACTATCTCGGCATAGTTTTCTATTGTGAAGCCCATGCTTTCAAAAACCTCTTCGACCTCACGCGTCGCAAGAGTGATTGGGTGGTAAGAGCCAAGCTCTCTTTCATAGGCGAGTGTAGGATTGTATTTCTTTGCTCCCCTTACCTGTGCTTCGATTGCAGCAAGCTTAATCGTCTCCTCAGCTGACGCTATAGCCGCCTCAACTTCGTTTTTAAAGGTATTGATAAGCTGACCCGCACTCTTTTTATCCTCAACGTCACGAAGCCCCTTCATAAGCTCTGCGACAGCGCCCTTTTTGCCGAGGAAATTTACTCTCAACGTCTCAAGCGCCGAAGCGTCGGTTGCCTGTGCGAGCTCCGCGTCAAACCGAGCCTTCAGTTCACTGATTTTTTCTTTCATCTTAGGAAAGTCCTTTCTTACTGTAAAAACGTAAAGTATTAACTTATTTATTATAAACTAAATATATAGTTTTGTCAATGAGTATTGACGTATGAAATAACTTTTTTCGGCAGAATTTTTTCGAGAGATTCACCTTTCGCTATCGCTTCTCTCGCTTTTGTAGAGCTGATATTCTTCATATCCTCCCCTGCCTGCCATAGCTCAGTCTCAAATCCGCCGTGCTTCAAATTATATTCGGCCTGCAGGAGCTCGTACTCATAGTCCGTCTGATTTCTGTATCCCTTGACTATTTTCCCGATTCCCTCTTTTTTCATATAATCCACGACAAATCCGTCAGAAAAATCAACTTTTACATTCGGAAATTCCTCTGTTGCGAGTCTCAGCATTTCAAGCCTATCCTCTGCGGAAAAAAGATATTTTTTTTCGGGGTTGATAAAAACGACGGCGTATACTTCGCAAAAAACAGAAGCGGCGCGCTTTATTATTTCGAGATGCCCGAGAGTTACGGGGTCATAGCTTCCCGGAAGAAGCGCCTTCATTCTTCCTCACCTCTGTAAAGCAGAATATTCACAAAAGTCTTTTTTCCGTAATGCGTCGACTTGATAACCTCAAATCCCGAAATATCACCGGCCGATATATCCTCGGTTCCGCTTTCGAGAACGACTATAGCGCCCCCCTCAAGCAAAGATGCCTCGGAAAGACGCATAAGCGCGTCCTTGCAGCATTCCATAGCGTACGGCGGGTCAATAAAAACGAGATCGTACTTATCTTTTCCCGACGATTTTCTGATAAAATTCCGCCAGTCGCTTACTATATATCTGCACTTGTCAAAAAATCCCGTGGTTCTCGCGTTCTTCTTAACAATATCGATTGCTTCCCTCTCCGAATCAACGAAGCTTGCTGAAGCCGCGCCTCTTGAGAGCGCTTCAAGTCCAAGCTGACCGGACCCTGCGAAAAGGTCAAGCACGCGCCTGTTTTCTATATCAAACTGTATCGATGAAAATACAGCTTCTTTTATTCTCTCTGAGGTTGGGCGGGTAGCCTCTCCCAGAAGAGTTTCTATTTTTTTACCTTTGGCTGTTCCGGTTATAATTCTTAACACGGGTGTCACCGTCCTTTATTTTTTATGATAGTATTCGTATATGTTTTGCGCATCGGTACGCGATACGCCCTTCACTGCCGCGAGCTCGTCCACCTCTGCCGTACGTATTTTAAAAAGCGGCATTGAATGCAAAAGAAGCTTTGCCTTTTTAGGCCCTATTCCGCTTATCTTCTCAAGGGATGAATGCGTCAGAGTTTTTATCTTTGCTCCTTGCGATTTTTTAACGGCAAATCTGTGCGCTTCCTCCTGGAGCTTGTAAACGAAAGCGTAAACACCGGTCTCTTGAGCTATAGATATTTCCCTTTCACCGTCTGTTATAGCTCTCGTCTTATGAAAATCATCCTTCACCATTCCGAAAAGGGGGATTTCTATTCCCTTTGAAACCATAAGCTCCCTTACCACTCCTACGTGCGCCGCTCCTCCGTCAAGGAGAATAAGGTCAGGCGATTCGCCGAGAGACGCGCTTCCGTCTCCTATATGAGAAAACCGTCTGCCAAGTACCTCGCGCATCGAACCGTAATCGTCAGCACCGGCTGTAGTTTTCACGGTAAAGGTTCTGTAATCGCTTTTTTTAAGCTTTCCGCCCGAATATACCACCATTGACGCGGTAATGCTTTCGTTTCCTATATTTGATATGTCATACGCCTCAATTCGCGCCGGCATTTCAGAAAGTCCGAGAAGCTCGGCAAATCTTTTAAGGTTTTTATCCTCCCTCTCGCCTTCAAGCCTGTGCTGCCTTGCGGATTCTTTCGCGTTTTCAAGCGCCATATCACAAAGCGCTCTTCCGTCTCCCCTCTCGGGAACTCTGACCGAAACCTTATATTTGGTTCCAAGCGAGAGATATTCTGACAAAAGCTGAATATCCTCCTCCGTAAGAGAAAAATCAAGCATAACCTCTCTCGGTATATTTCCCGCTGTATCATAATAATCCGCAATGAGCGATATCGCGTCATCCGGACTTACAAGATCGTTTACCGACAGAATAAACTCGTTTTTATTAACGAGCGCTCCCGATCGTATAGAAAGCATAGCGAGAACTCCCTCAGTATCCGACGTATACATAGCGAAGACGTCGCGGTTTACCTTAGCATCAGCGACCACCTTTTGTTTTTCCGAAAGACGCTCAAGAGCGTATATACTGTCCCGTATCGCGGCTGCGCGCTCAAACTCCATATTCTCAGCTGCCTCGTTCATTTCGGAGGTAAGCATGCCTTTTGTTTCTTTAATATTTCCGTCGAGGACCCACTCCGCGCATTTTACAAGAGAGCGGTATTCCGAAGAGGAAACCTTTCCCGCGCAGGGCGCGATGCACCTTCCCATATCGCGATATATACAAGGCCGCTCACGGCCTATATCCCTTGGGAACGAGCGCTTACAGGTTGCGAGAGTAAATATGCGCATAACCGCGTCAAGCGCCGCGTGCGCTCCCTGGGAGCTTTGATACGGACCGAAGTACTTTGCCTTATCGCTTTTTCTGTCACGCGTGACGAAAAGCTTAGGATATTCCTCTCCCGTAACCTTGATGTACGGATATGATTTAGCATCCTTAAGCTTAATATTGTACCTTGGCGAGTGCTTTTTTATAAGCACGTTCTCAAGTGTTAGCGCTTCAATTTCCGTATCGCATAATATGAAATCAAAATCTCTTACGAGGCTGACCATTCTCTCGGTTTTTAATGAACGCTTCTGTCCCGTAAAATAAGAGGTGACGCGGTTTTTGAGTTTCCTTGACTTTCCGACGTATATTACGTCTCCGCCATCGTTTTTCATTATATAAACTCCGGGAGACTGAGGCAAAGAATTTGCCTTCTTCCGAAGTCTTTCTATTACGGTCAAAATACAACCTCCAAAAACAAAGGGCTGCCGCAAGTCATACTTGAGACAGCACCTTAAATATGAGTTATGTCAACATTCCGCGAATCCGCTGTCAACAAGAGCAACGAGACCGTCTATAGCGGAAGCCTCATCACTGCCGTCGGCAATAAGAGTTATAGTCGTACCTTCCACGATCCCAAGTGAAAGAACACCGAGAAGGCTCTTAGCATTAACTCTGCAATCTTCTTTTTCTACCCAAATGGAGCTTTTGTAGGAATTTGCCTTTTGGATAAAGAAGGTTGCGGGTCTTGCATGAAGGCCGACGCTGTTCTTTATTTTTACGCTGCGAGAAACCATAGGATATATCTCCTTAGATAATTATCATTACAAGTATATCAAATTGTTAAATAAAAATCAATACTTTTTTCAAAAAACTTTAAAAGATTTTATTCTATTATCGAAATATCGATTGCGGAAGACTCGGCGCTTCTTAAATCGCCGTAGTATCCAAGGCGGTCATCGTACTCTTTTCTTGCCGTTCTGAGCGATGAGGTACATATACCGAACACTGTCCAGAATAGGTAGAAAACCGCCGCGTTCTCAAATATATCGGCAAACGAGCCGTATATTAAGAGAGCAACCGTAACAAGCGCCGTCATATTAACGGCTGTATTTACAAATGATTTTTTAGTATAATGCCGATAGTAAGAAAGGTGGCGAAGACGGATAAGAATCATAATCGCGAACAAAACAAGAGCAAAAACTCCGATTTCCACACCTATGCCGAGGAGCGTGTTAAATATTCCGCTTGAATTCATTCCGGAGGCGGCTTTATACGACCCGTCTCCTATGCCAGCTCCGAACCAGATATTTTCGGTGAATACCTTGAGCGCTCTTTTATATCCCGACACGAGAGCGGGAAGCGCAAGGTCAAATCCGAAATATTTTGACACGGCATTAAGCTTTTCAATAGGTATAAGCAAAAGAAGATGCGCCGCAACAATCAAAACGGCAATAACGTCGTGCGGAATTTTATTCGATGTAAATATTAAATAAGCAACCGACACAAGAGCTACCGCGACTAGCACTCCGGGCTGAAGCATGAGTCCGAGAAGAAATGCTTCAAAGACAAACACCGAGAAATAAAAGGTCTTTTTCGCTCGGTTCTTCTTTTGAAGCGCAAACGCAAGTGTAAGA
The DNA here is from genome assembly GCA_045542035.1 of Eubacteriales bacterium. Classification (GTDB taxonomy): domain Bacteria; phylum Bacillota; class Clostridia; order Oscillospirales; family CAG-272; genus UBA1740. Next base: position 62,291 of record JAZQKG010000013.1, on the reverse strand, counting down.
ATAGCGGCAACTATCATAAACGCGGCAAGTGACGACGGACTTGAAAAGAAGGCCGAGATTCCGGGTGTTGAATATTTCGACGTAAAATCAACCGCCCGAAGCTCTACTGCGAATTCGACAGCAGATACTGCCGCTATCGGTATTGCCGAAACTATAACGGCGTTCATAGCGCAATCCGCAAGACGCCTGTTAACTATAAGATCGCTTGCCGGAAAATATCCTAAAAGAAGAACGGTGAATATAATCGAATTCTTAAGAGAATCCGGACCTTGCCCCAGCGCTCCGCTTATCATTACCAAAAGAATAATAATCGCTATTATTGCGTCGTAAATATCAAAGTTATATACTCTTTTTCCTATTAAAACCTTAATCGCGAAGGATATAAAAGTAATAAATGACAGAGAGATAAGAACTATCCTGGACAACGGTAAAAGCTCAAGATACGGAAGTATAAGGAGTGTTAATATCATTGGAAATTCCGGAGCAATTAACGCAAGCGTGACGAATACCGCAATAATTATCCCAAGCACCACAAAATATATTGGGACAAAAAATCCTATTATCGCCGGAATAAATCCCAAAAAAGCGGCTACGAGCGGAACAACCGCAGAATGGTCGGTATCGCTGTGCATCCTCTTAATTAGAAGAAATTCGAATAGAATATAATCTGTCAGCGCAAAATCCTGTAGCGCCAGACACATCGGTTTATTAACGACGAGAAGAGGAACCGCAAGCACCGCACAAGCAGCGCCAACCGCGAGAGAGAGCGCAATCTCAGGCTCATCGGCAAAATAATATTCGCCAAGATGCAAAAACAGGCTCATAAGTCCGAAAGAGAGAATAAAACTTCCAAATGAGCGAGTAGAGCTGTACGCAATACTTCTTCCGATATAATTAAGCAGCTTAACTATCTTTCCTTTGAGAAGTCTCACCGTTCCGACAGTTCCTATACTGCTGATTTCCTTCGAACGAAAAAGCTTTTCGTTAAATGATGAAAATTTAGAGCTCAACCTATCCGCTCTCCTTTCGGTAAAATTAACGGCTTGCGTGTTTTTTTCTTTTCTGCTTTGGTAAAAGCGCCTCTTCAAATTCCGGATGCGAAAGCAAAAGGTCGGGACGGCGCTCCCGTGTTATATTTACGGCCTCTTCAAGCCGCCATCTATCAATTTTTTTATGGTCGCCCGACAGAAGAATTTCGGGCACCGCTCTTCCGCGGAATTCCCTTGGCTTCGTGTACTGAGGATACTCAAGAATGCCGGAGGCAACCGATTCCCCCTCATAACACTCGCTCGAGGCTAAAACTCCGTCTATAAGACGCGAGACAGCGTCTATAACTATGCATGCGGGAATCTCACCGCCCGTCAAAACGTAGTCTCCTATTGATATCTCATCGTCGACTATCTCGTCGATAACTCGTTGGTCTACCCCCTCGTAATGTCCGCAAAGGAAGATAAGATTATCATATTCCGAAAGCTCCTTTGCGACGCTGTGAGAAAAAGTTCTGCCCTTGGGAGACATGTAGATTACCCTTTTCTTGTTTTCCGCGGGAATCGCGGATATAACGTCGGCATAACAATCATATATCGGCTGGCAAGTCATTATCATTCCGACTCCGCCTCCGAACGGAGTGTCATCGGTTTTTCTATGCTTATCGGTTGAATAGTCTCTTATATTATGCGCGGAAACCTCAATTATGCCCGCCTTGCGCGCTCTTCCTATAATACTTTCACCGAGGATATTCTCTATCATATCGGGGAAAAGAGTCATAACGTCAAATTTCATTTTCAGGAAAAAAACCGGGTATAGGCTTTATAAAAATGCCCCGCTCGGTATCTATCTCCTTAACAAATTCCGGAATTCCCGGTATTAAAACGTCTCCGACCTCGGTCGCGACCGTGTAGAGCTTTGATACCACACCGTCGTTCACCTCGCGTAGCTTTCCGTAAACCCGCCCGCTGTCTATATCTATAACCGAAAGTCCTATCATATCTGCGATAAGAACAGCTCCCTTCTCAACGGGTATATCATTGCGATGGAGATAAAGTATTCTGTTTTTTTCCGCCTGAGCCGCTTCTCTCGTGTCTATTCCCTCAAGCGCCATAAGAACGTACTTTGTGCTGACAGATGCGCATTTTACAGCGATTTCTTTATAGCTGCCGTCCTTTGCGGCAATAAAAACACGCTTCTGCGACGCAAGCACCCTCGGCGAATCGCACCAGGGCTCAACTTTGATAAAACCGCGTACTCCGTGCGCAGAACACACCTTTCCGCATTCAAGATATTCTTTTTTCATACTATGTATTTTACCATATAAAAATATAAATGTCAATGACTATGTTTTTTTGCGTTTGTTTTTGAAATACTCAGTGAGTATTGCGCGGGTTTCATCCTCAAGAATCCCCCCGGTAACATCAGGAATATGATTTAACGGAATTTTCGTCAAATCAAGCGCCGAGCCATACGCTCCGAATCTTATATCCCTCGTTCCGTAAACCACCCTTGGAATCCTCGCGTTAACTATCGCTCCCGCGCACATTACGCACGGCTCCATCGTTACGTAAAGAGTTACGCCGGGAAGACGCCATCCTCCCATCACTCGGCACGCCTCTTCAATAGCGATAAGCTCGGCATGATGAGTCGCGCACTTTGACTGTTCCCTTTTATTATACGCTTTCGCGATAATTTCGTTCCCGCGCACTATAAGAGCTCCGACAGGCACCTCATCCTCATCGCGCGCCATAAGCGCAAGCCTTATCGCCTCTCTCATATAAAATTCATCATTATCCATTATAAATCTCCTAAATCAAATTGGTCACGGCAATAAAAAGCGTTAAAGCAACGAATAAAATTGGTTCATATGACAACTTATATTTACTTTTATCGCGTATTATCGGCAAAACCTTATCTTTATATCTTTTTATGAATATAAATATAAAAACAAGCGACATAATTGCAAGAGCCATCAAAGACACCGTGTAAATTTTATAAAAGACTGCGTCAACCCCATATCTTTGCCAAAAAACAGATGAAAGATTATTTATAAAATGAAGAAGCACCGACGGCAAAATACTGTCAAACGAAATGTCTAATAAGGCGAATACTATTCCCGCAAAAAAGGCATACGGAAGTTGATAAAGATTACAGTGCACAAATCCGAAAAGAAGCGCTGATATCCATACCGCTCCTCTTTTCGTATAAGGAGAAATAAAAGCTATCGGGATATATCTGAAAAGAGCCTCCTCCGCTATCGAGGGAATTACCGCGTGTATCAGAATTACAGTAAATAAATTACCGCTTACGTCTACGTAATTCCCCTCTCCGATAAATGAAAGAATAAGCGATGTGAGCCAGGAAATCAGAAAGATAAGCGCGAGAGTTGGCGCGACAGTGGGTATTAATAAACAAAGTTCTTTACTCTTAATTTTTATTTTCGGAGGATTGAACTCGGCCTTCGTCTTATTCTTGACATAGATTGCTACAACGAAAGGTATAACAAATGCGCAGTAATAAACCAGATTGCCAACAAAACCACCGAAGAAGGCAGATATAGAAAGCAAAAGAACAAACAAAAGATCTACTACGGTAACGCAATTCAGCGCTCTTTTCATATTGCCATCTCCTCATTAAAAACAGTTTAATTAATTTTCGGTATCAACTATTGAAAACCTTAGCTTTCCTCTTATTATATCAGCCTCTTCAAGACGGACTTTTATAATATCTCCAAGGCGGTAAATAACGTCTCTTGACCTCATCGAAAGATTTTTTTCATCAAACGTAAACATTCCGGGGAGGTCGCTTATAGGCACAAGTCCTTCACAGGTATTTTCAAGCTCGGCAAAAACTCCGAATGAAGTTACAGAGCTTATCACAGCGTCAAATTCGCATCCGATAAATTTCTCCATATATATGACTTTATAGAGATTCTCTATTCTCCGCTCGGCAGACATAGCTCTTAGCTCCGCCTCGGTAGCGGCGGCAGCAGCGCGCCGCGCGTAAGAGGAGTACATCTGCGGCCGCTTTCCTTCAAGGAGCACCTTGTGGATTATTCTGTGAGTCGCAAGATCGGAGAGCCTTCTTATTGGCGACGTGAAGTGACAGTAGCAGTCAATGCCAAGTCCGAAATGAGAGCTTTTCACGTCAGAATACTTTGCTTTCGCCATAGAACGAAGCATAGAGTACGACACGGGCGCGAGTATACCCCTCTTCCGCGCCTGCAGAAGAAGATTTGAAAAATCCTTTGACGCTGACTTTTCTTTTGAGATTGCCTCGGTATCAAAGCTGAGATTGTGAGCAAAAAGAATAAAGTCAGAAAGCTTCTCGGGGGGAGGATTTTCATGAACTCTGTATACGCAGGGAATTTCCTTTTCGGTAAGCAGAGTAGCCACTGCCTCGTTGGCGCAGAGCATAAACTGCTCTATAAGCTTCTCGGCATCTCCACGCTCGCGCTTTACTATATCAGCAGGCTCGCCGCTTTCGGAAAGCAGTATTTCAGCCTCCGATGTCTCAAGCTCAAGCGCCCCTCTTTTCTCGCTTCTTTTCTTAAGGATAAGATATAACTCCCTCATTCTCATAAGCGAGGGTAAAATCTCTTTGTATTTTGATTTAATTTCTGCCGAAGCAGTTTCCGAGAATAGCTCGTTCACCTCGCTGTAAACACCGCGAACTCTGCTCCGAATAACCGTTGGCTCTATCCGACAGGAAAGTATCTCGCCTTCACCGGAAAGATTTATTATAGCGCTAAGCGCGTATTTATCCTCGCCTGGATTCAGTGAACATGCTCCGTTTGACAGGGAGGGCGGCAGCATAGGAACGACCTTGTCGGTAAAATATACGCTCGTACCCCTCGACATAACCGCTCTATCAAGATGTGTGCGCTCCTTTACGTAATACGAAACGTCCGCAATATGAACTCCAAGCTGCCATATTCCGCCTTTTAGCTTTTTAAGCGAAACGGCATCGTCAAGGTCCTTTGCGCCTATGCCGTCAATTGTAAAAATTATATCCTTATCCCGTCTTACCCTGTCCTCGTCGGACAAAGGCAACGCAGCAAAAAACGCCGCCTCCGCAAGTTCTTCCTTTGAAAAATCAACAGGAATTTCACATTCGGCAAGAATAGCCTGGTAATTTGCTTCCTTAGAATCGGTTTTTCCGAAGTTTCTTATAACCTCGCATTCAGGAGGATATTTTCCGTCGCGGTCAATAAGAGCCTCAACCTTGTCACCGATTTCTGCGCCGCAAAGCTCACGGATTACAGGATTCAGAGAAAATCTGTTATCATCGGGTATGAGCAGGATTCTCGTCGGGGATCTCTTCTTTGAATATCTAAATCCCCTATCCTCGCTAACCGTTCCTATAACGGTTTTTTTGCCGTATTCGACTATTCTTCTTACACGCCCCTCGGTTTTCTCCTCACCGTATCGGTTAGTGTATATATGGTATACTATTTCTACAGTATCCCCATCGAGCGCTCCGCCCGTCTTATCCTCGGGAATAAATATATCCTTATCATATCCCTCACTTAGAGTAACGAATCCGAACCCGCTTTTCGAGGAAGAAAAAACACCTCTCGCGCATTTCTCATCGCGACGCATTCTGTCGCTCATGCGTCCTCGTCTGCCTCGGTCAACTGATGAGATAAGCTTTAGGGAATCTGTTCCGACACCGGTTTCGGCTATAGCGCGCATAAGCTCGGCAGCCGCTTTTTCTTTACCCCGCCTCTTATGCGTATTTCTTTTAGAAAATTTAGAAAGAGCTTTTTTTGTTCTGTTATTTTTCATTTTTGATTTCCTTCAAATGAATTCACTATAGCTTTTGCATTTATTTATTCTCTATTCAAAAAGCAAAACTAAGGGGCGCATCTGCGTGAGCCATACGGCGCACGTAGGTACGCCCCTACGTTTCTTCTGAATTCTTTACAAATTCCGATTATGAGAAAATGGAAGAATACTCGGATATCTTCTGCCAGTAATCAAGGTTGTTGTAGCTCTGTGTATAATCAGGCTGCATAACGTACGCAACCACTACAGCTACAGCAAATACAGCAACTATGATAAGAGTCCACTTGCTGAGAAGTCTGCCCTTTTTCATCGACTTGTCCTTACCATAATAGGTTTCAGATCCGCCTGCGATTGTTCCGGAAAGTCCGTCATCGCTTGACTTCTGAATAGTAACCGAAACTACGATAAAAACAGCGCATGCAAGGAGAAGTATGAGAAGTATATATTCACCTATCATTTTCAAAATCCTCCGTATAATTAATGCAATGCATAGTAACGCATCATAATTTATAATAGTATTCTATCACATTATTTCAAAAAAAGCAATACTTTTTTATAATTTAATTTAAATAAATTGTAAAAGTGACGAAACTGTCGCTTTCGATACATTCATCCGACACCTTTTTGAGCATTTTGAGAGACGGACGGTTAGCCTTCATAATCTTCGAATAAAGCTTAATAAGTCCTATCTCCCGCGCGGCACTGCAAATCGCTCTTACCCCCTCTGTGCCAAGTCCCATTCCCTGATGCTTTGGCAAAAGGCGTATTGCAAATTCAGCGCTCCCCTTTCCGTCAAAGGCATAAATGACAGCCTCGCCGACAAAGCAGTCTCCATATCTTATTGCAAAGCTTACGCTCGCGCCCGCCGCAAACTCAAGATGCGCATTTTCATAAAAATATCTGTCAGACGGCTCACTAACATCCTCGGAATAATCATAACCCCAATATTTGTTTACATTTTTATCTTTACAAAGAGATGCGTAGTCGGCTATATCAGCTTCCTCGAGAGCGTTTAATTTAACACGCCCGAGCTCCACCTCGGGTATTTCGTCAATCAAGTCTGACTCTTTTTTTATTCTTACGCGATAGCACTCTCCATCCTCATCCTCTGCATCAATATCCATATGTCTATAACCCGAGAAAAGAGGCAGACATTCACATGGAACGTCCGTTAAGGTCAAAGAAATCTCCTCACGCATCGCGTATTTTCCGACAGCGTCTATTGCCCCACGCACGTCAGCGACCTCGCTGATACCGTACGGGAAAATAAAAAGATATCTGCCCGTATCAAAGATTCTTATAATAACGCATCCCGAAAAAAGACAGACTCCAAATTCAATATCGTTATCTTCATCAAGCTCGAGACCTGAAATTATTTCATTAAGCGTTTCGGCTTCCTCATTGGAGAGATTTGAAGACAGCTCTCTTATAACCTCTTCCCTGTTATCCTCGTTTATTATTTTAAAAGATATCATAGGCACACCTCCTTCTTTTGATATTAGTATAACATATAAAGATTATTATTTCAAGCAAAAAAGAACGGCTCGCGCCGTTCTTTTTAAATATTTTATTAGTAGTTTTCTTTTCTTACTTCGAAGAAGCTCTGTGGATGAGCGCATACAGGACATACAGCGGGAGCCTTATTGCCCATTACGAGATGTCCGCAGTTGCGGCATTCCCACATTGTCATTTCTGCCTTTTCAAATACCTTCTGCATTTCTACGTTAGAAAGGAGCTTGCGATATCTTTCCTCATGAGCCTTCTCGATAGCAGCAACAGCTCTGAACTGGAACGCAAGAGCCTTGAAGCCTTCTTCCTCTGCCTCTTTTGCAAATTTATCATACATATCGGTCCACTCATAGTTTTCGCCCTCTGCAGCTGCAAGAAGGTTGCCGGCAGTGTCGCCAAGTCCGCCAAGAGCCTTGAACCAAAGCTTAGCGTGCTCCTTTTCGTTGTCAGCAGTCTGCTGGAAGATTGCAGCTATCTGCTCATAGCCTTCCTTCTTTGCAACAGATGCAAAGTATGTGTACTTATTTCTCGCCTGAGATTCGCCTGCGAAAGCAGTCATAAGATTCTGTTCTGTTTTTGTTCCCTTAAGATCCATTTTAAAATTCTCCTTGAAAATATATATTTTGTTTTTAAGTCAATTATTATCCTCGGATAGCCGTTCTATTCACATACAGCAAATTTACACCTTGCGCAACGTCCACGAACCTTGATTTCAAAAGAATCAACGTCCGAACCGACAGATTCCAAAAGAATAGCTTCTATTCCCGGCAAATCCACGTCTGAGACGTCTCCGCAAACAGTGCATACAAGATGGCCATGAGGTATAAACGAGTTGTCATACCTGTCAGGTCCGCCGTCACCGCTTATTTTCCTGATGATCTGCTCCTCTTCAAGCGCATGAAGATTGTTATACACGGTTGCCCGAGATATAGATGGCATTTTTTCTTTTGCAAGCTGAAATAATTCATCGGCTGTGTGATGGCACTTATCCGAGCGCAATACCTCAAGTATTATAGCTCTTTGTTTTGTCATCATAACCTCCGTATGAACGGCTCATTAACTCCGCTCACGAGTATATTATACACGATGTTTTTTGGTTTGTCAATAGATTTCGAGAATTTTTTAGAATTATTTTAATATTTTTAGAATCATTCTAATTTATAAGTAGATTTTATAGTACATTTCATATGATATATTATATATGTAATTAAAAAGAAAGGTGAATATTATGTATATAAACTCAGAGCTTCAAATACTTAACACAAAAATAAGCGCGGCAGAAGAAGGCTACCGCTGTATAGAAAATGCATGGCTTTCTGCCGAAGAGATCTCATCGAGAATAGAATCGCTTCTCGTTCTCGCGGGCGAGCTGTGCGCAGCGGAAGAGAGCAGAAAAAAATCCCGAGCGAACTAACGCCCGGGGTTTTTGATAATGTTAATCTCTGTTAAGAATTTTAAGAGTGTACTTAAACATTCCTTTAGCGAATTCTTCGCATTCATCGTCCGGTATTGACCCATGATCAATATATATCAAAATTAACGCATGCACAAGATTAGGAAAATTATTACTTAGCCATGTATTTTCAAAAACTTCATCCTGAATTCTCTGTCTGGTACGGATTTTCCTATAATTCTTTTCTTTCCTCTCAAATCGCGGTTTCGAAGACTTAGCTTCCACCAATTTTAAAAGCTCGGAAATCAATTTTTGATAATCGTTATAAGTAAACACTGAAAGATAGGTATAAAATATATCCAACGTTTCTTTAAGCTCTTTTTCCGAGATGACTTTTTCCTTTGATATACTTCTTATATACCCATCTAAAAGGTCAGCGTACATTCTAAGATTTTTGACGTAAATTTTCACCGTAAGAAGTTGACCTAAGGTATCGTCATCAAGAATATAAAGACCGTTTGCCGTAAGATTTTCAAGCTCAGTAAGCTGCGTGTCAATAGCCTCTAATGAGGACACAGCGTCGCTTGACTCAAAATAAACATCATTCTCTATTTTCAATGAACAGCACTCAAGAAGATTAAAGATATTTTCAGCATCCTGAGCATAGGATTTTGTGTTCTCCGCATTTTTTATGAACATCCTGATTTCGCCGTATTGTTTGAGTCTCAGATTCATCACCTGAGCCATTACGGCATTTATATTTTTTCTTCTGTCAAGAACCACTGTAGTAAAAACCGCGACCAGAATCGATGCCGCTATTGTGCACACGATTTCAACTATACTTCCCACAATAAAATTCGGGAGCACTGATGTAAGCTGCAGCGTATGAAACTTCAATAAAACATATACATCCATACCTTACACCTCAAAATCATGCGGCAGCTGTACTATAAGGTCGCTCGGCACAAACACTCTGTCCAAATCGCTCTCATCAAAACCCATTTTTTCCGCTGTAATTTCTTTCAAAAGATTCAGTATCCCATATTCGTTGATACCGAGGCAGGTACTCGCAAGTCTCAAAAGAAAGAATTCCGTTATCTTGGCATCATTTTTGAACGGAGGCTTTTTACAGAATTTAGGACGGTACAGCTCGGAAACAAGCGCCTTTTCAAAATTCGCCTGCATAACGACCAAATCAAAATCGATAATCATTCCAAGCTTCGGATAAAAATCCGCAATAATTTCCTTCGCCTTATCTTCATCAATCACGTCTCCGTTTGGAAGAGTCAAAGTCTGAAGATAAAAGTAATAAGTATGTATCCGTGTAAAATAACAGTAAGCATACATAAATTCCTTGTAGGTTCTTGGACTGGTCAGATAAAGCTTTTCCTCATAGAAAGAAACCATATTTCGAAAAAGGTCAAAGAACTTATCATAGCTCTCCATATACGGAGGGTACTCGACTGCAGGGCGGTCGCGCAGCATCAGTATCCCGTTTTCCTGAATAGAATTTCTGATTTCAAAATCAGGATCCATAATAACCTTGCGCTCTTCCATTCGCGCCATCGAATCAAGAATCCCAAGATAAGCATCAGTCCGAGCCTTAAGGAGCTTCCCCTCCTCGTTATTCAGCGCCTCCTGCTTTGAGAGTAGGTGAGTTGTGATGTAACCGACAGTCACCGCAACCAGAATGGTAGATATAAAGGCGCTTATTCCCTGCCATACGCTTTCGCCCATTCCGAGGAATTTTTCTGTTTGTGTAAGTGTATTAAAAGTCGCTGCAAATATTTTCATGATAAATTATTATTTCTTATAAAATACGTCATAGTGCTCCGCAAATTTGCAAGGTCTCTCTCGGAACAGAAGCTGTGTCGCAATCTTTCTTTATGTATCAAAATATGAATCACATCGTGTTTTGTTGATAAACTTAGCAAATCTTTTAGCTACTCTAATAAGTAACAATTCCGCTTTTGCTATGTTAATCTCGTCTGAATATGTCTCTCGTATATACCTTGTCCGATACATCATCAAGACATGCATCATACCTATTGGCAATAATAGCATTACACATTTCTTTGAACTTCACAAGATCGTTCACGATCTCACTACCAAAAAAAGTTTCGCCATCTGTAAGAGTTGGTTCATAGATGACAACCTTTGCGCCCTTTGCTTTGATGCGTTTCATAACTCCTTGAATGGACGACTGACGGAAATTGTCTGAACCTGCTTTCATGGTAAGACGATAAACACCTATCACTGCAGGGATTTCTTTCGATTTGATATATTCGTTATTTTCTTCATAACCGTAGTACCCAGCCATGCGAAGGACACGATCAGCAATAAAATCCTTACGGGTTCTATTGGATTCCACGATTGCAGTCATCATATTCTGCGGAACATCTTCATAATTGGCAAGAAGTTGTTTAGTGTCTTTAGGCAGGCAATATCCACCATATCCAAAAGAAGGATTATTGTAATGCGTACCGATTCTCGGATCAAGGCACACGCCGTTGATGATCTGCTGTGTGTCAAGTCCTTTCATCTCCGCATAGGTATCAAGCTCGTTAAAGTAAGATACACGGAGCGCAAGGTATGTATTGGCAAACAGCTTGACTGCCTCCGCTTCTGTGTGTCCCATGATGAGAGTATCAATGTTTTCTTTGATAGCACCTTCTTGAAGAAGTTTTGCAAATGTGTTTGCTGCCTTTACAAGACGAGTATTTTCAACATCTGTTCCGACAATAATTCTACTCGGATAGAGATTATCATAAAGCGCCTTAGATTCACGAAGAAACTCCGGACTGAAAATGATATTATCACAATGATACTTCTCCCGAACCATCGCCGTAAACCCAACAGGGATAGTGGACTTGATGACCATTATTGCATCAGGATTATATTTAATTACAAGCTGAATAACCGCTTCTACAGCGGATGTGTCAAAGAAATTCTTTTGGCTATCATAATTAGTTGGTGCGGCGATTACCACAAAATCTGCATCCTTATATGCCGCTTCCGCATCAAGAGTTGCTGTCAGATCAAGCTCCTTTTCAGCAAGATACTTCTCTATGTAATCGTCCTGTATAGGAGACTTTTTGTTGTTGATCATTTCCACCTTTTCAGGAATAATGTCAACGGCTGTTACTTTATTATGTTGTGCCAAAAGAACCGATATTGATAAACCGACATAGCCGGTTCCTGCGACTGCAATTTTCATATCTTAACATCCTCTGTATTTCAAAAAAACTTATCTTCAATCATCAAGCATAAGCAATGATATATCGGTAAATGATATTCTTGTACTATATAGGTTTCTGTATTGGGAACCTTAACGCAAACATCAGCAAATTCAGATAATTTACTATCCTTACTTCCGGTTAATCCAATAACCTTCATTCCTTTTGCCTTTGCTACAACAGCCGCATACACAACATTCAAGCTGTTTCCAGACGTAGAAATTCCAATGAAGACATCATTTTCGTTTCCAAAACCATTAACTTGTTGAGCAAAACCAAGGGTAGGTTCACAGTCATTCATATATGCTGTTGATAAAGCAAAATGACCAGTTAAAGCAATTGCAGGCATAGCACCTTGAAGATTTTCAGATAGAGTTTCACCAAGCTCTTTATTAACCGCTTTAAGCTTATTTTGGTACTCGCTGTCCAGTTTTCTCTGAAACACAAAGCCCTTCATCAGTTCGCCTACCATGTGCTCTGCATCTGCGGCAGAACCGCCATTTCCGGCAATCAGTAATTTGCCTCCAGATTTATAACAGTGTTCCATAACTAAATAAGCGTTGACAATCTCATTTTTACAAATATCCAGTCGAGGATATCTTTCTATTAATAAATCTATATGTTTCATTAGTCGTTGTTCTAAATTTGACATTTCATGCCTCTTTCTTCTTTACATTTTCAAAAATCGCAGTAATTGAATTGTACAAACTATCCGTAGATATATCTTGACCAAAATCGGTATCCATCTCATCGCAAATCAAAACCGTTTTACAGCCTGCTGAAATTCCTGCTAAGATGTCATTTTCTCCGTCACCAATCATCCATGACTGTCCTAAATCAATATTAAAAGCTTCTGCAGCTCTTAACAACATCCCGGGCTTTGGTTTTCTGCATTCACAATCTATTTTGTATTCAGGTCTCTCACCCTCATAACCTTTATGTGGGTGATGAGGACAGTAATAGATAGCATCCAAATAAACACCATGATTCCCAAGAAGTGTTTCCATTTTGTTGTGAATCAGATCTAATTCCTGAACGCTAATCTCACCACGAGCTATAACGGGTTGATTCGTTATAACGATAGCCAAATACTCGGATTGATTTATCCTTCCGATTGCATCGGTTACACCGGGCAACAACTCAAAATCATTTATATTTCTCAAAAAGCCAATATGCTTATTTATCGTACCATCCCGATCAAGAAATATTGCTTTTTGCTTGTTTTTTAAATTGCGAGCTTTGACTTTTCCGCTACGATAATCTCGGCATACCATTTCATAGCGCTCCGGAGTTCCCATATCTTTTACATATTCCGGACTGTCATACACATACATTTTGCCCGTACCAGCGAGAGGTTTAAGTAACTGTCGATCCAAATCAACTTTCTCCGTTTGGATGTCAATATCCAGTAATCTTGGCGAAATAACGTGAAGTCCTGCATTAACTCTGTTGCGATAATATCCTGTTCTATCATCCTCTTTTGTAAGCCAATGCATCACAGCGCCTTTATCATCAGCAACAATCAATCCACTATCATATGGGTGATTATTGGGATGTGTGAACAAAGTTGCTAAACCGCCATGTTCTTTATGAAACGCAACTATGCGATTGAAATCAACATCAAATATCGCATCAGCATTTAGCAGCAAAAAATCATCCTTTAGCTTCTCCTTCAACGCAAACAACGCTCCTGCATTGCCAAGTGGCTTTTCTTCAAAGAAGTATTCTATTGACACGCCAAATGGTTTTCCCGTCACGGGAGAAACTCTGCTTCCATCTCCAAAATAATCAATAATAATGTTTCCGAAATGGCTGACTGTTAAGATAATATCTGTAAATCCCTGATCTTTCAAACAACCGATTTCATGCTCAAGAACAGGCATGCCATCAATTTTTATCATTGGCTTGGGTATGTCGCTTGCAACGGAAGATATACGGGTTCCTTTACCTCCTGCCATAATCACAGCTTTCAATACTGCCACCTCCTAACAAACACCACTTTTCAACGTGGGATATAAGTTTCCGGACTATAATGAATAACTCTTGTGCCACCATTTTCAAAAGAAAATGGGATATACATCAATTCTTGCATTGCTCTCATTACTGAATCTTTATATTCTGGTTGAACATAAAACACAAGAAAACCACCGCCACCAGCTCCAAGAAGTTTTCCACCCAAAGCTCCGGCTTTCATTCCTTTTTCATAGAATTCATCTATTGCGCTAGTTGAAATGGATGAGCCTGTTTGTTTCTTTAAGTTCCACGTGTGGTCAAGCAATCTGCCAAAATCGTCAAGTTCTGATTTACTGTCGGTAAGCACTTTTTCAGCCTCATCAACCAATAGGTACATCTCTTTTAATTGATTCCTTTTCTCACTAGCGGAAACATTATTGGTTTTCTGAACTTCCGATGAAAAACGTGTAAATCCTGTAAAAAACATCAACAGATTATCATTTAACTGTTTTTTTCTTTCAGGAGATATGATAACAGGTAATACTTCATACCCATCAGCATTGAAATTGATACGGTTCAATCCACCATATGCTGCAGCAATTTGATCTTGCCAACCACCTGCTTCATTGCACAAAACACGCTCTAAATAAATTGCCTCGTTCGCAAGTTTTTTCTTGTCTGCATATTTACCTTTCAAGGCATAAAAAGCATTGAGCATACCAACGGCAAAAGAGCTGCTTGTCCCAAGTCCAGATCGAGCAGGCAAGTCTGCCTCATATGTAAGGCGAATCTCATGCATATCTAGCATCTGCATTGCGTTACGGATTGCCGGATGCTGAATTGCAGATATATCAGTAACTCGTTCTGTTCTTGAATATGATAATTCAGTTGAATAATCAAAAAATCTCGGCAAATGACGAACGTTAACGTAACAATACTTATCAAAAGTAGTTGACAATACAGCGCCGCTATTGTCTCTAAAAAAACTCTCCATATCCGTTCCGCCGCCAAAGAACGACATCCGGAACGGTGTTTTTGTTATAATCATTTTGTTTCTCCAATAATAGTCATAAATTGTTCTAATGCTAATTTATTATCCATTGGGTGATGAGCGCAATTTTCTTTATACCGAGATAATACCTCTCGATGAGTCGCTAAATAATAGATTGCATTAGCTAAAGCCTTATCATCATTTTCGCATACAAGACCTATATTTAATGCTTCAACCATTTCAACTGCAGAAACGGTTTTTGTTGTCAAAATAGGTAGTTGAAGAAATCTCGCTTCATCAAAAACCATGGGTGCAGCTTCATGAAAGGAAGGGACAAGCAAAAAATCCGCATTGACCATAAATCGATATGGATTGTGCTGAATTCCGTGAAAAAAAACATAGTCATCTAATCCATATTCATTGATTTTTTCCATAAAATTCAATGGAGACTGATCTTTATCTCCACCAACAAGATGCCACTTGAATTTAATGTCTTTATCTTTTAGGGCTTTCATAGCAGCCAGAGCCCTTATATGTCCTTTTTCCTTGCCCATTCGTGCCACCGTTATAATGTTAAGTTCATCATCTGAAAACTCGACAGTGTTTTGTTTGGACAATTCTAGGATTCTTTCCATATTATGACAGTTTCTCACCGTGAATGTTTTTTCTTTGAAGCCCGGCTCCTCGGAAAGGAATACCCTACCAACACTATCAGACACGACGGCAATCTTATCAAAACGCTGATAAATATTATGGCTATATTTATCGTTAATTCCATATGTAATATAATCGCAATGGATATACGCAATCTTTCTTTTTGAACCAATGTTGTGTAATACAAATTCGTTGCACCCACCATACAAATTATGTAATGGAGCTGATTGAGTACACGAAATGGCAACATCATAATTATGATATTTCCTAGAAAAAGCTAAGACCAATTTGTAAGCTAATCCATGACCAAAAAACTTGCATATTCCGCCAAGAATATAGCGAAAAACTAAATATCTCAATCCCATCTTTCTTGCCTCGGAATTGGAAATTGCAATTAATTCAGCCCATTTCCCAGGAGATAACACTTCGATATTATCAGGCAAAATCTCGATGTCTTTAGGTTGTTTATGAAACAGGATTAAATCTACCGAGCAGTTGTCATCCTTAGATATTTCATTCAATAAATTTACAACAGAGGTTGCAATACCACCTGTATTTAACGATGTCATTACTAAGGCTATTTTCATCATTATCTTCCTTCTTGCTTTGCGTATTTCAAACCTAAATAACGGTATTTACTTCCTAATACTCGAATGCGATACAAAGAAAAATAGTCCGTAACATTTTTCCTTTTATGCTGTAATTTGCATTCTAATTCTCCGCCTGCCTTCTCTATTCCACGCTTACTAGAAATATTGGTTTCGTAACAATAGATTAAGCATTCCAATTCTGGCTGCATTTGAACTATATACCTAATTAATAGCGGATATATCCCTAAGCCCCTATACTTTTCTCTTGTCTGAAAGTCGTAGAGCAATCGAACTTTTGAATTTGCAATGTCAATAACATAGTCAATTTCAGCAATCCAAAAATTACTCTGTTTTGTCAACCATCCATATGACACCCATTCTTTCCCTTGCATTGCAACAATCAATGTAGAGCCATTATTAAAACGATTTTGACAATCATTATTAACTAAACAACTCAAACCATCCTCTTGTTCTTTAGAAAACATTTCAAGTCCTTTAAAATCATTGATTCTTACAAATTGATATTCTTCGTTCACAGAATAATTGTTATCGGACAATTTACGTAGTTTGTAAAATAGCAAGGTGTCTTTTCTGGATTTTGTATATCTTTTAACCTTATACATTAATTTCGCAAAAACACTCATCTTAATCCTCTTTTTCTGTGTCTTTTCAAGTAATCAGTAATTTCGGACACTGATATTATTTTTACACTGATTGCATAAATAGCATAAACAGATACTGCAACTAAAACGCCCAAAATCAAAGCAAAAATTTCTGGAATAACCGTCATTAATATCCGATAAAGCGTTACTGAAGAAATTATCATAATAACGCTACCTACAATCGTTTTAATTAACAGCTTTATCATATTACCACAAGAGAAGGGATTGTTTTTTATAACAAAACCAACGAACAAGACTATGGAAGATGCATATATTCCCAATGTAGTTGCGAGCGCTAACCCATTAATACCAATGCTCTTTGATAGAATTATATTAAATATTATATTTATTGCTACAGCAATTAAACCCGCGTACATACAGAATTTTGTTTTCCCGTATGCGTAATAGTACGATTGAACAACAATCCTAATTCCATTAGGAACAATGTATAATGAATAACATATCATAATTCCTGCTGTGAGTGCGGTATGCTCCGGAGAAAAATTACCTCTTTCATATAAACATCTAACGATTGGCTCCGCATAAGCAATCATTCCAAATGTCGCAGGAACAAGAATCACCAATAATTTGTTGATTCCTGAACTCACTTCTTTTACAACAGCGTCTTTATTTCCTTCAGAGGCATATCTAGATACTTCTACAAATACAACTGAATTTATGGAAACAGAAATAAGCGTATGTACTATGGAAACAATTGTGTTGGCATATGTTAATGATGATATGCTTCCTTGATCGAATGTTGAGGCAATTGTCCTATCAACAATTACATTTATTTCGTCTGCACCCAACCCTAACATAATTGGGAATGACATCATAACTGCCATCTTTATATATTTAGAGCGAAGGTTCAATACAGGTTTGTAGCAGTAGCCTTTTTTTAGGGCTGCGACAGCAAGTATTATCCATTGAACAACATTTGCAATTAATATACCTACCGCCAATAGCGTGTCCGAAGTGCGAACAGCAATTACACAAGAAGCAATTTCTACAAGGCTTAATGCAATTCCTATAATTGATGGTGAAAAGTAATCATTTTTTATTTTTTGGTAGGAGCTTAATATACCCGCCATGCCAACAAAGAAGATTCCAAATATGCTTATTCTTAAAAATTGAGAAGCTATTTCACTTGTTTCAGCATCAAATCCCGAAGCAAAAATATAGATAATTTGTTTTGAAAGAAGCAAAACAGCAACAACAATTATGCTTGCTAACAGCAGAACAATAGACATCATATTGTTGACAAATTTTTTCGCTGCCATCTCGCCTTCCTCTTTATCTACCTTTGAATACACTGGTATAAAACTGACACCTATTGCGGTGCTCACTATCAAAAATAAAGTGTTCGGTATGGATTGAGCTAATAAGTATGCATCACTTACCGCACCGGCTCCATAGTAATATGTTAGAACCATTTGTCTTACAATCGCTATTAATTTTGCGACCATAGTTAAACTTGTGGCGATTATCATATTGATTCCCGCTGATCTATTTTCTCTCATATGTAATCCCCTTGTTTCTAATCTATTTGTTCAAGCCAAACTTGTAATAATTTGTATAGTGTGATACTGCACCTAATGAGTATTTGTATTTTTCATTTCCATTTGTTAAATCAAAAAGGAAATTTTGTCCTTCTTTTTGTTCCATTATTTTCTTAAACACCTCAACGAGCAGAAGCATACCCGGAGAATATTTGTTATAATCATCATTGATTGCTACCTGCATAATACAAACACTCAACCCTGTTCTATTTTTCAACCCGAAACAATATGCAGCTATTTGGGAATCAATGTTATACACCGCAAGAAATTTCCCTTCCATATTCTTCATCGCTTCTGAAATAATATGATATTTTCTCTTATTATGTTCTCTGAGTTGTTCTCTAATCCATGTTTTCACGGTTCTTGTTTCATTTTTTTTCTTTCTTCTCGACTCATATAAATCAAGAATGTCTTTAATCTTGTCGAATGGCAGTTCTGTTTCATCATAAATATCAAGTGTTGTGATATGTTCATCTTTTGTCAGGCGGTTATTAGCTGTTCTAATATTCTGACGAACACTTTTGGAAAGTGAAGCCAAATGTTCTTCAAAACTATCTTGTAATCTCACCCATGCGCATTCATTTACATAATACGGCTCTATACAACGTTGCTTTGCCCAATTTGATAATAATGATTCATCGGGAATTTGCATGAAAGTAAAGTCACTACAATTATTTTTTTGCGCTACTTGGTCGAGAAAAATTTCTATATATTCTTCAGAAGCTTCCGGCGAAAAATAAATTAAGTCATAATAATCTGTTTCTCCACCACTACCAAGCAAAAAAATTCCTTTTCTTTTACCACTCTTTTTAACAAAGAAATGACCGCCGAGAATCGGATTATTCCCACGATACAAGATTGCTCCTATATAAGGAATTCTACTTCTTATTGCCCTATGTTCAGCAAAAAGTTGTCTTTGCCAATCTTCATATTGGAAAGGTGTGTTAAGTGTAACATCCTCCGAAATCCCGGAAATAGCTGTGTAGAAGTCTTCTATATTCTCGTAAAATCTAACTTGTAATTCGCTCATTTGAAAATTCTTCTTACCTTTCTTTTAATTGCTCCCCACGCTTTCACTACAATAAAGCCAATTTTTTTGTATATTGGCTTGGGCATCAAATATTTCAGGTCAATAACACTCGTTCCATTACATTCATTATAGGTATGTACGCCACAGTATTCATCGGTTTCCAGAAATCTATCATACGAAAACACATCCTTCTCCACCTCTGATCTTGAGGATGTAATTTCGTATGCTATTAAACCTTTACCATATTCCTTGCCACTGCAATCTTGTCCAATTCTATATTCTTTCCCATTTCTTTTTACTATTCTGCCGGCGTTGCGATTACCTCGTTCGGAATAATCTTTAATCTTATATTTTCGTACACATGAGAAGTCTTTGTCACATTCCAGTAGATAATTTTCAACATTGCAAGAATCGCCTACCGAACTGTGTAAAATCAACTTCTCATTATTTTGCAGTACGATTGTATCTACTCCCGGGAAATTCGAAACAATTGTTTTTTCGTAAACCCATTGGTTCGGAAAGCCTTCAGCTCGATAAAGCCTAATTTCACCAACACTTGATGTCTCGGGTATCATATATATATCGTCGTTCCTTTGGAATATATAAGGGAATGACATATGGAAATCTTCTTCAATTATAACGTATGGTTCTGATAAAGTGTAGCTTCCATTGTTAGTTATTTCTCGATATGCAATTACGCCTTTCTTTCTTTTCCTATCATATTGCTCATAGAATAGATATTTACGACCATCCTGAGCAAAAAGAAACGGATCTGCCCCCCAAAATCTGCTGGCAGGTTCTTTTACAACAACTTTATTATTTGAATTTTCTGTATCAAAAAGCATTATATCCCACAAAACTTCATAATTCATTTCCTCGCGATAATGCTCAAGTATTCTTTGCAATTTCATCTATATACTCCTCTACCGCTTTGGCCCGGGATTGAACATCAAAATATTCTAAGCGTTTTTCCGCTTGCGTATGATAGAAATCTACCAATTCTGGATCATCTAAAAAGCGTTTCATACCTGCAAGTATTTCTTGTTCACAATTTTCCACTACGAGTCCATATTCACTGTTTCCGAAAATCTCCGGAACCGATGCTGTTTTAGTCGTAATAATCGGTTTGCCCAAAATCAAGGCTTCACATGCCGCCATGCCATACGCTTCTGTCTCAGATGGATACACAAACACGTCAGACTGAACAACATATGGATAGGGATTGTCTTTATTGCCAAAGAAAGCCACGTTATCAAGATTCATAGACTTTGCAAGAGATATCATTTCATCCAATGTATCCCCACCTCCAACAATATTCAGCACGAAGGAGTAACCCATACCATTAAGAACGCTAACGCAATTAAGAAGACGTTCAATACCTTTTCCTGATGATATTCTGGACATACAGCAAAATGTAAACTTGCTAGTTTTGGAATACTCTACTTTTTCCATTGATTTGCTTTTTATTTCATTCACATCAAGAACATTCAAAAGTACATGGATTTTATCTTCTGGATAATCCCATCTCTCAATAAAAGCCTTTTTGCAAGCCTCTGAAATGCAAACAACCCCATCTATCATACGCAAGTTTCTCAAAAACAGTTTTTCTTTTTCTGCGCCACTTCTTGTCTTTGAATATTCTTCAATGACCTTTTTCTCAATCGGGTTTGTTATCGGTGAAAAATCTTTATGGCTCCAAAATATCTTCGGGCAATTATTAGCTGTCAGTACGTTCAAATTATTTCCCTTGAAGTCAATGGCTAAGTCGTATTTCTTTTTAACAATAAAGCGTCTAATAGCCCACTTAGGACAAATTTCGCGTAAAAGGCTGTAAATGTAGCGAATGTACTTATCCCTGTGTTTCATAGGGTTTCTCTTATATACATTCCTTATTTGAATCGTATTAGGTAACTGAGATTCATATTCTTTTTTTTCTTCAAAAGACAATACATCTATCTCATATTTG
The DNA here is from genome assembly GCA_045542035.1 of Eubacteriales bacterium. GTDB lineage: Bacteria > Bacillota > Clostridia > Oscillospirales > CAG-272 > UBA1740. The sequence continues at coordinate 40,971 of JAZQKG010000013.1, read as the reverse complement.
CTTGTTTCAATGTTATGCAAAAGATTTCTTAGAACGACACCTACTCCGCCATTATCAATAACATCAACGATCAACAATATCCTCATTTTCTAAAACCCCATTAATTCTTTGTTTAATCACCTTAGCAGGTACCCCCCCCCACTATACAATACGGAGGGACATCTTTTGTAACAACAGCTCCAGCTGCAATTATAGATCCTCTGGATATTGTTATGTTTTTATTCGGTGCCAATATTATTGCTCTGGTGCCAATCCAAACATCGTCCTCGATTCTAACGGTATTATGAGTTATGCCCTGCCTGTTCATAGGAATATCGGTTCTACTTGTAATGTGATTATCAGGATTTATGATTACTTCTCTTGCCATTATTACATTGTCTCCAATAATCGTTTTCGCTGCAACAACACATTTTTCTCCAATACCGGAGTTATTTCCAATAATCAAGTCTGCAGAAAATATTGCACCACGCCGTGCCAAAGTTGTAGATCCACAAGAGCATACACACCTCTTAAACACTGCATGTTTCAGTTTCATATTCCAATTTCTATCTGGAAGTATATTAATCATCTTATAAAGCACATTAAGTAACTTTTTCATCATCCTTACGCACAGCCCCTATACATAAAATAAATGGCAACAAAATATATACGCTCTCAATATATACACAACTGATAAAGAATATCGTTACAAGCAAAAAGAGAAGTGGAACATAATTTTGTTTTACATTTCCGTCTTTTTTCATCATGCACACCCATATAGCAATATAAATCAGCGTACCAAAGATACCCCACTCATATATCAACTGCAAATAGGTGTTGTGGCAAGCGTATTCTCCCACGAGAGGAGCATCAATACCATGTCCAAAAATAAAATCCCCTTGCCATATCGCATCAACATAATCATCCCATATAGTGTTTCTGTGAGTTGTTAGAGCGCCAAAGTTAATACCACTGCCATTTTGATTAGAACTTGTAAATCTGTAAATCAATTCCGATACTTCGCTTTCATACAAAGAAGCTCCAAGAACACATAATACTACAAAAACAAGTCCTGAACCGATTTTTTGTCTCATTGACATACCTTGGTTTGAAATCAAGAAGTATGCCCAAAACATAATTAATAATAGCGCACATGATTTTGATAGGGTCATTATACCCAATGCACTTATCATTGCTGCCAAAATTGCAAATCCAATAACTTTTATGCACTTATTGTTTAATAACCAAAACAGCGCAAATAATGAGCAGATCAAAAATATCGTATACCCATTAGGATCGTTCCATAAGCCAGAAAATCGCTGAACAATATTTCCTGTTGATTCGTTCAAATATTGAGCACTGATCAAATCACTTGCTAAATTAGGCAAATAATCTTTCAATATTCCAATAATGCCAGATACTATTACACCCACAACAAACGAACTAGAGGTTATCTTCATATCATCTGCCTTCTTAATAGTTTGGCACAAAATGAATGCTATCAAAAACCACAATATTAAGTTCATAATACGAATAATCGGAAAGTTTGTTTTAAGCCCGTTTATTAATAGTGAGTACAAAAGTAACGTAATCAAAGCCATGAACATTCTGATGTTTATACGAAATTTGTTTTTAACAAAATACACAACTATCAATGCTAACTTGGGGAGCATAAATAAACTCGTTGTCCCCATTGATATAGTCATTGTTTGCGAAAATGGTAGCAAAAAAAACAACTCGGATAGTCCTGAAAACAAATTGTTATTCAATAGTATAAATGCTGTAGGGATAATTGCCGCAACAATCATCAAGTTTCTGTTGACAGAATATGCTGCAATAAACATTGCAATAAATCCTATGTTACAGATAATCATTTTTTTATTTATTGACATCTAATTACGGCTCCTTTTCTCTATTTGTAAACCCTCTCCAATAACAACTTAGCGATGCTCTCCCATGAATACTTGGTATTTATATTTTCATATAAACGCCTACCAAGAGTTTTCCTTTCATCTCTTGTCATCAACATCATTTCTTTCAATCCTATAGCAAACCCTTCTTCGGAATTATCAACGATAATACTATCCTTTCCGTTTTCAAGATATTCTGGAATAGCTCCACATCTTGTTGTTAATATTGTGGTTTGATATTCCGCTGCGGTAAAAACGACACCACTCATACTTGCGTGACGATAAGGTAAAAGTATTGCTTCTGAATGAAGTATCAAGTATTCTAATAATTCATCATCAATGTAACCATCTAAAAACATTACGTTATCACTATGGTTGAGAAACTTTTTTGCTTGTTCAAGTTCGGGATAGTCTCTGGTTTTTCTCCCCGCAATAACCAAAAGCTTTCGGGAATCATCAAGATAATTTTCTCTCCATATATTAAGTAGTCTATCAGTTCCCTTGTTGTAAAACTGATTTCCAAACATAATATATAATTCCTTATTCGCCACCCGATCTAACAACGATTTATCAACAGAATAGTCCGGTCTCATAGATTTTCTGTGCAATACCGCACCATGAGGCTGGATAATTATTTTTCCTTTTAGTTCTGGAAACACAGTAAGAATTTCTTGCTCAATGGTTTCACCATGCACTAATATTTTATCAACAGTTGCATAAATTTTTCTTAGTTCTTTGACATATTTGTCAGCATTCACATGAGGTAAAGCATTGTGTGCAGTTAAAATGATTTTCCCGTTTTTTCGTTTAATTTGTTTTAAGAAAATAGCATCCAACTTATACATCAATAACCATTGAATATGTACATAATCGTATTTGTTATTTTTAATAATTCTCAGCAAACGAAGATATGCAAATAAATATTCCACCCCTCGAACTATTTTCCGAAACACGCTATTCTTCGTGTACTTTTCTGTTATTCTGAAAAAAATCTTGTGCAAATCACAATTTGGCGTATAACCGGCATAATAATAGTTCGTGGCTAAATCCAGATTAACAACAGCACTCAATGCTTTTGTCAATCCACTCGTGTAAAACTCATCATTATTGATTCCCCAGGGGTTGATTAAAAGTATTTTTTTCATATAGTATCAACTCCTTCACTATTAACAGGCACCCTATTATACCAAGAAACAGTTTTGTAATGTTTTAATATTTTCGTTTTTTTAATTGTGCCAACGGGAATATACTTTGCTTTTTTTATGCCGTTTGTAGATGCAAAGTTTGCTTTTCGTATTAAAACATAACAATCTGCGTTATTATTTTCCAAAGTTATAGTTGTACTTACATAGTCAAGAACATTTCCGTAAATTCCTTTGCCTCGATAATCAGGGTGTGTCCAGCACGGACCAATGCAATAATCGTCCTTTTTCATGAATTGAAATTTTATGCAATAAGGTATTACGAAGGAATAATGTATGATTTCCTTCTTTTCGTTTTCCACACAAAGTATCTTCTGTTTACCTCTCGCAGATATAGCAAATAGAATTGACTTAAATATTTTATCTTTAGTGCCCCATAGAAATTTTTTGTAGGTATAAGCTTTACCATTACCACCAAAATTTGTTTTACATCCCGATGATTTATCGTACCTATAAACAACGTATTGTTCCATAATTTCCCTTTCGAGTGTGCTATTCTTGATTTTTATAAAAAATATTTTTTGAAGGCGTTGAACCCGAAGCAAAGCACATGGAAAGCTACGCTGATTTTGTTTATACCTTCATCTTGAGTTTGTATTTCCCAAACTTGTTTGATACTCTTAAATTTATTAGATGAGAGCGAACCACTAGCAACACGATATCTTACAAGAGTTTCGTTAATACCACGAGCTACAGCACCGTCACGTAGAAGCATGAGCCAAGTTGCATAGTCCTGACCCCCTCGGCGCAATGGCATACGAAAATCTCCAAGCACTGTTCTATCAATTACAACTGATGATGTTGCAATAATAGTGTTGTGCAAAAGATACTTATAGTCGCAAGTTTCTTTGATATTACGTTTCCCTTTAATTGTTTCACTCTTTTCGTCCATCATTTCAATGGCTGTATAGGAGAACGGTGAATTCGTTGACCTCATCAATTCAATTTGTCTGCTAATTTTACCGGGAAGCCAAAGGTCATCACTATCAAGGAAAGCAACGTATTGACCTTTTGCAAGTTCCAAAGCTTTATTACGAGCTGCCCCTGCCCCCATATTCTTTTCCTGAAGAAAATATACGATTTCCGGATGAGTTTTTTGAAGATTCATAATAACAGTTGCAGAGCCGTCTTTTGAACAATCATCCACAAGTACAATCTCAATATTTTCATAATCCTGACTAAAAATTGATTCTAATGTATTATCAAGATATTTTTCTGCATTGTAAATCGGCATAATTACCGAAACAAGCCCCTCAACGTATGTTCTTTCCATCGTCTTTGCTCCTATATAATATCAATAAATCGGTGTTATCCAATCTTTCAAATTATCATTTTTTCCTTTTGCCACATCAAGATATGCCTTGTGCAGTTCCGTAGTTATCTTACCTGCCTCTCCATTGCCAACCACATATTTATCAATAGAAAGAACAGGGGTAACTTCCATCGCAGAACCGCAAAGGAACGCTTCGTCACAAGTATAAAGTTCTGTTCTATCTATTGTTCTTTCAATGACAGAAATACCGATAGTCTTAGCAAGTTTAATAATCGTATCTCTTGTAATACTTTCAAGAACGCTGTCTGTAAGCATTGGAGTGACCAAAGTACCATTTACGACCATAAAGAAACATGAGCCCGGACCTTCCGCCACTTTTCCTACTTCATTCAAAAAAATACAAGTATCGTATCCGTTGCGAAGCGCCTCTCTCTGACCGACACGGCTATTTATATAGTTTGCACCACACTTGATCCTCGGAGAAAGCGTCGTATCCGAGATTCTTCTCCAAGAAGTAACGCAACAGTTAAGTCCTTTTTTATTATACTCCGAGCTTGTCCTTCCTTTGGGAATAGGTGCAACGAACATATCCACGGGTTCTGCAGAACCCCAAGAACCAAAGCCATCAACAAATAACGTTTGACGCACTGAAAGATTTTCATCGTACTCGTTAGCTTTAATTACATCCACAAGTGCCTTCTTGAAATCATCTTTAGTATATGGGCAATTGATTTGAATCAATTTTGCAGAACGAAGCAAACGATCATAATGGTCATCTAAACGAAAAGCATAAAGTTGTTTTTCGTCCTCGTTCCAATAACAAGGAATTCCTTCAAACACGTTCAAGCCAAATTGAGCAGTGGGTGCAAGAATATTGATCTTCGCATCATTAACATTAATAATTTCACCCTTGTACCATATAAATCTATTAGCTACATCTGTTTTCATTTTTTACCTCTTATTTCGCTTCAATTGTTTCAACTTCTTCGTCAGGCAAATGCGCTATACGAATAATCTCTTCTTCCGCAAATTTTGCAGCTTCTGCATCATTCATATTATCATCTACCTTTTCTTCGTATATATCTTGTTTTTTAAAAACTTTAGCAACAGTACCCGCCAATATTTTTATGTCTAACCAAAATCCCTGTTTTTTAAACTTTTCTATGTAAATATTGTCGTATGTCACTTTTTCATCCCAAGAGTTTTCATTCCTGCCCTTTATTTGAGCAAGTCCTGTAATTCCACCACGAACCTCGAATCGTTTCTTGTATTTTTTATTAAGCGTCTCAAAATCTCCAAGTTCATAAGACACGCAGGGTCTGGGGCCCACCAAAGAAAGATCTCCTTTTACAACGTTCCAAAGCTGCGGCAACTCATCAAGACTAGTGTTTCTCAAAAAACGTCCAATCTTTGTTACTCGAGGATCATTTTCATAATTAAACAATCCGGCACCCATGCTCTCAGCATTAACAACCATAGAGCGAAATTTATACATTTTAAAAAGTCTTCCGTTTTTCGTGCGCCTATCTTGCGCAAACAATACCGGTCCATTGCTATCGCATTTAATAGCTATCGCAATAATCAGCCATATTGGCATTAAAACAATAAGTGCTATCGAGCAAAGCACAATATCAAAAAAACGCTTCAAAAACTTGTTGAATAAATACCACATATTTACCTCTTAAAACATAAAGGTATGAAACAAATCATCAAATGTTTCTCCACGCTTGATAATTTCAAGTTCACCCTCGGAAATATCTATAATTGGGAAGTTAGGCAAAATAAACGGAGGTTTCAACACGACTGAATAAGAACCAACATTACCAAACACCACAAAATCTCCCTTGGCTAGTTTTCCATCAAAATGGCGATAAAGATAGTCAGACTCAATACAAGTAAAGCCGCCAAAGTCTAAATCTATATATTCTTTTTGTTCACCACCCATTGGATATACTTCAATAGGAGGATTCTTTTTATTTAGAGTTGGATTGATGTTATAAATGCTACCAAGCAACGTTGCTATCGCTTTGCCACGTACATTCTTTATATTCACAACTTTTGATGCAAATCTCATACAGTCACCAACAAGAGCACTACCAGGTTCAATTAAAAGCATCGGCTTGTTTTCGGAATCCTTGAAATGATCGGCAAAAACAGGAGCAACAGCTTCCGCATACTGCTTATATGTAGGTATCTCGGAGTCAAACTGCGCTTTGAGAGAATCAGCCATCTTCCCAAACAAGCCTCCTCCTAAATCAATATGTTCAGGAACGATTCCAAGCTTATCTATCAAAGCAAGCATACCTTCAGCACGGGGTTTCCACGTATCAAGTCTACGAGTTGCAAAATGACACTGTAAACCAATTAAATAAAGATTTTTAAATTCTCCAAACAAAGCCATCGCACAGTTAAAATCTTCAGATTCAATATCAAAACCAAATCTCGACACTACACCGTCATTCACATCGAAATTGCAACGAACCCCGATATTCAGTTTGTTGTTAGGATATTTCTTTGCAATTTCTGCAATCATATCAATTTCGTAAGCAGAATCGATGTTTACGGTTCCTCCCATAACAAGGAGCTGTTCCACCTTTTTAGCATTCTTGAACGGACCGTTCCAGATAATGTTTTTCGACTCTACACCGATGCGAAGTGCAATCTCCATTTCCATGTCGGAAACAACTTCTGCAAATCCGCCAAGCTCATTGACAATTTTGCAAAGCTTAGGCGTATAGTTTGTTTTGTATGAATATGCAATATTGAAGTTAGGATATATATTTACAAATTCAGACTTCAATTCTAAATAATTTTGTCTGAACTGTTTGCTTTCAAGCATATAAAAAGCATCTCCGATTTGTTCGGTGAGCTGTTTCATTTGCATTTTGTTCATTGCGCCTTTTTCTCCTTAATCTTATTGACAATTATATCTACGCAGCGTTTTACCGCTTCGGTATTTTCGCTGTATTCGAAATCCGATTTGGTGATAAGAGATTTTTCATATGCCCTTAAAAGAGCCATATTTTCAAAAAAAATGGTTTCGACCGACGTTAAATCATTTATCTCATCTGTATTACAAAAACTTCTCGAAAGGATCACTCGTGATGAACCAAGTCGATAATGTTCCATCACAATATTATCAGCAGGAAGTGTTCCTTCACCTATTCTAGCTATGCCTCCAAACCCGTATGGGATACCTTTTGCCTTGAATTTTTGACATAAACTTTCAACCACACCATTAGAAAGAAGTTCAAACATAAAGGTCAATCCGTAACTAAGGTGTAGATCATTCAACCCAATATGTATTTCGTCAAGCAATGGGTTTTCAATGATCTCATCAATAATCTCTACGGCTTCTTTGGTTTCAAGAAGTAATGTTGTATGAACTCTTTCATTTACCGTGTTCAAAAATGAATTCACCTCATCTACTGTTTTCCACATTGGTAACATAATTATGTCTGCACCTGCAGCAATTACGGCTTCTATCTCATCAACAGAGGTTTCATTCCAGGGATTTACTCTGACAAGCATTTCAGAACTTGTCAACATATTCGAAATAATTCGAACATCATCCACAGTATGGTGAGACTTAACCGTATTCATGTTCTTTTGGCGTTCTTCTTTGCCAAGCGTTTCAAGATCAATCATGATTCGATCTACACCGCTCTTCTCAGCTATTAACGCTACCTCTGGATTGTTTGTAATGTACATCAAATTAAGAAACATATAAAACATCTCCTATTTATGACTTTGAATCAAATGAAACAGATGAAATCCGCATAAAAATACACCAACTTTATTTATTCGAGTTGGTGCGGTGGTGTTTCGAAAGTCTTCATATTAAAAATATAATTAATATATTTTATATCAATTATAACACATATATGTCTATTTTTCAATGCATTTTGAAAAGTTGTCAAAAATTACCAATTTTACATAATAAAAATCGCTGCCCGGTTTGAGTGAGCAGCGATGATTTTTTGTTATAAGTCAAGTGATGCGACGTGCTCGGGGGTCTCGCGTTTGACTGCGATATATGACTCTCCTCCGTTTAGCATAACGACCGGCGGTCTTGGAATTCTGTTATAATTTGAAGCCATCGAATAATGGTAAGCTCCGGTTGTCAAGCAGGCGATAAGGTCGCCCCGTGTGATATTTTCGGGCATAGAAACGTTCTCCTGAAGAATGTCTCCGCTCTCACAGCAGCGTCCAACGACCGAAACGTTTTCTGTGTCGGCATCTTTGTTTTCGTTTACCGTAAGCAGAGTATACGGTGAGCCGTAAAGCGCGTAGCGCGGGTTATCGGTCATTCCGCCGTCCACCGAAACGTAGGATTTATATCCGGGTATTCTTTTTACAGTTCCGACTGTATAAACGGTAAGTCCGGCATCGGCAACGATGCTTCTTCCCGGTTCAAAAGCTATTTCGGGGAGCGTTATTCCAAGCTCGGCGGCATGCTTATGCATAAACTCAGCCACCTCGGCAATATTTGCCGCAATGTCGATAGTAGGCTGCTCGGCAATATAGCGAACTCCGTAACCGCCTCCAATATCAAGCTCATCCGCGAGGTAACCGAGCTTCTTATACATATCCGCAACGAAATCAAGCATAACCTCTGCGGCGCGGATATAAACGTCTGAATCAAAGACCTGCGACCCGACATGGCAGTGGAAGCCGCGAAGGCAAACGTGAGGAAGCGAAAGCGCTATCCGTGTAATATTTTCTGCCTGACCGGTCTCTATCGCGGAGCCGAATTTCGAGTCAACCTTTCCCGTAGCGACAGCCGCGTACGTGTGCGGGTCAATGCCGGGAGTGAGACGGAGCAGAACGCGCTGCTTTATACCGCGCTCACCCGCAATACGTTCGATAGCGTAAAGCTCCTCCTCGTTATCCGCAACGAAATATCCCACCCCGTGCGAAATTGCGTACTCTATATCGGCATCGGTTTTATTATTTGAGTGGAAATAAGATTTCTCAAGAGGAAATCCTGCCGCGCTTGCGGTATATATCTCACCGCAGGAAACGACGTCTATTCCCATTCCCTCTTCCTTCATTATCTCGTACAGCCTCTTAAACGACGCAGCCTTTGAAGCATAAAGAACTTTACCGCGCGTACCGAACGCCGACTTAACTGCGTTAAGATAGGTGCGGCATCTTTCTCGGATTCGCTCCTCATCGTAAAGATAGAGCGGAGTTCCGTATTTTTTCGCCAGAGGTGAAAGCGGCATACTCGCAAAGCAAAGCTCACCATCGGCATTGCGAGAAATATTCTCACATATAAATTCCTGTTTTTCCTGAGTTAAAATCATTTTTCCCTCTCGTTATAATCAAAGCATATGAGCGTAAAGCTCTTCGCGCGGCATAAGCGAAAGCTCCGCGGGAGCTATATCAAGCACCGTTTTACAGCCCGTGTCGCCTTTTTTCGCAAGTCTGTCTACAGCTCTCGCATAAGCGACGAGCACACTCGCGGTAAACTCGGGGTTTGAATCAAGATTAAGCTTAAATTCTACTGTATGATTATGTTCTCCGTCAAATCCGGTCTTCCCGTTTCTGATAACAGAGCCCCCGTGCGGCATTCCTGAGTGGTTTTTCCTGAGCTCGTCAAGAGTTATAAAATTAACGGTAGTATCATAATCTGCAAAATAGTTAGGCATGTTTTTGATTTCCCGCTCTACTGTTTCGGCATCCGCGCCATCCGCAAGAACAACGTAGCACTCGCGAAGGTGCTTTTGTCTTGTCGTAAGCTCGGGACTCTCACCCGCGCGAACCGCGGATATAGCCTCTGGTACGGGAACAGTGTACTGACGCGCGTCAAGAACTCCGTCTATACGTCTTATAGCATCCGAGTGACCCTGGCTTATTCCTCTGCCCCAAAAGGTGTAGTCCTTGCCGCATGGCAAAACCGATGACGCGTAAACTCTCGCTATAGAAAACAGTCCGGGATCCCAGCCTGCCGAGATAAGCGCCACGTGTCCCGACTCGGTTGCAGCTTTGTCAACCGCAGCGAAGTGCTTCGGTATCGTTGCGTGCGTATCGTAGCTGTCTATAACGTTAAAATGCTTAGCAAGAGCCGGCGTCATTTCGGGAAGATCAGTAGCGCTTCCTCCGCAAAGAATTAGCACGTCTATCTTATCCTTAAATTCAAGCACACGCTCTGCAAAATAAACAGGCACACCAAGCACCGTTTTTACGCTTTCGGGCGCACGTCTTGTGAAAATTGCGACCAGCTCTGCATCATCGTGGTACTTAGTCGAGCATTCAACCCCGCGTCCGAGATTTCCATAACCGTATATAGCGATTCTCATCGTTTTTTCTCCTAAAACAACTGGTATAATAGATTAATATATGCGATTGACTCTAAAATTATCTTAGTGGGACAGAGCCGCGTCCTTCTTTTTCACTCCGCCGATAATACTTTTCATGTCGTAAAGTCCCGCGTCGCATTCGACAAGGAATGCCGCCGCGGCAAGAGCGCCCTCAGCGAACAAGGCTCTGCTGTGCGCTTCGTGCTTTAAAGTAATAGTCTGATTCTGAGTTCCGACTATAACCTCATGAATGCCTACAATATTTCCCATGCGTATAGCGTGAATACCTATTTCCTCGGGCGTCCTCTTTCCCTGTCCGCTTCTTCCCGAGTTGATGTACGCTTCGGGACGAACCTCGCATATTGCGTTCGCAAGCATAAGAGCCGTACCGCTCGGAGCGTCAATTTTTCTGTTATGATGCTGCTCTACTATCTCGATTTCCGCATCAGGCATAGATTTTGCAGCGGTTTTCGCAAGCTCAACGAGCAATGCGACGCCAAGCGACATATTCGCCGAGAAAAATACCGGTATATTCTTTGCCGCCTCATGAATTTTCGCTATTTCTTCCGGTGTGTGTCCGGTCGTAGCTACAACGGTTGGAGTATTATTCTCAACCGCAAAATCAAGAAGCTCCGAAACGCAGGAGTGATGCGAAAAATCCACTATGCAATCCACGTTATTTATTTCGATAATATCCTTAAAGCTTTTGACACTGAGAGGCGCTTCGCTGCCGTCAGCCGAAGGGTCAACACCTACTGCAAGGTTCGCACCGCGATATCCTATTTCGGCAAGCTTTACAACCTCGCGGCCCATATGACCGCATATTCCGTTAAGTAATATATTCATAATTCACCTAGTCAGATAAGATTCTGCTCCTTCATAAGAGCGATAAGCTTTTCCTCATTCTGCTTTTCCATTGGAGTGAGCGGCAAACGAAGATAATTCTCGCAATATCCCATTGCGGAAACCGCAGCCTTTACGGGAATCGGGTTTACCTCACAGAAAAGAGCGTTGACGAGAGGAAGAAGGTCAAGCTGTAATTTTCTTGCCCCCGCAACATCCCCGTCAAAAAACTTCTTGCACATTTCCGACGTAGCCTTAGGCATGATATTGGAAAGCACGGAAATTACTCCGATACCTCCAAGCGAAAGAATAGGAACAATCTGGTCGTCGTTACCCGAATAAATATCTATCTTATCACCTGCAAGATGCGCTATCTCAGCTATCTGAGAAATATTACCCGACGCTTCCTTTATAGCGACGATATTCGGATGCTCAGCAAGCTCGACAACGCTCGCAGGTGTCAAATTGCATCCGGTACGGCTCGGAACGTTATAGAGAATGCAGGGCTTTGTAGATATATCAGCGACAGCCTTAAACGATTCTATCATTCCCTTTTGCGTAGCCTTATTGTAATAGGGAGTTACGAGAAGCATCGCGTCAGCGCCTACCTCACATGCGTAGCGCGTAAGCTCTATTGCATACTGAGTATCGTTTGAGCCTGTTCCTGCAATCACGGGTACCCTGCCCGCAACCTGCTCTACGCAGAATTTTATTGCTTCCTTATGCTCTTTATCTGTAAGAGTCGAGCCCTCGCCCGTCGTTCCAACCGCGACTATTGCGTCAATTCCTTCGGCTATCTGCCATTCAATAAGGCGGGCAAACTGATTATAATCAATTCCGTCCTTTGTAAGAGGTGTAACTATTGCGGTAGCAGCTCCGCGAAATACTGTGTTTTTCATACTATTCTCCATTCTTCCGTATTATAACGGTATTTATAAACAAAAAAGAGACGGCGCAAAAAGCCATCTCAAGAAAACGTACACCATGTGTGGTTGATAGCTCTCCGTATAGCTCTTCGCATTACACGACAACGAGGCGGATATTCTCCGCACCGCCAGCTAAGTACCCGCCACGGCACTTACTTCGGCACCCACGCCTTTCCCGCACGGCTCCGGCAGCCTTTTTTCTGTGCGGTACTCTTCGCAAAATGCACCTCTATCTCTTATTAATGACAATATTTTAGCATACTTCTAAACTCTTGTCAATACCTTAAATAAAAATAAATAAAAATCGGTCCATCAAAATGATAAGACCGATTTTAAAATTCAGAATTAAAGGCTCTTAAGAGTTTCCATTACGTAATTGCCGAATTCCTCACAGGTCGCTCCGCCGGGTCTGCCGGTGATGGTGAGCTTTTTCTCCTCGAAGGAGCAGATGTCAAGAGCTCTTTCGAGCTTATCGGCTCTGTCCTGATAACCTATATGAGAAAGAAGCATCACTGCCGCGCGAAGCATTGAGCAAGGATCTGCGTACTGCGCTCTGCCCTCTCTGACCATTCTCGGAGCAGAGCCGTGAATAGCCTCGAACATTGCGTACTTTTTACCTATATTAGCGCATCCCGCAGTACCTACACCGCCCTGAAATTCAGCAGCCTCATCCGAGATTATATCACCGTAAAGGTTGGGAAGCAGGAGCACCTGGAAATCGCGGCGGCGCTTCTGGTCAACGAGCTTTGCTGTCATAATATCGGCATACCACTCATCCGTGGTGATTTCGGGATAGAGGTCAGCAACCTTATGGCAATCCTCAAGGAAGTTACCGTCGGTCGTTTTTATAACGTTAGCTTTGGTTACGAGAGAAACTCTCGTGCGGCCGTTCTTCCTCGCGTAATCGTACGCAAGGCGGGCTATTCTGTCAGAGCCCTGCTTTGTTGTTATTGTGAAGTCCACCGCAAGATCATCGGTTACGTTAAATCCCGAAGAGCCTACAGCGTATCCTCCCTCGGTATTCTCACGGAAGATTGTCCAGTTAATTCCCTCCTCGGGAACTTTAACAGGGCGAATGTTTGCAAAAAGGTCAAGTGCCTTACGCATCGCAACGTTAGCAGACTCAATATTAGGCATTCCGTCACCCTTTTGAGGAGTTGTTGTCGGTCCTTTAAGAATAATGTCACACGCCTTAAGCTCTGCCATAACGTCGTCGGGAATAGCTTTGCCGGCTACAATTCTATTTTCAATAGTAAGTCCGTCAATTGTTGTAAACTCAACTTTACCTGACTCAACAAGGTCGGAAAGCATAAATTCAAGTACGCGTCTTGCTTCCTTAGTAATAGTCGGACCGATACCGTCGCCGCCGCAAACGCCTATCTTTATAGTTTTAAGAGAAGCGTAATCGGTAAAGTCACCCTGAGACTTCATATCTTCCACACGGGTGAGCTGATCCTCAAGAATTTTTCTGAATTTGGCGCACGCGGCGTCAAGGTTTTGTTCGTAATTCATTTTATTTTTTCCTTTCTGAATTAAATCACATCACAATAATTGCAAAGAATTGTTAGTTGCTTTCTTTCGTATAGTTAAGCGTTCCGCCCGCAAGAAGAATTTCGCGCTGACGAGGCGTGAAATTAAGATTAAGTCCTATACGTGCGCCGTTTTTCGAATTTACAAGAGTCGCCTTGTCCGACTTTTCTATAGCCTCACGGAAGTTTTCGATATATATACCGTCACCCTCCGAGATTTTCTCGTAATCATCTTCACATTCAAGAGTCATGGGTACGATACCGAAGTTAATAAGGTTTGCTATATGGATTCTCGCAAAGCTCTTTGCGATAACCGCCTTTATTCCAAGATAGAGAGGAACGAGAGCAGCATGCTCGCGCGATGATCCCTGACCGTAATTTGCTCCGCCAAGGATAACTCCGCCGCCCTCCGCCTTTGCGCGCTCGGGGAAATCCTTATCACAAACGGTAAAGCAGAACTCGGAAAGCTTAGGAACGTTTGAGCGGTAAGGCAAAACCTTGGTTCCCGCGGGCATTATATGGTCGGTCGTAATGTTATCTCCAACCTTGAGTATCAACTTTGTATCAAGATCCTTATCGGGAGCTTTTCCCGTCGGAATTGGCTTGATATTAGGTCCGCGCTCAACCGTAATATTCGCGGCTTCTTCGGGAGACGCAGGCATTTCTATAAGATTATCATTAACAGTAAATACCGAGGGAATTTCAATCTTAGGAGCTTCTCCGAGAGTCGTCGGGTCGGTGAACACGCCCGCTACTGCGGATGCCGCCGCGGTTTCGGGAGAAACGAGATACACCTCCGCGTCCGCGGTGCCGCTTCTCGCAAGAAAGTTGCGGTTGAATGTACGAAGGCTTACACCTGCGGATTTCGGAGAAAATCCCATACCGATACAAGGTCCGCACGCGCACTCAAGAATTCTTGCTCCGGCAGCTATAAGATCGGCAAGCGCGCCGCACTCTGCAAGCATTGTATAAACCTGCTTTGAGCCGGGAGATATCGAAAGGCTTACGTCAGGATGAACAGTCTTTCCCTTAAGCATTGCCGCAACGGTAAGCATATCGAGCATTGAGGAATTCGTGCATGAGCCGATACAAACCTGATTTATTTTCATACCCGCAAGATTTGACACGGGTTTAACGTTATCGGGGCTATGAGGGCAAGCGGCAAGGGGGGAGAGCTTCGATAAATCGATAGTATATTCCGCATCGTACACAGCGTCCTCATCCGGCATAAGCGGAACGAACACGTCCTCTCTGCCCTCGGCCTTGAGAAACTCAAGCGTTACCTCGTCTGACGGGAATATAGAGCTTGTCGCTCCAAGCTCAGCTCCCATATTGGTTATCGTTGCGCGCTGAGGAACGGAAAGATTCTTTATTCCCTCTCCGCCGTATTCAACGATAGCTCCGACACCGCCCTTAACTCCGAGCATTCTGAGAACCTCAAGAATTATATCCTTTGCTCCTACGTAATCAGGAAGCTTTCCCGTGAGATTTATATGAATAATTTTGGGCATAGTTATATAGTAAGTTCCTCCGCCCATGGCAACGGCAACGTCAAGACCGCCCGCGCCCATACCGAGCATACCGATTCCGCCCGCAGTGGGAGTATGGCTGTCAGAGCCTATAAGAGTTTTCCCGGGAATGCCAAAGCGCTCGAGATGAACCTGATGGCAGATACCGTTTCCGGGCCTGGAAAAACGGATACCGTGCTTCTTCGTTACCGTCTGTATGTATCTATGGTCGTCTGCGTTTTCAAAGCCCGCCTGCAGGGTATTGTGGTCGATATAAGCAACCGAAA
This sequence comes from Eubacteriales bacterium, assembly GCA_045542035.1. Classification (GTDB taxonomy): domain Bacteria; phylum Bacillota; class Clostridia; order Oscillospirales; family CAG-272; genus UBA1740. The sequence goes on along the minus strand of JAZQKG010000013.1, from coordinate 25,209 downwards.
GCTCGGTTTTTACTCTTTCACAGCCCATCGCCTCAAACTGCAGATACGCCATAGTACCCGTAGCGTCCTGAGTGAGCGTCTGGTCTATTCTGAGACCTATTTCGCTACCAACCTTCATTTCGCCCGAAACAAGATGATTTTTAATAATTTTCTGTGCTATTGTGTATGCCATTTTCTTTTCTCCGTTTATTTGTTTTCGCCGCCTATTGCAGACAGCATATTTTCAAGTGATCTTTGTACGTGAAGAGATGTGAGCTTATCCGCTCTTTCGGAATCCCCCGCATTGATAGCCTCGAGAATTTCTCTGTGCTCCTCTTCTGATTTTTCAAGCCTTCCCGGCACGGAAAGGGAGCGTTTTCTGTATGATTTTATCTTTCTGTGAAGCTCCGACAGAGTCCGCGACAGAAAGCGTGAGCCTGACGCCTTATATATGATACTGTGGAACACCGTGTCAAGTTCTTTGATATGCTCAGTGTCATTTTTCTTTATATAAAACTCCGCAAGCTCTACCGCCTCAGTGAGCTTTTCAAGCTCCTCGTCGGTAATACGCTCCGCCGCAAGTGAGGACGCAAGTCCCTCAAGTCTTTTTCTTATTCTATAGATGTCTATAAGGTCCGCGGTATTGATTCCAATGACCGTCGCGCCCTTGTTCGGCACGACCTCAACGAGTCCTTCCTCAGCAAGTCTGTGTATCGCGCTTCTCACGGGGGTACGGCTTACACCAAGTCTTTTTGAGAGAGCGATTTCGCCAAGCGCCATACCGCATTGAAGCTCACCTGAAAGTATCTCTTCCTCTAGCCTTGAATAGACCATTTCCTCAAGAGACGGTGATTTCACATCAACTATCATTGCTCACTCACCGCCCTTAAACGCTTTTTGTAAAATTCGGGTCGATCGATTTAATAATAGCCTCTATCTCCTCGTCTCCCATAAGAGTAGTTCTTCCATCCGCGTATTCAGCGTCAATCGCAGCCTTTGCTTTAACTACTATATCGTCTTGCTTTTTTACCAAAACGTCACCGGATAACGAATAATGCTTATTGATCCAATACGCGATTCCGGCAAGTCCCGAGGTATTGGATATAGCCACCTCAGCGGGTTTGTTGAGTATCTTTTCGGTATCGAATATATTGTAGATCTCGGCGTCCTTCATAAGTCCGTCGGCGTGAACTCCGGCGCGCGTTACGTTAAAGTTATCTCCAACGAAGGGGGTCATAGGCGGAATGGTGTATCCCATTTCATTCTTGAAATACTCGGCAATCTCGGTTATCACCGTGGTATCCATGCCGTCAAGACTTCCTTTCAGAGAAGCGTATTCCATTACCATTGCCTCAAGCGGAACGTTACCCGTTCTCTCTCCTATACCAAGAAGCGAGCAGTTGACGCCCGACGCTCCGTAAAGCCATGCGGCAACAGCGTTTGAAACGCCCATGTAGAAATCGTTATGACCGTGCCATTCAAGCATATCCGACGGTACGTGAGCATAATGGTGAAGACCGTAAACTATACCGGGAACGCTTCTCGGCAAAGCAACACCGGGGAATGAAACACCGTAACCCATGGTATCGCACATACGGATTTTAACAGGAATTTTCGCTTCGCTTGCAAGCTCGTTAAGCTCGTTTACGAACGGGACTACAAAACCGTAAAAATCCGCTCTCGTAATATCTTCAAGATGGCATCTCGGGCGTATTCCAGCGCTGAACGCGTTTTTAACTACGCCAAGATAGTGGTCAAGCGCCTCTTTTCTTGAAAGACCGAGCTTTTTGAAAATGTGATAATCCGAGCAGGAAACGAGGATACCCGTCTCCTTTATACCTATATCAGCAACGAGGTTGAAGTCCTCTTTTTTTGCTCTTATCCAGGTGGTTATCTCGGGAAACTCGTATCCGAGGTCCATGCACTGAAGAAGCGCTTCTTTATCCTTTTTCGTATAAACGAAAAATTCGGACTGGCGAATAATCCCCTTCTTGCCGCCAAGTCTGTGAAGCATCTTATAAAGGTCAACTATCTGTTTTACCGTATAAGGAGCTCTCGACTGCTGTCCGTCGCGGAAGGTCGTATCGGTAATCCAGATATCGCTCGGCATATCTATCGGCACGTGGCGATGGTTGAACGCAACCTTAGGTATCTCGTCATAGGGATATATCTCTCTATAAAGGTTAGGGTCAACAACGTCCTGAAGAGAATATTTGTACTGCGACTGCTCGATAAGGTTGCTATGAGGATTTTTGAAAATCATAGTAGTATTCCTTTCGCATAATTGAATATTTGTATTCTTGTATACAATCTAATGCATTTATTATATATTATATAAATTTACCTGTCAATAGTATAATAAAAATTAATTGTTTTTTTTCATATACAAAAGGCGGCAAGCTTTTTTCAAACCGAATAAGCACCGCCCTGTTTAATATTAAGTTCTGATAATGGGATAGGTAGGTTTTAAAAAACTTTTTAGACCTTACTTAATTTGACAGCCCCGTTACCTTATATCCCGCTTTTTCAATTACAGAGATAATTATTTCATCCGTCACGCCATCGCCTGCCGTTACGGTAGCGCATCCGTCCTTGTAGCTGACCTTAACGTCAGAGAGCCCACCCGTCGACTCAAGAACCTCGCGTACTCTCGCCTCGCAATGAGGACACATCATTCCCTCAATCGTAATCGTTTTTACCATTTTTGTACACTCCTTCACGGTATAATTCTCTGTTTTATCATATTTTTTGAATATTTTTTTGAAATTTAGGCGCAAAGCGTTCATAACTACAGAGAAGCTTGAAAGACTCATAGCCGCAGCGCCAAACATTGGATTAAGCTCCCAGCCTAAAAGATGGACAAACGCTCCCGCCGCAAGAGGAATGCCTATAACGTTATATATAAACGCCCAAAAAAGATTCTCGTGTATAGTTTTAAGAGCCGCGCGGCTTAGCTTAACCGCGCGGGCGGCATCCGCAGGCGACGAATGCATAAGAACGACGTCAGCGGAATCTATTGCGATATCGGTACCGCTTCCGATAGCCATTCCGACATCAGCCGCTGCAAGAGCCGGGGCGTCGTTTATTCCGTCGCCAACCATAATAACCGAACCCGATTCGGAAAGGCGCCTTACCGTCTTTTCCTTATCACCGGGCATAAGCTCCGAAACTATCTCGTCAATTCCCGCGATGCTTCCTATTCTCATAGCGCACCTCTCGTTGTCTCCCGTGAGCATAACCGTGCGCATACCCATTTTCTTAAGCTCAAGAATAGCCTCCCTACTGTCCTCCTTCACCTCGTCCGCAAGAGCAATTATTCCAAGAACTTCTTCGCGTCTTGCGAAAAAGACCGGAGTCAATCCTTCATCCGAAAGCTTTTCATAATACGTTTTCAGTTCCCTATCGATTTTTGCAACAGATGATATAAACTTATAGCTTCCGCCAAAATACTCCTCGCCACAATACTCACAGCGAACACCGCTTCCCGCAAGCGCTTTGAAATTTTCAATCCTGCGAAGCTCTATGCCGCGCTCCGAGGCATATCTCACGATAGCAACGCCGAGCGGATGCTCACTTCCCACTTCAAGAGCCGCGGCAATTGATAACAACTCTCCTTCATCAACCCCAATGGGAATAATTCGGGCAACCTCAGCTTTGCCACGCGTTATAGTTCCGGTTTTGTCAAGAGCGATAATTTTTGCTCTGCCGCACGTCTCAAGCGCAGTCGCGTTTTTGAATAGTACGCCCCCGCGCGCCCCTATACCGCTCGCAACCATTATCGCTACGGGAGTTGCAAGTCCAAGAGCACAGGGACAGCTTATAACAAGCACGGATATACCGCGCGCAAGCGCATAACCCAAACTATTATTTACAAAATACCATATAAGAGTGGTTACAAAAGCTATCAAGAGAACAGTCGGAACGAAAATTCCTGCGACACGGTCTGCCACTTTTGCTATCGGAGCTTTGGTTGCTGAAGCATCGGAGACGAGTTTTATTATCTGCGACATAGCCGTGTCCTCTCCAACCTTCACCGCCTCGCACTTGAGAAATCCCGAAACATTATGCGTAGCCGCGAAAACCTCGGATCCGTGCGACTTTTCGACCGGTATGCTTTCACCGCTGAGCGTTGACTCGTCAACCGTGCTTTCACCTTCAATTACCACACCGTCAACAGCAATACTTTCACCGGGACGTACAAAAAAAACGTCACCGGGTCGTATTTTTTCTGACGGAATTACAATTTCCACACCTTCTCGTATAACCGTTGCAGTCTTTGGCGTAAGCTTTATGAGTCCCTTTATAGCTTCCGTGGTTTTCCCCTTGGCGTGAGCCTCAAGCATTTTCCCAAGCGTTATAAGCGTAAGTATCATCGCTGCTGATTCAAAATAAAGGTCGTGCAAAAGATGAAAGGACGACTCTCCCCCAACAATGCACATCTTAAATAAGACGTACGCGCTCCATATAAATGAAGCTCCCGAGCCGAGCGCAACGAGCGTATCCATGTTTGGCGAGCGGTTTATAACTCCCTTTGTTCCGTTTATAAAAAATCTTTGATTTATCACCATTACAAGAGCAGTAAGCAAAAGCTGAATCAGTCCAACCGCAACGGCAGATGACTCAAAAATGTTCGGCAGAGGAAACCCCCACATAACGTGACCCATAGACACGTACATAAGCGGTAAAAGAATTATAACGGAAGACACAAGTCTGATAATTATGTTTCGTTTCTCTTTTCCCTCTTGCGCTTCTGTATCGGTTTTTTCTTCTTTTCCTATAAGGGAAGCTCCGTATCCCGCAGCCTCCACTGCAAATATAACTTCTGATTCCTCGCCGCCATCCACGTTCATAGTTCCCGTCAATAAATTGACTGCGCAGGAATCGACCCCCGCCACCTGTGAAACCGCCTTTTCAACCCTCGCTGAGCAAGCGGCGCAGCTCATTCCGGTAACCTTATATTTTTTCATTTTTTCACCTGAAAACATTTTATTATCGATAAAATTATATACCTCAAAAAAGTATTTGTCAAGTAATAAAAAATAATATGCAATCTTTAGTTCATTGTATATTATCTATTTCTTTGTTGACGTATTCAATCCATTTGAGAGTATCTATAGCAATTTTCTCATATTTTTCAAACGTTTCCCCGTTGCATTCAATTTCAGCATCATAAGCCATCTCAATACCCTCTCGTATGCTATCCGAGTCATCATGTGTAAAGCTCTTTATATCCTGAATTTCCGATTCAATCAGTGATGTTTATACATTTCTGAAAAAATCATTTTTCAAAAGCATCTTGTGCTTACGTATAAATATGCATGTATCCCTCATACATATATCAATTAAATTCTTTACATTTAAATTACCTGCTCTGTTAAACATATATAAGCTCCTTTCATGGAATTCCATTATAGCATTAACAAGAAAAATTGTCAATATCGTGGAATTCCACGAGAGAAAAATTTTAATTGAATTTATAATAATTGTGGAATTACACGATATTGGAGGGCTTATGAATTTAAACGAAGCAACAAAACACAGAATACTTGAAGTATGTAAGCAGAAAAAAATAAAAATTGCCGAAGCATGTTTAAATGGCGGCGCATCTTCGTCATCAATTTATGACTTATTTAAGAATAGAACAAAATCGCCAACGATAATCACATTAAAAAGATTTTGTTTAGGTGCAGGGATAACTCTTGAGGAATTTTTCAGTAAAGACTATTTTAACGATCCCGAAGATGAAGAATAACATTATTTAAATATGGCAAAAAAATGCTGTGGGCGCGCCACAGCATTTTTTAAATGACAGCAGATAGTTACTATAAAATGAAATTTGCCAATTGCGAAATCAACAAGTTTCGCAATAAGCGTTCGTTCCATTATTGTATGTCCTACGCATTTTATATACCTATTTTGATGTTATCTTCTGCATTTTCCATACTTATTATACATCAGACGCAAGTTTACGTCAAGAGTTTAGCAAAATAAAAATAATTTTTAGTAACTATTTATTTAAAACGAAGGAAGGTAATCGTAGTTATAAGGAAGCGCGATTATATCTATTTTTTTGAATTTTTCCGTGAGAACTACGTCAGTCGAAAGCTCCGTCAAGGTTTTCTCGAAAATGACCGCAGCGGCATCCGAGTAAAAATCAGTGAAGCAAACCTCGGCAAGAGTTGAAGCGTATACGTTCGCGGTTGGCTCATACTTATATATGAAGCAAACTCCGAAATCAACGTTCACCTCGTCATACGAACCGATTTCCATAGAGTAGGATTTATCTACGATATTTTTAAAGACCTCAGAAAACTCTGACGTGAATGCAGAATTTTTGTGGAAGTAATATCCGTCGGCATGCATGTCTTTATCACCCTCGTCATGCTTTTCGAGATAATAGTTAAACATCTCTTCGCCCATTTGAATATCACCGCCACTCTCACGCGCGTCAATATATCCGCGGATATCCGAAATAAGCTCCTGTCTCTCCGTCTTTTCCGCTTCTGTCAGGAGGCGTGTCTCATCATTTCCGTCGTCTCCGATAATCCTGTCGCCGTTCTCGTCAAGTACGAAAGTCGTTTCAGTCCTTATAAAGAGCAGCTTAACGTGCGTATACTCCGTGAGATATTCATTCGCAAGCTCCGGAAAATTTTTAAGATTTGAGCCGTCAGCTCCGTATATTATATTTTTCGCGACGTTCGCCTTATAAAGCATTGTTATAGCATCCTTAAGTGAGCTATAATCAAATCCGTATTTTGAAACCTCGGAATTAAACAGGTCCTTATTTCCGTCCGCCTTATAGGTTAATAGCTCACCCCGCGCGGTGTTAATTATATCCCTGTCGTCTGACGTAAGCCTTGCGTAATTATCATATAAATAATTTGCTACCATAATCTGCCGTATATACTGTTCGGTGCTTTTTTGGAGAAGTTCACCGTAGCTTACCCCCTCATCCTCGTGAATCTTATTCCAGAAGCCGCGAGTATCCTCAACGCCGACAACTCCCGTTGATGAAAGAATAGACATATATCTGTATTTATAATAGGTAACGAAAAATGAGGCTGTTTCCTCGCTCATCGTGAGTCCTTCGTATTTCACGGCTGCTTTTGAATTTCTAACAGCCGACATAATACCGAGTATAGCTCCAAAAATCAGCACTAAAGCCAAGAAAATGCAAATAAAAGTTATCAAAAACACATTTTTTCTTTTCTTTGGCGGACTGTTTTGAAATTTAGAATCTCTTTTTTGATTTTCCTTCATTTTATTCTTTATTCTCCGTTCTGTTGTCCTTCAGGCGAACTGTTTTTAGCTTCGGAAACAACCGAATAATACTCTTCAAGTATAGAAAGCGCGGATTTAACCGCATCCTCTCCCGACTTAACGCGGTAAATAACAGAAAGCGAGCCTACGCTTCTGAACGTCAATCCCTTATGCTTTCCGAAAAGCTCCGACCATATCGCAAGCTCCGGCTTATCAACGGCAAATGTAAGAGTTCCGTCGCGAAGCTCCACCTTTTTAATCTCGCATTTTGACGCAAGAGAGCGCATAAGCGAGATAGACACAAGCCGCTCGGTCTCCCTCGGGGGTTCACCGAATCTGTCAATAAATTCATCCATCACGTCCTGCATATCGGCAGGTTCGGCAATGAGAGAAATCTTTTTATACATTTCCATTCTCTGAGAGCTTATCGGTATATAATATTCGGGAATATTCGCGCTAACTTTTATATCAATAGTGGATTCAAACGGTTTCTCGTTCGCTCTACCGCTCTCCTCAAGTACGGCTTCATTAAGAAGCTTTACGTATAGGTCGTAACCGACGCTGTCAATATATCCGTGCTGTTCAGCTCCGAGAAGATTTCCCGCGCCGCGTATTTCAAGGTCGCGAAGAGCAACCTTAAAACCTGCTCCGAACTCAGCAAACTCACGTATAGCGGCAAGTCTCTTAGTTGCAACCTCGGAAAGCGCCTTTCCCACTCTGTAGGTAAAATACGCATACGCTTGTCTTGAGCTTCTTCCAACCCTTCCCCTTATCTGATGAAGCTGAGAGAGTCCCATTCTGTCTGCGTTTTCTATTACAAGAGTATTCGCGTTCGGAAGGTCGACTCCCGTCTCTATTATAGTCGTGCAAACGAGTATATCAATCTCACCGCGCACGAGCATCTGCCAGATATCCTCAAGCTCATCTTTTTCCATCTGTCCGTGAGCATATGCGACACGGGCATCGGGTAAGGCTCTCATAATACGCCCCGCGACGAAATCTATATCCTCAACCTTGTTATAAAGATAAAGAACCTGACCGCCGCGCATAAGCTCCTTCCCCATAGCGTCGAAAATGACTCCGTCATCATGCTCAAGCACGTAGGTCTGCACGGGTCTGCGCTCTCCGGGCGCTTCGTCAAGAATCGACATATCGCTGATTCCGTTCATCGCCATATTGAGCGTTCTCGGAATAGGCGTTGCCGAAAGAGTAAGAACGTCAACGTTCTTTGCCATCTCCTTAAGCTTTTCCTTTTGCGTAACGCCAAACCTCTGCTCCTCGTCAATTATGAGAAGCCCAAGGTCGCGGAAGGCAACGTTCTTTGAAAGAAGCTTATGAGTTCCTATAAGTATATCCACCTCACCGCGTTTAACACGGCGGAGAATAGCTTCCTGCTGCTTCGGTGTGCGAAAGCGGGATATCATCTCAACCGTTACGGGATAATTCCGCATACGCGAGGTTGCGGTTTCAAGATGCTGAAGCGCTAAAATCGTCGTCGGCACGAGGATTGCAACCTGCTTCCCTCCCATAATTGCTTTGAATGCCGCGCGTAAGGCAACCTCTGTCTTACCGAATCCAACGTCACCGCACAGAAGGCGGTTCATAGGAACGGGCTTCATCATATCCTCTTTTATTTCTTTTATGGCTATAAGCTGAGAGTCGGTTTCCTCGTAATCAAAATCAGCCGCGAACGAATCCTCAAGCTCCGAGTCTGCGGGGAAAGCAAATCCCGGCTTTTTCTGCCTCTCGGCATAAAGCCTTATCAAGTCCTTTGCGATATCCTTAGCCGCAGATTTCGCTTTTGTTTTAACACGGGTCCAGTCACCGCCCCCCATCTTTGAGAGCTTGACGTTTCCGTCCTTATCCTTCTCGCCTATATACTTACCGATATATTCAAGCCTATCGCAAGGAACGAAAAGCTTATCAGTTCCGGCGTATCTTATGGTTATATAATCCTTGGTTACACCGTCTACCGTTACCGCTTGCATTCCCTCGAATAGACCGATACCGTAATTTGCGTGAACAACGTAATCACCGACTGAGAGGTCTGCGTAACTCATAAGACGCTGCCCCGCTCCCCCGACCTTGCGAAGTATTCTCTGACGGCGTCTATTTGCCATAACCGCCCTGCCCGAATCCCTCGCCATAGAAAGAACAGCGATTTTAGGGGAGATAAGGTCATATCCCTCTCTTACCGAGCCAACGTCAATTACGACCTGTCCCGGCTCAACCGAGTCAAATGAAAAGTCTTCGCTGTCATATATCTGAGCCGAGGCTATTTCGTTCTCCTCAAGACTTTCAGCAAGTGCCATAGCGCCCTGCCTGTTTTCGCAAAGAATAAGAGTTCTGTACATAGATTTGCGGAAAGCGGTAATATCCTCAACAAGCATCGCGGGATTATCTCCGTAAGAAACGGTGCGTCTGCATCTGAAGCCAAACAGCCCCGACGCTTTAAGGTTTCCAAGTCCGCTCGAGAAGGGATTTATATGAATAACAACGTTTTCATCAAGGAACGCATTAAAATCGGCTTCACTTCCGATATAGGAAGCCGCGCTCTCGGTAACAAGTCCCATTTCTATCATAGACGCGCGCTCGGAAGATACCGACTCAATCTTATTTTTCATTTCTTCCTTTACGCCGTTTGTGTCAAGAATAAAAACCGCGCAACGTCCGTAGCTTAAAAAATAGCTGAAAAGATTTGCGGTCTCGTCATAAACGATACCGAGATACTTATCTCTGAAATTCAGAGGAAGCATAGCTTCGATAGCCGATTTTTCCGCTGTAAGCTTCATTAAAATCTCTTCACTCTGCGACTTCTTAATAAGAGAATTAACAGCCGCGAGCATTTTTTCTCTTGCGCCCGAGCTTACCAAAACCTCGCTCGCAGGAATCAGGGAAAGCGCCCCCGCCGTATCTGTTGAACGCTGCGAAATAGGGTCGAAATACATCATTCTGTCTATTTCGTCGCCGAAGAATTCTATTCTCACGGGTTCTGAGTCAGCATTTGACCACACGTCGATGATTCCGCCTCTTTGCGCGAACTGACCTGCGCTGTCAACCATATCAACCCTCGCAAAGCCGAGAGTCACAAGCCTCTCCGAAAGCTCCTCGGGCTTAACCGCGTCTCCGCATTCAAGAGAGGTCGTAAGTGTCATAAGAAGCTCCTCGGGAACCGTCCTCTGAAGCGCTGCCGATGGGGTTGTCACCACAACGTCGCACTCTCCGCAAATAAGCGCGGAAAGTACCGAAAGCCTCTCACGCTCTGTGTCGTGGGAGGCGGAAATATTATGAAAAACAAAATCGCGCGGCTTATACCCGACAGCTCTTATGCCGTCAGCCAAAAGAGAGGATAAAACCTTCTCCCTTTCGGAATCGTCTCTGACGATAATCAATGATGGCGCGCGTGAGGTATGTTTAAGCTCACCCACCGCTTCCGAAAGATACGCCGAGCATGCTCCCGCAGTCAATCCGTTTACAACTATTGGCTTGGGATTTTTCGCCTTTAGCTGCTCTTCAAGAGTCGCAACCGAAGCGGCAAACTCCCTATCGTATCTAATAAGACCTGAAAGTCTTTTCATTGGATACCTTTATCCTTTATATGTTATTTACAATATTATTTTGAATATTTGTTCATCGCGCAGTCTATCTCACCCGAAATTATTAACTCAGCGGAGTTAAGAATATCCGAAAACTTGTCCTCGATTTTCTTCATATCCTCAACGGGAAACCTGCCGAGCACCCATTTTACAAGGTCGTAATCGGGATTTGGCTTTTGACCGACGCCGATTTTAATTCTCGGAAAGGCGTCGCTCGATATATGCGCGATAATGCTCTTGAGTCCGTTATGACCGCCCGCGGAGCCCTTTCTGCGTATTCTGATAATCCCCGCGTCAAAGCTTATCTCGTCGTGCAAAACAAGTATATTCTCAGCCGGAATCTTATAGAACGCAGCCGCCTCTCCGACAGCCTCGCCAGAGGAGTTCATAAAGGTCTGGGGCTTCATAAGAAGCACCCGCATTCCGCCTATATCCGCCTCGGCTACCAGAGCCTTGAATTTTAGCCTGTTTATGTTTACGTTATATTTCGATGCAATATAATCAATCGCGAGAAATCCTGCGTTATGTCTCGTTTTTTCATACTCCGTACCCGGATTTCCAAGACCCGCAATGATATGCGTTACAGGTTTTGCATCCTCTTTTTTCTCAATTTTCTTAAATAAATCAAAAATATTACTCATATCTTTACTCTTCAAGCGTCTCAAGGAAAATTTTTGACGAAACGTCAGACGGCATCTGCCACGCCCCCCTTGGTGAAAGGCTTGTTTCTGTTACACGGGGTCCGTCGGGAAGGCAGGAGCGCTTAAATTGCTGTGAATAAAAGCGCCTTATAAATATTTTCAGATATTCTTTTATTTCGCCTCTTTCATACTCGGTAAAGGTCTCCGCGGCAAGCTCAAGCACCCGCTTTGGTGAATATCCAAATTTTACGGTGTAGTATAAAAAGAAATCGTGAAGCTCGTACGGTCCGACAATTTTCTCGGTGTGCTGCTTATTCTCCCCGTCCTCTGCGGGAAGAAGCTCGGGGCTGACGGGTGTATTAACTATATCAGAAAGCACCTTCGCAAGAGTAGAATTTCCTTTTTCTTCGTATTCTCTTGCCTCGTTTGAAATAATCTCACGCATCAAGGTTTTCGGCACGGAGCCGTTTACACAATACATTGACATGTGGTCACCGTTATATGTGGCAAAACCAAGCGCAAGCTCTGAAAGGTCTCCCGTTCCGACGACAAGACCGCCCTCGGCATTCGCGACGTCCATAAGTATCTGCGTTCTTTCCCTCGCCTGCGCGTTCTCGTAAACTACGTCGTATTTATTTTCATCGTGCGATATATCCGCGAAATGCTGATTTACCGCATTCTTTATATCTATCGTTCTGACCGAGCAACCAAGCTCCTCGGCAAGTGTAAGCGCGTTTCCCTTCGTTCGCTCGGTAGTTCCAAAGCAAGGCATCGTTATCGCTATAACCGACCGTCTGTCGCGCCCCAGAATATCCATAGCCTTGGCGGCAACAAGCACGGCAAGAGTCGAGTCAAGACCGCCTGAAACACCGATAACGGCGCATTTTGAGTACGAGCGCTCAATTCTTCCGGCAAGTGACCTTGCCTGAATTTCAATAGAAAGCTCACACGCCTCCCTGCGTTCCATCTCATCAGACGGGATAAACGGAAACTTCCCCAGAGGAAGCTCCACGTTGATTACAGGCTCTAAATTCTCACACCCCTTGCTAAAATCTATATCGGCATATAGAATTTTTTCATCAAAAAGAGGAGCTTCTGCAAGAGTCTTTCCATGTTGTGTGATAACTCTTGCGCCCGCATAGATTCCGTCAGTTCCGCTCTCGCCCTCGCCCGCTCCCGCTATAACGAAGGCAAGACCAAGCTCGCGGCTGATATCCTCGGCATAGTTTTTTCTTTCGGCTTTCAGCCCAACGTACTCAGCAGCGGCTGTGGGATTTAAAATAAGATTTACCCCATCTGCTGAAAAAGCATTGTCATCACCGACCTTGACGAAAATATTAGCTCCGGTATCCTTATCTGTATAAACGAAATCCCGAGCGCATTCGGCAGAAATACCGGCAACCGAAATTTCAATACTATCATTTGGCGCAGGGTCAAAATGCCTCGTTCTGAGACCGGAAATTGATATTCCTATTATTTCGCCCTCAGAGACACAAACGACTCCGTTATATAGCGCCCCGTCTGCCGCAATCGGCGCGCCTATAAAGCTCATTATCGAAAGCTCTGCCGTCTCATCTGTGTATGACTTAAGAGCCGAGTCAGCTGCGGCTAAAAGCGCCTCTTGAAAATACAAATCTCCGAGCGTCGCGCCCGTCAAGACAAGCTCCGGAAAAACTATTACGTCAGCGCCAAGAGAGTTTGCTTCTCTCGCGCATTCAATACATAATTTTGCGTTATATTCGGGGTCGCAAAGCTTTATTTTCGGTGACGCTACCGCGATTTTCAATCTTTTTTTCATAAGTAACCTTTTCTCAACTATTTTCCTTAACGAGTATCAGCTTATCCGCGTAAGGAAGCTTCTTTATTTCATCGCAGAGAGTATGCCACTCGGCAAGCTTGTGGCTGCGTCTCGCATAGTAAATATTTATAAGCACCTCGTAATTCATAGAAACCGTACGCATCTGGTTAAACGACGAGGGCAAAAGCTGAATCATATTATGCCAGTGCTCCCTGCCCTTAGTCTCGTTAAATTTAACACGCTCCCCCTCAAGATACGAAATAAGGGTGTCAAGCACAGAGAGCGCGTCGTCAGTAAGACGGTCGCAGGAAAAATCCTCGCGTGAAAATTCCTTAGCCTGAATTTTATGCATTGTCGAAGTGGAGTTCGCAACTGTTCCAACCTTATACGTGTCAAATTCCTTCCACCAATAAAGCGGAGCTGTAATGTCCATAGACACGATTATCTGCCGCAAGAATTTTCTGTGGTCGCTTCCGGCTGCGGCAAGCTTCGACGCAAGCGCGAGGTCGTTTTCACCGAGAATATATTCTCCCTTTTCGTTATAGTAGCTGTCCATGCGCGCCCAGCTGTTCATCGGGTTGCGCGCTCCGCGAATTGCATTTTCCATATTTACAACGCTGATTCTTTCTACTTTAAGCATAAACGCCTCCAAAAATAATTATACATCTTATATTTTAACATAATATATAAGGAATGTCAAGATTTCGCGGCATATAAAAAGAGCAGCCCGAATATTATTTCCGAGCTGCCCATACACTATCCTCTCAGGAAAAGCCTTGCTAAAAGATAAATCAAAAGGAGCAAACCGAGCGCAATCGGTATAAACACGATATACGCCGAGAAAATCATCGCGAGAATATCCCTGTTTTCAAGACCTCCCAAAGCCTCAATCTCCTCCTTCAGCTTCTTTTCCTTTTCCTTATCGGGTTTTTTAAATATTTTTCTGAACGCCATAATTATACGTTACTTTCGGTTTCTTTTGTCTCGGCATTTGCATCTGCCTTTTTCATTTCAAAAAGATATTTTCCGTCATCGTCTATCTTCTTATCAAGGAAGTGGCAGGCAACGTAATGTCCCTCTTCAACCTCAACGTACGGCGGCGGAACGCGCTTACATTTGTCGCACGCCATATAGCACCTCGTGTGGAATTTACATCCCTCGGGGGGCTTAATCGGGCTTGGAATATTTCCTTCAAGAATTATTCTCTCCTGCTTCGAGCCATCAGCCTCAGTCGTGGGTATCGACGAAAGAAGAGCCACGGTATACGGATGCCTCGGGTCCTTGAATATCGTTTCTGCGTCACCGAACTCAACTATATTTCCAAGGTACATAACGCCTATTCTGTCGGATATATATCTTACGACGGAGAGGTCGTGAGATATGAAAAGATAGGTAAGATTCTGCTTTTCCTTAAGCTCCTCGAGAAGATTTATTATCTGCGACTGAATTGAAACGTCAAGAGCGGATACGCACTCATCGCAAACGACAAATTTAGGATTAACCGCAAGAGAGCGCGCTATGCATATTCTCTGCCTCTGACCGCCTGAGAACTGGTGAGGATACCTGTGAAGCATATAATCCTGCAGTCCGCACTGACGCATGACCTCAAGGATATATTCCTTCATTTGAGGCGACCCGTGTTTGAAAAATCCGTGTGTAACGAGTCCTTCCTCAATTATCTGACCGATAGTCATTCTCGGGTTAAGCGAGGAATAAGGGTCCTGGAAGATAACCTGCAAATCCTTACGCAGAATACGCATCTCATTGTATTTCAGCCTTGAGAGGTCAATTCCATCGTCAAGATAACCCTCGTACTTTAAGAACTCCTCGTTCGAGCCGTATTTATCCTTGAGCGCTGATATACGCGCCTCATCCTCGGAAAGCTTCTTTTCAAGAGCCGCGATGCTCTTTTCTTCCTCGAATTTTTGCGCCCTAAACCTTTCGGATTTCTTCTCTGCCGCCAAAATTTTCTTGTCTTTGTTCTTTACTGTGTCGGGAGCTGCATTAAGCTCCTTAACGCTTGACGTATAGAAATCTATCTCCGCGTCAAGCTCTCCTACGCGTCTTTTACGCTTTGCAAGCTCAACCGCCGTTCTGTGCTTTAGAAGAAGGAGCGCCGCGCCCTCAGAGGAGTCCTCAAGCGCTGCAAATCCGCCGAGAATCTTAACTACCTTCTGAAACGCGGTCTCAGCCTCTGCTATCGCGAGATTCTTTTTCTGATGCTGGAAGAAGGTCGCATCATCCCCCGCATCCTCGCATTCCTTTTCTAGAGTCCTTGCTTTTTCCGCGAGTCTCTTATACTCTTCTATCATTTTATGGGAGTTCTTAAGAGTTTCTTCTACGTACGAGGGGGCAAGATCGTCTATAGTTCTTCCGTAATAAATCGAATTTCCGGCAGTCTGATCGTAAAGCTGAAGAACCGTTCTTCCAAGGGTTGATTTACCGCATCCCGACTCTCCGACGAGACCAAGCGTCTCACCCTCGTATATATCGAGAGTTATATCCTCGTTTGCGCGTACGTAAAGCTGATCTTTCTGAAAAATACTCGATTTAGCCACGGGAAAATATTTTTTAAGGTTGTTTATTGACAACAGCTTCTTGGTGCTGGGCACTGCATCTCACCTCCTTATCGGGATAAAAGCAACGTATCTTCTGACCGGGAGCCGCCTCAATAAGCTTTGGCTCTTCCTCGAGGCATTTTGCCGTTGCGTATTTGCATCTCGGAGCGAATTTGCATCCCTTAGGCAATGCAAGCGGATGCGGAACAGCTCCGGGAATAGGTTCAAGCTTTTCCGAAATTTTATCCATTCTCGGAATGGAATGCATAAGGCCCTCGGTATAAGGATGGCTGCATTTACAGTTTGTGAATATAGTTTTAGCCGAAGACTGCTCAACGACCTGTCCGCAGTACATAACTACTACGTCGTCTGCCATCTCGTTGATAACTCCGAGGTCGTGAGTGATGAATATTATAGACGTTCCGTTCTCCTTCTGAAGCTCGTTCATAAGCCTGAGTATCTGAGCCTGAATAGTAACGTCAAGCGCCGTCGTCGGCTCGTCGGCTATAAGTATCTTCGGTCTGCAGGCAAGAGCCATTGCAATCATAACTCTCTGGCGCATACCGCCCGAAAGCTGATGGGGATACTGGCGCAAAACCGCCTCGGGATTGGGTATCTGAACCGCGTAAAGCATCTCAAGCGCCTTTACCTTAGCCTCTTTTCTGTTCATTCCCTGGTGAATCATAAATGGCTCGGAAAGCTGTTTTTGAACAGAGAACACGGGGTTCAGTGAAGTCATCGGCTCCTGGAAGATAACCGATATTTTATTTCCTCTTATGTCGTACATCTCCTGCTGGGAGAGCTTTGTGAGGTCTCTGCCTTCAAAAATTATCTCACCCTCAGCTATATATCCGTTTCCGTCAAGGAGCTGCAAAATGCTCATAGCGGAAACCGATTTTCCCGAGCCGGATTCACCGACAATACCGATGGTTTTTCCGGGCTCGAGTGAATATGAAACGTCGTTTACAGCCTTAACAATACCTTTTCTCGTCTTAAAATAGGTATGAAGGTTCTTTACTTCAAGTAATGCCATTTTTATATCCTCCGCCTATTTTATTTCTCACGGCTGCTCTTGGGGTCAAGAACGTCGCGAAGCGTGTCGCCTATGATATTGATGCTGATAGTCGCTATTGAAAGGAATATCGCGGGGAATACCCACTGCCACCAATAATTCTGAATTACTATACTGTTGTTAGCTCCGTCAAGCATATTACCCCAAGTAGGCTGAGGAAGCTGAACTCCGAAGCCGAGATAGGAAAGAGAGGATTCGGTGAGAAGACAGCCAGCGAAATCAAGAGTCATACTTACGAGTATTACCGATATAACGTTCGGTAGAATATGCTTGAAGGCTATTCTCTTCTCTTTAACGCCCATTGACTTTGCGGCGATAACGAATTCCTTTTCTCTCTCCGCGAGAACCTGTCCGCGTATCATACGCGCGAGTCCCGTCCAGGAAAGAAGACCGAGAATCATCATTATAATGAATATTCGCATCGTCTCCCCGATAGGATAATTACGGATTATATGTGAGAGAAGCATCGCGAACGGAAGGAAAGGTATTGCCGAGAATATTTCGGTTATTCTCATAAGAAGCATGTCTACCCATCCACCGAAATATCCCGAAAGGCATCCTATTATAATAGCGATAATGGAAGATACGATAACCGCAACAGCGCCGACGGTCATAGTCATTTTACCGCCGTGAACTATACGCGTAAACGTGTCACGCCCCCTGCCGTCCGTTCCAAAAAGGTAACCCTTAAGGCCAACCTTAGCTGTCAGGTCATCGTCCGCGTCAACAAGATATGTTTGCTTTGCTCCGGCATAAATATCGTCTGCTGCTTTGCCGTTAACCTTTGTCTGCCCCTGGTCGTTATGACCCCAGGCGTACGCTCTTGCGTTATCGGTAAGAGCAACGAAATGCCTCGTTCCGCCGACGACCTTTATAATTTTCTCCCCCGCGGGAAGAGTCATAAATTTATTTTCTCCGTATTCGGCAGCGCCGGCAACGAGAACGTCACCGCTATTGGTTACGAAGGAAAAACAGTTATTAGTTGCCGCAATATCAACCACCGTCTGCTCAGACATATACGACGAGGCGTTGTAAAGATTTCCAAGCTTCATCGAAGTCGCTGAGGTGGCGCTCGTTATAGCGCCCGGAGCGGACACCTTTCCGTTCTCGTAAAGAACCGCTGCGTTATAGTTTGAAAGAACCACCTTTTTAACCGCAGTATTATTTTCAAGACAATACGCTTCCGTCTCAGCGAGGATATTGCTCATATTAAGAAGCGCGTTAAGGTTTCCCCACAGGTAAAGCTTACCTTCGTATACCATTCCGCTTACCTGATATCCCGCTACAAGCTGAGTAACCTTAGAGATGTCAACAGTGCCGTCTACAAATTCCGAAGGCATTGAAAGCACTCCGTTCTCAGGAGCGACGATACCGTACTGACCTCTGCTGTTGTCTCCCCATCCTACGAATTTACCCGCCGTCGTGAGAGCGATAACGTGGTCTGAGCCGGCTGCCGCCATATAAACCTCGCCCTTTTTAATCTCGGCGGGAAAATCCTTGAAATCCACACCGGATAGAGCGTCCTTTGTGTATCCCCACATATAAAGGGTGTTATCATTGCTTACTCCGACCGTATAGTTTGAAAATCCGTTTATATCGCGGATATTATTCTTGAGCTTACGAGGTACGCTCAGCATGGAATAGTTAGGCGCGATATTTGCTTGAAGCGGGTCGGTATAATTTATATCCATCGGAATGAAAAGCGGACCAATAAAGACAAATAAGAATAGCGCAACGAGTACGACGAGCGCAACCACCGCAAGCTTTCTTCTGAAAAAGGTCTTTACAGCAAGCTTTGAGGGGCTCTCAAGCTTTTCAACCGCAAAAACGTCATCGTCGCATAGCTCCTTACTTGCTCCGAGGAACATACGCTTAATCCAGCGCCAGAGAGTCGCGAAGAAGGACTTAACTGTATTCAAAAACTTGTTCTCTTTATTTTCTGACATATTCAATCCTCCTTACTTATTTACTCTGACACGAGGGTCGATAAATCCGTACGCGATATCGATAATAAGATTTCCGATAAGACCTATAAGAACGTAAAACATCTGAAGAGCCAAGACTATCTCGTTATCGTTATTTTGAAGCGCGTCAAAATAAACCTTACCTATACCGTTAAGCGCAAAGATATTCTCTATCATAAGAGAACCCGAGAAAATACCGAGGAACCATCCGATAACGAGAGTTACCACGGGTATAAGCGCGTTTCTCCATGCGTGAGAATATATAACGGTCTTCTCGCGAAGGCCCTTTGCCCTTGCGGTTCTTATACAATCCATAGAGAGAGCTTCTATCATCGACGCTCTTACGTATCTCGTCATTCCACCGAGCGAGCAGAAGGTCATAACGATAAGAGGAAGAGCGAGATGATACATTTTATCCCAAAACTGACGCACGGGTGACCAGTTCACGCTTCCCGCGGTTGACATTCCGGAAACCGGGAACCACCCAAGTACGACAGCGAATAGCCAAATGAAAACGATAGCAATAATAAATGTTGGCAGGCTATAACCGATAATAGTTCCCACCTGCACGCCGACGTCACGCTTGCTACCACGCTTGACTGCGCAGAATATGCCTAAGGGTATGGTTATGCCCAAGGCAAGTATAGTTGCGAAAATATTTATAAAAATAGTGTTTTTCATAGGTTCGACAAGAACCTCTGAAACCGGTTTTCCGTATTTTACCGAATCACCGAGATTCCCCTGTAAAAGTCCGTTAAAGCTTCCGTCAGCATACGGATAAACTCCGAGCCAACGAAGATATCTTTCAAATTTCGTACCGTTAAGACCGTAGACCTTTTGCCAATACTCATATCTCTCGTCATAATCGAGAGTCTTATTGGAAAGAACCTCCTGCCTTGCGGTTTCTGCCGCTTTATCTACGGGCAGCATGTTGTATACCATATATATTAGAAAAGACAAAACGAGAAAAACGAGTAGAATATACAACATTCTTTTAAGTATATATTTGCCCATTGAATCCTCCAAAAAAACAAACGGGTATTACCTTAATATGTCATTATAGGAACGGCGTTGCAAAACGCCGTTCCTACGGTTTTATCTGACAGTGAAAGTCAATTTTTCAGTTACTCAGCAGCTGCGGGATGATAAGTTGTCCAGAAGTCAGCCTCATCCATTAAGTAGCATGCGGAGTATACGTCGTACATAGACTGGTCAATAGTCCAGTTAAACGCAAAATCGTAAGCAGCGCTTGTAAAGCCTGTCGCAAAGTTGATAGCGTTAAGCTTGGCAATTCCATCAAATCCGTAAGACGGATCCTGATAATATTCAGAGTAAAGACCGCTTGTGAAGTCGCAAGAGGTATAGGTAATATACATACCTATATTCTCGGTTGCCGTTTTACTTGACTGCCATGCGGTTATAAGCTGGTCGGTAACGTCGTTAGGCTGAGTACCGTACCAGTTGATAGCGAGAGGCATATAGTACGACTTTGTTCCGTCTTTATTTTCTATAGCAACGGTCTTATACTTGTTGTCTATGCTCTTGAACTTGAGGTTATCCTTTGTAAGCTCGTAACCTTCAAGCTTCTTATAACGAATCTTATCCTTGGTTGCGTCAAACTCTTCGCCCTTGGCGTTGTAAATCCATCCGCCCGCTACAAGAACCTCGATAGCCTTGTCTGCGCTGTATGCATACTGGTTAAGCTTAGCCTCGAGCTCGGTTTTATTAGCCTGATATGCAGAATAGCCGGTGTAATAAGGACCGTGAACAACAGAACCGTAACCGCCGGTAAAGGTCTGAGCAAACTCAGAGCGGTTGATAGTATGCATGATAGCCTGTCTTACTTCTTTGAATCCTGTAGGACCGAAGTCAGCGCGGAAGCCAAGCTTACCGTAGCCTGCTCTCGCGTAATGAGTTTCAGCATACTTATCGGGGTTAGCCGTAACAGCCTCGAGAGCAGCCTTGGTCTCTGTTCCGCCGGTGATACCTGCAAGAATATCAACCTGACCAGCCTTGAACTGATCCATCTGTGTTTCGGTTACTATCTTAACGTAGGTGATAGTCTCGATAGAAGGCTTTCCTCTTGCAGTGTCGCCTGCAAAGTTGGGGTTAATTGTAAGAGTTGCGATGAGGTTTGTCTCATCATAGTTTGATACAACGTAAGGACCGGAATAAGGAAGATTTGAGTTCCACTTAAGGTTTGCCTTGATATCATCGGCAAGAGCGTATACCGAAACGTCGTTAACAGTCTCTTTTTTGTAGAATTCAAGGTTAAGACCGCAAGCCTTGGTTTCGGGATCAACTACGATATCAGCCTCACCGGGAATATAGAGCTTAAGGGGAACCGGAGAGAATCCTGCGTAGATCATAGCATAGTAATAACCTGCGTAATTTGCGGTAAATGTTACAGAGAACTCGTAATCACCGAGAAGCTTAACTCCCTTGAAATATTTGGAAGCCTTATCCTCGGAATCTGCAATGTCAGCTCCGTCGTTGGTTCCATCGTAAGCCTTAAATGAATCAAATCCAACGAGAGTATTTCCTGCGCTGCCGCTTCCGCCTGCAGCCTCACCTACAGGAGTGCTGTTAGCAAGAATATACGCGATATAATTCTTAGCTGTAATTGCAGAGCCGTCGCTGAACTTAAGACCCTCTTTTACCTTTATGGTATATGTAAGAGTACCGTCAGCGTTAATTACGGAAGTGGGCTCACCGTCAACAGCAAATTCATTCCAAATATAGTTGCCCGACTTATCAGCTACAACGGTAGAGTAACCGGAGGTTAGCTCTTCAATATCAAGGTCAGACGCGCCGGGATTCGCTTTACCCCAGCTTGAATTACGGAATGCTCCGGAAAGCTCCGTCGAGCTGCCGAGAATTACCGAGTTCTGAGCCCCTGCCTTAACCGATGCGCCAACAATTGCCGCAGCGGGCTGCCAGTAAGGTGTAGTAACAAAATTCTGAATCTTTGCGTTGTAGAGGTCGTAGTAATCGTTAGAATAAAGCGGAACCTCCGGCGCAAGATAGTTCCATCTGAGAATGTAGAGCTTCCACCACTCATTGAAAACGTCTTCCTGAGTTTTGTAAACCTCACTTCCCGCGGGAACCTTAGTGTTATATACCATAGCCATGGAAAGGAAATCCATACCCAGCTCATATTTAGTACCTTCGTAGGTAACAAAAGCGAGACCGTTGGCATCCTCTTCTACCATATCAATGGTAATCTTCGTTCCGATTTGGTCATATACTGACGTATAATCGGTGCGCTCAACTGCGTCTTTAAGATCTATCCCGTCGCCGCCGCAGCTGACTACGAGAGAAAGAGAAAGAACGAGAACGAGAAGGAGCGCTAAAAGCTTAATCTTGTTCATTGTTTAAATCCTCCAATTTTATTTATATAAATGCCGTACAAGAAAACCGGCAATTTATCTATGTTATCCGCTGCTTTAAAAAAGTTAATAATAAAGCACCCTTACGGCGCAATTCGCAGAATTGCGCTAAAAGGCACCCGGGTGCCTTTCGAAAGCTGATTATAATGTAATTTATAATTATATTATATACAAATAAAATCGTTTTGTCAACTTTAATATTACCAAATATTGAAAATTCGTCAAAAAAATGCTAATTTTAGCGTAAAAAACTCATAAATTCGCGTACCTTAAGCACCTGTCTATTATAACTTAAACCGCGCTTACTGTCAATACGTAGGACGTGACAAAATTCTGGAATAAGCGAAAATAATTCATAATTTTAAATATATCGTCTTCACAAGGTGCGCCTTTATGATTAATCAGACGATTCCCTTCGTTTATATCTTCTTACTCGGTTTATATGGCGTTCAAAATTTCCGCTGTCAAGAAGCGAAGCAATGACAAGCTGCTCGTACGTCGGAACACTGCAGGAATAAAACCCAAGCTTTTCTTTAAATAAAGACGCGAGTTTTTTCGGAAGAACCATATAACCGACGCGCAATGAGGGAGAAATTGTTTTTGAGAAGGTGTTAAGATAAATAACGTTGTTATCCTTAGAAAGCGAAAAAAGCGTATCCTCGGGTTTTGTGGAAACAGAAAATTCCGATTCAAAATCGTCTTCAATTATATATCTCCCTCGCGAGCTCGCCCATCTTATATATTCATGTCTTTTCGAAGCGGAAGCGGTTACACCGCTCGGAAAGCTTCTGTACGGAGTCGTATGAAGAACGCCTGATGATGCGCTAGCAAGCGCCGCGCTGTCAATGCCGTCGTGAGACAAGGCAAGCCTCTCGAATCTTACCCCGGCCGAGAAATATACCTGTTCAATCTTTTCATACGACGGCTCCTCGATTCCGTAGATACAGTCTCTGCCAAGCATTTCGATAATCAATCCGTACAGATATTCCGCCCCGGAGCCAACGACAATCTGATCGGCGCATATATTTATCCCTCTGTTGCGGGCAAGATATCGCGCAATGGCAGCTCTTAGCTGCTCGCACCCCTCCGACGGTGATTTTTCCAAAATGCCTTCTCCGTAAACGGTAAGAATGTTTCTCATTGTTTTGCATAACACGGAAAAAGGAAAATCCGGGTAGCTGTGTGTATGATTTTTTATGGAAATCGGCGTAGGGCTCTTCGATTCCGAAAGTGAAAATCCGTCGCTTGCCTTAAAAATTACGAAATAGCCGCTTCGCTCTTTGGCCTCGACGTATCCCTCATCGCAAAGAAGCGCGTACGCATGCTCAACGGTTACTGTGCTTATTTTCACCTCATCCGCCAGCAATCTCTTTGAAGGAAGTTTTGAATTATACGCTAAATTGCCGTTTACAATATCATCTTTTATTTGACTGTAAATTTGAAGATATGCCGGGCGAATATTTTTATCAACCTTGTATTTCATCTGGTTATATATAATTCTCCTATTCTGGCTATTTTTATATTATCAGGAATATTATATAATAAGCATAACGAAAATTCAAGGAGAAATTTAAAAATGTCTTATAAAAAAATTTTAACTATTCAGGATATTTCCTGCGTAGGTCAGTGCTCGCTGACGGTCGCTCTGCCTATTCTCTCCGCCTGCGGAATGGAAACCTGTATTCTTCCGTCGGCAATTCTTTCAACGCACACCGCGGGCTTTTCGGGATTTACCTTCCGCGACCTCACCGACGATATGCCAAGCATAAAAAGCCACTGGGAGCGTGAAAATATAAAGTTCAGCGCTATTTATACAGGCTATCTCGGAAGCACGAAGCAGATAGACTACGTAAAAGATATTCTTAACACTATGGGAACCTCGGATTGCATTCGCGTTGTTGATCCCGCAATGGCGGACAACGGTAAGCTCTACCCTGCCTTTGACAGCGAGTATGTTGAAGCGATGAAGACGCTTTGCTCCTCTGCAGACATTCTTATTCCCAACGTTACCGAAGCATGCCTTCTTGCAGACGTGGAATACAAAGAGAAATACGATGAGGAATACATAAAGCTGTTGCTCGAGAAATTATCGGAGCTTGGAGTCAAAACTACTGTTTTAACGGGTGTCAGCTATACCGAGGGCAAAACAGGCGTTACAATATACCAAAATGGCGAAATCGGCTATTACGAGCATGACAAAATATCGAAAGGCTGTCACGGAACGGGAGACGTTTACGCTTCCGCATTCACAGGTGCGCTCATGAACGATAAAACCGTATACGAAGCGGCAAAGATTGCCGCAGATTATACTGTAAAATGTATAATAAACACGCAAGGCGACCCTGAGCACTGGTACGGAGCAAAATTTGAAACCGCCCTCGGCGATTTAATTAAGATGTTAGCGTAATTTATTAACAACTTTAAGCGCGATAAACAGATTATAAAAATACACAAAAAGCAGAAAAAGAAAGAAATTATAATTTTTTTCAAAAACCTCTTGACAAATGCCATTGCCTTTGATATAATATTAAAGCGCAATGCGGAAGGTTAGCTCAGTTGGGAGAGCATCTGCCTTACAAGCAGAGGGTCATAGGTTCGAGCCCTATACTTTCCACCAAGAAGGTTTTCCTTCGCATTCAAGAATGGCTTGGTAGCTCAGTTGGTTAGAGCGCTAGCCTGTCACGCTAGAGGTCGTGGGTTCGAGCCCCATCCGAGTCGCCATTCTTGTATGCCTCTGTAGCTCAGTTGGTAGAGCAGAGGACTGAAAATCCTCGTGTCGTTGGTTCGATTCCGACCGGAGGCACCATTTCCGCGGATTTAGCTCATTTGGTAGAGCGCCACCTTGCCAAGGTGGAGGTGGCGGGTTCGAGCCCCGTAATCCGCTCCAGAAAAGCATCGTAAGGTGCTTTTTCTTTTTTATGTGCGGATTTCCGTGGCTCTCACCTGCGGTTC
>JAZQKG010000012.1:0-9365 GCA_045542035.1 Eubacteriales bacterium | reverse complement strand
AGCAACACAGATTCATTGCAGAGCTTCGTTACTTTCATCTCATTCGGTTTTCTGTGGGCATTTTGCTAAAATGCTTTATATATATTTCGGAGTCTCGCATTAGCGAGGCTTTTTGTTTTATTATTGACTTTTTTAGTTTATTATATTATAATATTTAAAGTACATATTATCGTACACTATTTTTATGAGGTGGAATATGGCGAAAAGGGAAAATCAAAAGCAAAAGCTATTCAGGCTGCTTGAAATTTTAATGAGAGAAACGGATGAAGACCACGGGCTTTCAATGAATGATATAATTTCGAAGCTTAGCGAATACGGAATATCGGCAGAAAGAAAAAGCATATACGACGATTTTCTTGCTTTAGAAGAGATTGGTTTTTACGTTTCTCATACAGCTACCAAGCCTCCTAAATATAAGCTTGAAAATAAGATTTTTGAGCTGGCTGAGCTTAAAATGCTTGTAGACGCGGTTCAGTCGTCAAAGTTTATAACAGCTAAAAAAAGTCGGGAAATAATAGGAAAGCTTGAACTTTTTGCAGGCTCGCACCGTTCGAGAGAGCTTTCGCGTCAAGTGTACGTTGAGGATAGAATCAAGACGGTTAACCCCTCGTCTATTTACAGCATTGACTCAATTCACGCTGCTATAAATGGGGATAAGAAGCTATCGTTCAAGTATTTTGATTACGACGGAGAAAAGAAAAAGGTTTTTCGACACTGCGGAAAACCTTATGTTGTCAGCCCTTGCGCTCTGCTTTGGGATGATGAAAAATATTATCTTGTGGCCTATGATGAGGAAGCCGAGTTGATTAAAAATTTCAGAGTAGATAAAATGCAGGACACGGTCTTGCTTGCTCTGCCTCGTTCTCGAAACAAAAAAACTGAAAGCTTCAATCCGGCAGATTACTCTAAAAAGATTTTCGGAATGTATGGGGGCAGAGAAGAGCTTGTCACCATAGAGTGCCGCGAAAAGCTTGCCGGACCTGTTATCGATAGATTTGGGACCGACCCCGTGTTTAATAAAACGGATTTTGGCTTCAAATTTTCAATACGCATAATGGTTAGCCCGACGTTTTTTGCATGGGTGCTTGGATTCGGGGAGGATATGAGAATTGTTGCTCCCGCTGAAGTCAAAAAAGAATTTCTTGACAATTTAATGAAAATAGCGGGAAATTATGATAATTGATAAAAACAGGCGAAAATGTAAAACGGAGTTTACAAAATATGAAAAAATACGACATAATTGCCTTTGATCTTGACGGAACGTTGACTAACCCCGAGAGAGGACTTGTCGCCTCGTTTGTTTATGCTCTCGGTAAAATGGGCGTCGATTACGGTGAAAAGGCTGAACTGAAAAGGTTTATCGGTCCGCCGATTTATGAGGAGTGGCAGAGGTGCTTTGGTTTTACACCGGAGGAATCGACAAAGGCGCTACTTATATTTCGTGAGTATTATTCGGTATACGGCTGGTGGGACAATGAGATTTATCCCGGTGTCAAAGAGATGCTTGAAAAACTCAAATGTGCGGGTAAGAAAATCATTCTTGCAACTTCAAAGCCCGAGATCTTTGCTAAAAAGATTCTTGAGCTATTTGATATTTCAAAATATTTTGATTTTATCGGCGGCGCCGCGACAGACAAAACAAGAGATAAAAAGAGTGAGGTGCTTGAATACAGCCTTCAAAGTATTGGGGCAAAAGACCTTTCACAAGCAATTCTCGTCGGTGACAGGATATATGACGCTGAGGGGGCGAAAATATGCGGAATAGATTCTCTTGGAGTTCTTTACGGTCACGGCTCGGAGGAAGAAGTTCGCTCAGGCGGATTTACCCTTGTTGCGAACACTGTGGAAGAAATAGCTGATATTCTCATATAGCATATATTTTTTAAACATATTGGAGTTTTTATAATGGATTCTTACGTTATTAATGCCAGAAGGCAATTTCATATGTATCCGGAAATTGGATTTAATCTTGACAGAACGCTTGGTTTTTTGAAGGGTGAGCTTGACAAGATGGGCGTTGAATATACCGAGAAATACGGTAAAAGCAGTCTTGTCGCAACCGTAAATCCTGAAAAACATGGTTTTACAATTGGAATAAGAGCGGATATGGATGCGCTTCCCATAACCGAGCTGAATGACGTTTCTTATAAATCTAGGATAGACGGTCAAATGCACGCCTGCGGCCATGATGCTCACACCGCGATACTTCTTGATACTTGCAGAAGAATTAACGAAATTAGGGAAAACATCACCTGCCGTGTAAAATTTATATTTCAAGCAGCAGAGGAGTATCCGCCGTCGGGCGCAAAGCTTATGGTTGCGGACGGCGTTATGGATGATATAGACTGCATAGTTGCTCTTCATATTGATACGGGGTATAAGACGGGAGAGATAGGTCTTTCCGTAGGTCCGCAGAATGCGACGAGTGACGGATTTTTCCTTGAGTTTTACGGAAAAAGCGCTCATGTTGCAAATCAGCAAAAGGGCGTTGACGCTATTATGATGGCGGTACGGGCTTATACGGACATTGAGTTTATGATAGCGAAAGAAATTAAAGCTAGTGATTCCGTTATTTTCAACGTTGGCGCTATAAACGGCGGTACAACCAACAATGTTATTTGTGACAAATGTACAATGTTCTGTACACTCCGAACTCAAAAAGAAGAGAATGCGGAATACATTCTCGGTAAAATAAAGAAAATTATAGCCTCCGTTGCAGAAAGCTCAGGCGGAAAAGCTAAATTTATCGAAAGTAAGCATTATCCCATCGTTGTAAATGACCCTATCGTTACAGAGAGAGTTGCCGCAGCCGCTGAAGCGGTAGTTGGTAAGGAAAACCTTCTCCCGAAAAAAACGCGAGGAATGGGCGGAGAGGATTTTTCTTATTTCGCAAATCTTAAACCGGGATGCATATTCCGTCTCGGTGTTTCGAATAAAGAACGGGGCTTTGGCGGTATGATTCATAACGGAAATCTTTTTCTCGATGAGGATTCGCTCGAAGTGGGAGTAAATACCTTTATTCAATTCGTTCTTGATAATATGAATGGTATCGATTTTTAATAAAAATAGCAATACGGCATTTCGTCTTTACGAAATGCCGTATTGCTTATGCGGTGTTATGCCGCGCATATGTCAGCGTAGGAATTATTTTGCTTCGCTGTTCTTTGCAACAACTTCTACTCCCTTGTAATAACCGCAAGCCTTGCATACGCGGTATGCGAGATTTACTTCGCCGCACTGAGGGCAAGCAACAAGGTTGGTGGGCTGTTCAAGCTTCCAAACGCTGGAACGTCTCTTCATCTTTCTCGAATGAGAAACCTTTCTCTTTGGTACTGCCATTCTAATTACCTCCTAAAGCGAGTCTGCCGACAGGCATTCTCTTATATGTGTTTTTTATTTTTTCATTTGTTCAAGCAGCTTCTGAAGCGGAGCCATACGCGGATCGATTTCTTTTTCGACGCAATCGCATTTACCTTCGTTCAGATTCTTGCCGCATCTTTGACATAGACCCTTGCAATCGTCATGGCAGAGGAATCTGACGGGGAACTCCATCTCAAGCTGCGCGCGGAGCTGCTCGTCCATATCCAAAAATCCGTCTTCAATTATTGCATAGTCGTCTAATTTATCCTCATCAAGATCACTCAATAGATTTCTCGGCGCGACGGTTTTCTCAAGGCTAAGGGAGAATTCGCCGCAAACAGGCGCAAGACATCTTGCACATTCTGCGGTGTAATCAACCGACATATCAAGATGCATACGCATGTAACCTGCGGTGTTGGTAATATCTCCTTTTACCTTCATGGGAGAAGGAAAACTCACCCCGTAAAGAAAGCTTGAAGTGTCCTCCGGGTCGATATCAAGTGAGAGTTCATAATCAAAAGTCAGCAGCCTGTCACCAGCTAAAAGCGGCCTTAAATCGAGCTTCACTAAGCAATACCTCCCCGCACTACGGATAGTAGCGTTTTTGTCGTTTGGGCATAGTTTAGGCTATATTCCCAAAGACGTACACTATATTATATAACTTTCGCCCTCTATTGTCAAGGGGTTTTGAAAAAATAAAAGAATAAAATCTGTAAAAATATCAATAGTACCTAACATCTCGCGTTAATTAAAAATATATTGACTTTTAAATAAATGTAGTGTATAATTTATTTATAACATTTCTTGATATGAGGAGATAACCAAATGCTCACGGATATTGAAATAGCTCAGTCGGTAACCCCAAGGAATATTCTTGATATTGCAAGGGAAGCGGGTATAGACGAAAAATATATTGAACAGTACGGAAGAGTAAAGGCTAAACTTGATCTTTCGTTGCTTGATGATATGAAGGATAAAAAGGACGGTAAACTTATTCTTGTTACCGCAATCACCCCCACGCCTGCAGGGGAGGGAAAAACTACAACCACTATCGGTCTTGCTGACGGAATGCACAGACTCGGAAAAAAGGTTTCCGTTGCTCTTCGCGAGCCATCTCTCGGTCCTGTTTTTGGAATTAAAGGCGGCGCCGCAGGAGGCGGATATGCGCAGGTAATTCCTATGGAGGATATAAACCTTCATTTCACTGGAGACTTTCATGCAATAGGCGCGGCAAACAACCTTCTTGCCGCAATGCTCGATAACCATATTTACCAGGGAAACGCGCTTAATATTGATCCGAGAAGGATAACCTGGAAAAGATGCGTTGATATGAATGACAGACAGTTAAGATTCGTTACTGACGGACTCGGGGGACGTGTAAACGGAGTTCCTCGCGAGGATGGATACGATATAACCGTCGCGTCCGAAATTATGGCTGTGCTTTGTCTTGCAAATTCGGTCTCGGATCTTAAAGAAAGGCTCTCTCGCATAATAGTCGGATATACCTACGATGAGAAACCCGTGACTGCCGGTGAGCTTAAAGCTGCCGGAGCAATGGCGGCGCTTCTTAAAGATGCTTTGAAACCTAACCTTGTGCAGACGCTTGAGGGAACACCCGCGTTCGTTCACGGAGGACCGTTTGCAAATATAGCTCACGGATGCAATTCGGTAATAGCAACCAAGACTGCTCTTAAAATGGGTGATTACGCTATAACCGAGGCAGGATTCGGCGCTGATCTCGGAGCTGAAAAGTTCCTTGATATAAAATGCCGCATGGCAGGACTCACACCTTCCGCGGTAGTATTGGTAGCCACCGTACGCGCGCTTAAAATGCATGGAGGTCTTGCTAAAGGAGAGCTTGGAGCAGAGAATCTTGACGCTCTTGAAAAGGGTATTCCCAACCTTCTTCGCCATCTTTCGAATATTAAAAACGTGTACAAGCTTCCATGCGTCGTTGCTGTTAACAGATTCCCAACCGATACCGATGCTGAAATAGAATTCATAATTAAAAAGTGCCGCGAGCTTGGCGTAAACGTCGTGCTCTCTACCGTATGGGCAGAGGGCGGCAAGGGCGGAGAGGCTCTTGCACGCGAGGTTATAAGACTCTGTGAGGAGGAAAAGGGTGACTTCACTTTTGCGTATGAGCTTGACGGAACTATCGAGGATAAAATAGAAGCGTTAGTTAAGAGGATATATGGAGGAGACGGTATAACGGTTCTTCCTGCAGCCAAAAAGCAGATAGCTGCTCTCAGCGCGCTCGGCTTTGACAAGGTTCCCGTATGTATGGCTAAAACGCAATATTCGTTTTCCGATGATCAAACGAAGCTCGGCGCGCCGACATGTTTTAACGTGACTGTTAAAAACGTTAGGGTTTCTGCCGGAGCGGGATTCGTCGTTGTTCTTACGGGCGATATTATGACAATGCCCGGACTCCCGAAGGTTCCCGCCGCAGAACGTATTGACATCGACGAGAACGGTAAGATATCAGGACTCTTCTGATAAAAAACTAAAAGCGTGACAGTTTGGATTTGTCGGTTGCGGATATCGACCCGTGTCGCGCTTTTTAATATATTTTAAACATGTGAGGCTAAAGATGAAACTGATAATCGCTTCAAATAACAAGCATAAGATATATGAGATAAAAAAGATTCTCGGAACGAAATTTGCCGAAATACTTTCGCTTAAGGAAGCCGGAATAATTCACGAAACAATTGAGGACGGGGATACCTTTTCTGCTAATGCTTTTAAAAAAGCAAAGGAAATTGCTGAAATATCCGGATGCGCGGCTCTTGCTGACGATAGCGGAATATGCGTAGATGCTTTGGGGGGAGCTCCGGGTGTTTACAGCGCACGTTTTTCGGGCGAGGGAGACGAGGAAAACAATAACCTTCTTCTTGAAAAACTACGGAATGAGAAAAACCGCAAGGCGCATTATTCCTGCGCTATGGCACTTGTATATCCCGACGGAAAGCATATTACGGCAGAGGGGTATATGTACGGAGAAATAACAGACACACCTCGCGGTGAACGTGGCTTTGGATATGATCCTCTCTTCATTCCTGCCGGAGAATCAAGAACTGTAGCCGAAATGACGGATGATGAAAAAAATGCTATAAGTCACAGAGCGAAGGCCTTGGCAGAGCTTCTTGCGAAGCTTTGATTTCGGGGGCTTTTTGATGTCAACAGTATTAACCGTTATAGAAATTTTTTCGTCAGATTCGGGTTATCCGCCGTTTTTGCGGTTTCGATAGGCGCGGCGTCAATAATCGTTATAAGAATTTTAGCAACCGTCTTTAAATGGAATATGCCAAAGACGATAGACTTCAAAAAGCTTGAAGAAAAAAATAAGTAAATTTTACTTTGTTCTACTTGACGAATGCCAATAAAAATATTATAATATTTATATAGAGGTATTATTACAAACACCGCAATAAGCGGAGAGAGAGGTACAATGTGGCAGAACTTGGCAAAACTGTATCTACGGCAAAAAGCTTAAAAAAGAAGATTGCTGCAGGAAAAGCTACCGTTAACAGTAAATATGCGAGTTGTAAAAGAGCGGCAAAGAAGCTTGCGTCATCACGAAATCACTTGCTTGAGTCGGAAGCGAAAAAAGAGGCTAAAAGGACATCAAGAGCTTTTGCCCGTTTAGCTGTCGCTGAAAACAGATACTGCGCAGCTCTCAGAGAGTATAAATCCTATCTTTCATTATATGATGCGCTCGTAGATGACGTTCTTAAGCTTTATGATGAGCTTGTTATGACAGAGAATGTAAAAGGTGCGAAAAAAGCTCGCATAGCGGCTGAAAAATTTGACACGCAGCAGGGGGTTCTTAAAGAAATTCTTTGGCTGATAGTGAAGGATATTGATTTTGGCGAGCCGAATAAAAGCGTAAAATCCGAAGAGGAGAATTTAGTAAAAGAAATGCCCCATGCAGATGAAATAGAAAACAAGGAAGAGCCGGCGCAGCCCCAAATGCCGCCTCAAAGCAGACAGCAGACTCCGCCTCCGCCGCCTCCAAATTACTCGACACCTCCTTATTATATTCCGCCGGAATATATATACAGACATTATCAACCGCAAGGAGTTAATATAGCTCCGGTCAGTATAGATATTTCTCCTATTGTGGAGAATGCTGTTGCTGCCGCTATGGAAAAATTTAAAGCCGCGTTTGATAAACGTGCGGGCGCTCTTTGTGACGAGCTTTCACAAAATCAGGCAGTTCCCGCTCCGGTTATATCCGAGAGGGTTGTCTCAATGGAGGAAAGCGTTGCGGAGAATGAGCAATACATAATTGAAAAATTAGCTTCTCTCACCGAAAGCTTGCAGAAGATGTCAGATGAAATGACAGAGCTTGGCGCAGCTTATATGCAGCTTGCAAACAAGCAAAAGGATGCGGTTGAGCTTCAGCGCCGAATTAACGATATGCAAAGAGCGTTGTCCCGTGAGCTTCAGGGTGTTCAGGCTAATCAAAAGGTAATAAATCAGGATCAGGCCGACGTCTCGTCAGCGCAGGCGGAAGTTGCCGAGCATCAAAGAGCTAACGTAGAAAACCAGAAGCTGATTTGTGAGTCTCAGGAAGGCATTGCGGAAATGCAGAAGACTGTAATAGAGACACAGTCTGCTCTTGAGGAATCAATGCGAGAGGTGCTTAGTTCGCAGAAGGAAATAATATCCGCTCAGCAGGCTGTAATCAATGCGAATTTGAAGAATGTTGATCTTCAGCGTGAGCTTGCTGAAAAGCAGTCTGAGGTTACAAGTCTGCAGAAAGCTGTTGTTTCGGAATATAAACAGGTAAGCCGTGCTCAAAGAAACGTTTCCTCAAAGACAAAGGCTCGCAAAGCGGAAAGCAAAGAAACTGGCGAAGCTTCACCTTCGGTGGAAACTCTCGCCGAAGAAGCGAATGCAATCGTAGAGGAAATAGACGCATCGGTTTCTGACGTTCAGATTAACGTTGATGCCGCAGCTTCAACCGAAGGCTCTGAGGAAAAGATTGCGGAAGAAGCAGTTCCCTTAGAAAATCCTCCCGAAAATGAAGAAGCAGTAAGGGCAGAAGCGGTGGAAGAACAAATCAAGTCAAGCGAAGAGCCCGCGCTTCCCGAAGAGGTTGAACTTGACGAATTGAGCGCAGACGATGCGTTTAAAGCTTAAATTCTTCTATTATTTCAGAAAAGATTCTGTTTCTTATTTTATCAATAACGTAATAAAAGTCGGAGCTTTTTGCTCTGACTTTTTTTATTATCCTCGTGCGGTTTTTTGTATACGGTATAACTATATTTTTGCCGCATCCCATTAATATTATTTCGGCAATAAAAGTACGGTTTGCCTCGCTTTTCATATTTAAATAAGAAGGCTTATGCGCAAGAATTGAGAAGTATGCGCCAAAAAGATTTTCAGAGACTGTAAATTCACACTTCGAAATCGCGTTTTTAAAATCTGTTTTGTTTTTTGGAAAAAAAGGCTCTGAGTCAAATATTCTCGAAAAGAATTTTGCTTTGTAAATTGAGCTGTCAGAGCCAATAGAGATAAATATAGGTTTAAGGGCGATGCGCTCTGAGATTTCTTTTATATCTCCGACTGTAAGAGTACATGCGTCGTTCAGAACAAAAGCGTAATATTTGTTTTTTTGATAGATAGGTATATTAAATTTGGGTGCAAGCTTTTTTGCAACCGAATATGCAAGTTCGTTTAAATATCGCATTTTTCACCAAAAAAATTCCCGCTGACGTCTTTAGTTAAGACAGTTAGCGGGGAGAATAAACATAACGGGAACTTAAATTATTACTGCGTTGTCTTCGTTATCCTCATCATGCTGTGAGGCAACGAGCTGAACGTGGTATGCGTCAATTACAGCTTCCTCAAGAGAATTTCTGAACTCGGAGTTGATTGGATGTACAATGTCGCGATATGTTCCGTCGGGATTTTTTCTTGAGGGCATAACTATAAAATATCTGTCTCTTGCATAGATTACTTTTACGTCGTGCACTGCAAGGCAGTCGTTAAAAGTA
>JAZQKG010000011.1:0-10810 GCA_045542035.1 Eubacteriales bacterium | reverse complement strand
AAAAATATATGTTATACTTATATTTAGATATTTTAAATATAAATGTGTATTGAGGTTATTCAATGAATACTTTTCTTAACGTTAATTCAGAAGGAGCAAGCGGAGCGTTTTCGAGTTTCTTTTCTTCTATAAAAAATTTGTTTTCTACTTTCGTTGTTACCGATGCTATTGATATATTATTACTTACTGTTATTCTATTCCTTGCATTTAGATTTTTAAAGAGCAGGAAAGCCGGCGCTTTGCTTATTGGCGTCGCAATTATTTTTGTACTTACCGCTATTACATTTATTTTTAATCTCGAAGCTACGCATTTTATATTTTCATCAATTCTCGACGTTGGAATTATAGCTTTGATTATACTTCTTCAACCCGAGATACGTGACGCGCTTGAAAAAGTAGGTACCGGCTCTGTAAACAGCTTGATTCCTTTTGGCGACCAAAAGAAAAAAAGACAGATGTATTCTAAAGCGATTGACCAAATTTGTTCCGCTGTCAATGATTTATCAAGAAGCAAAACCGGAGCTCTTATCGTTATATCGCGCACAATCAAGCTTGACGAAATAATAGAAACCGGAATTCCCATTAATGCTGACGTAAATTCATTTCTGTTAAGAAATATCTTTTATGATAAGGCACCCCTTCACGACGGAGCCGTTGTAATTGACGATGCAAGAATAACTGCAGCCGGTTGTTTGCTACCGTTAACTCGAAGGACTGATATTGACGGTGATCTTGGAACAAGACACCGCGCGGCTATCGGTATGAGTGAAACAAGCGATGCTATTATTATCGTTGTTTCAGAGGAGACAGGAATTATCTCGGTTGCAGAAGATTGCACTTTTACAAGAGATTATACCGCTGAATCACTGAGACCGTTTTTAAAGAGGAAAATTCTCCGTTCCTCACAAGAGAATGAAAATTGAGGTTTTTATCAATTATGAACAGGAAATTTTTGGGTATAAAAGTAAGTTCTATAATTGCTTTTGTTGTATGCTTAGCGGCATCCTTTGTGATTTGGATGCTTGTAAAATATCATCTGTCTTCCGAGACAGCGTTTAATTTTTCAAAATTCGCATTAATGCGTAGAGGTTAAAATGAGTTTAAATACTCGGGCGTTTATAGTTAACAATATAAAACTTCCGATTAACGCCTCTTTTGAAGAGGCGTTTTCGGTTGCGGCAAACAGATTTAAAAAGATTCATTGCGACATGAATGACGCAAAGTTTTCTATATATAAAAAAAGCATCGATGCAAGAAACAAGAAAGATATCAAATTCGTTTACTCGATTTCTGTAACAGGTACTTTTCCTAAAATATCTTCATCTAAGTTTAAGGAGTATGATATTTGCGAGTTAGATTTAATAGCTGCTCCCAAAATTGATTTTGGAAACGAAATTATGAAGTTTCCACCCTTGATAGTGGGCTCGGGTCCCTGCGGACTCTTTGCCGCTCTTCTTCTTGCAGAAAACGGTTATAAACCAACTCTTATTGAGCGTGGCGGAAGCATTTCCGAAAGAAATGAGCGCGTAAATGATTTTTATACCAATTACCGTCTTGATTCTGAAACCAATATTCAATTTGGAGCAGGAGGAGCCGGTACGTTTTCAGATGGAAAGCTTATAACAAGAATAAATGATCCGTATTCGTTGTACGTTATGAATAAGCTCGTGGATTTTGGCGCCCCTAAGGATATCTTATACGCCGCGCGACCTCATATAGGAACGGATATACTCGCTCCGATTGTAGAGAAAATCATTGAAAAAATCAAAGTTCTAGGCGGTAAAGTATTATTCCATACAAAATATATCGACTCAACTACCATAAACGGTATTACCGTGGCAAAAACTAACGCAGGAGACATACCGTACGGAGCATTGGTTCTTGCAATAGGACACAGCGCTCGCGATACTTATGCAACTTTAATTGATAACGGATACAAGATAGAAGCTAAGCCGTTTTCGGTTGGTATGCGAATAGAGCATCTGGCTGATGATATCGACAAGGCTATGTACGGAGATTTTGCCGGTCATAAAGCGCTCGGTCACGCGGAATACAATCTTTCACACAACACAAAGGAAAGAGGGGTGTATACCTTCTGCATGTGCCCGGGCGGAGAAGTTGTCGCTGCGGCAAGTGAGGTAGGCGGAGTTGTTGTTAACGGAATGAGCCGACACAAAAGAAACGAAAAAAATTCAAACTCCGCTGTTTTATGCAGTATATTTAAAGAAGATTACGGTAATACGCCCAGAGGCGCGATTGAATTTCAACGCATGATTGAAAGAGCGGCATTTAATTCCTGCGGAGGCGACTATTCAGCGCCTATTATAACAGCAGGCGATTTTATAAACGGTGTATGCGTTAACGAGCCGACAAGAGTTTGTCCGTCATATATGAACTCAACTCATACGAGACTTTGTTCTCCTGAAAAATATTTACCGGGATTCGTTTGCGATTCTATTAAAAACGCACTTTTGAATTTTAATCATAAAATCAGTGGATTTGCATCTTCTGATGCTATTCTTACTGGAGCAGAAACAAGGTCGAGCGCTCCTATCAGAATTTTAAGAGATTCCGATTCGCGTATTGCGTTCGGAACAGATAATATATATCCTTGCGGTGAAGGCGCAGGATATGCCGGCGGCATCACAAGCGCCGCAATCGACGGTATAAAAACCGCAATAACAATTATGAAAAGGTTTAAGCCTTGATTACGGGTGAAAACAAGACCGTAAATTTTAAATTTGAATTATTAAAATGGAAGGCGGGATTTTATATCCTGACTGATGGTTTACATAAATGAAAAAAATGAAAGCAAAGGAGAAGAAATGGATTCTGAAATCGGTTGATAACAGCGGCTCTGATTCTATTATTAGTAAAATTTCAAGAACCTTGAGTATTCATCCGATTATTGCAAAATTGCTTTATAACCGTGGTTATACCGACGTTAATTCAGCTAAAACGTTTATAGCTATGGAAAGCGAAATGCTTTGCAATCCTTTTGAAATGAAGGATATAGAAGAAGCAATTAACAGAATTCATTCAGCAATTGAAAGAAAAGAAAAAATTACCGTATACGGAGATTATGACGTTGACGGTGTAACTTCGGTTTGTACGCTTTATCTTTATTTACAATCAAAAGGCGCGGACGTTGATTACTATATTCCGAACCGTTCGGGTGAAGGCTACGGAGTATCAAATTCAGCTATCGATATGATTAGCGCACAAGGCACTAAATTAATTGTAACAGTAGATACGGGTACAACCGCTAATGACGAAGTTGAATATGCAAAAGAATTGGGCATTGATTTTGTTATAACCGATCATCACGAGTGCAGAGCAGACATCCCAAATGCCTCAGCCGTTATAAATCCGCACAGACCAGGATGCATGTATCCTTTTAAGGAGTTAGCAGGGGTTGGAGTTGTCTTTAAGCTTATTTCGGCCTATGAAGAGCGTATATGCGGCAAAACCAGAAGAAATGCCGCGCTTGACGTATTTTCAAAATACGCTGATCTTGTAGCTATCGGAACAATTGCTGACGTTATGCCTATAAAAAACGAAAACCGTATTATTGTCAGCTACGGTCTTAAAATGTTAGAAAACACCGAGCGCCCCGGAATACTTGCGCTTATGGATGCTTCGTCATCAAAGGACGGCTCTAAAAATGAAAGAAAGAAAAAACGTTCTAAAATAACATCCGGTTATATCGGTTATACCCTAGCTCCGAGAATTAACGCGGCGGGAAGAATAAGAAGCGCGTCTATAGCGGTTGAGCTGTTTTTAGCAAAGGATATTAAGTCCGCTTCTGCAATCGCCGAGGAGCTTTGCTCAGCAAATAAAGAGCGCCAGACTGAAGAAAACAAAATAATGAAGGAAGCGTATGAAAAAATAGAAAATATGGATATTGAAAACAATCCTATTATCGTGCTTGACGCTGATAATTGGCATCACGGTGTTATAGGTATTGTTGCTTCCAGAATTACAGAAAAATACTCGAGACCATCTATACTCGTCTCCTTTGAAGGAAACGATTCTAATAATAAAAGCGACGATGACGTTGGAAAAGGGTCGGGAAGAAGCATAAAAGGCTTAAATCTTGTAGACGCCTTGTGTCATTGCTCAGAGCACCTTGTTAAATTCGGAGGACACGAGCTTGCCGCCGGACTCTCTGTAACAAGAGGCGAGCTTGATGTTTTCAGACAGAAAATAAATGAATACGCAAGAAATAATCTCTGCGAAGAGGATATGATTCCAACTTTTGACGCGGATTGCGAAGTCGAATTTGATGACTTAAATCTTCAACTTGCTCAGCAGCTTCAACAGCTTGAGCCGTATGGAGTGGGAAATCCCGTTCCGACATTTGTAATACGCGACGTTTTGGTAAACGAAGTTTCTTCTATAAGCGAAGGAAAGCATACAAGAATAGTTCTTGGTGACGGTGCAAAAACTGTTACAGCTATGTATTTTTCAAATTCTCCCGAATCGATAGGCGTGTATTCCGGAGATAAAATTGACGTTTTATTCAACCTTGATATAAATGAATGGCTTGGCAGAAAGAGCGCGCAATTAATAATTAAAGACATAAAAACGCTTTCTGAAAAAAACGAAGCTGAGCTTATCGAGCGCGAACGTTTTGAGGATATATGGAACGGAGCGTCTTTTTCGGATATGGAAAATATTTTGCCGACGAGAGATGATTTCGTTTTTATTTATAAATTTGTTACTGCATCATGCCGCGCAGGCTGCAATACGTTTTCACACAAGGATATGATGCAGAAGCTTTCAAAAAATTCCGAAGGACGCAATTTCGGATACATTAAGCTGAAAATTATTATTAAAGTATTACAAGAATTAAATCTTATGGGAATTGAGGAAATAAGCGAAGAAGTTTACCGTTTTACTATTAGATTTTCTCAAAAAACGAACCTTGAGAAATCCTCATTGTTAAAAAGACTAAAAAATCAGCAAAGAAGAATTTAATTAGGTATATATATGTATAAAGAGTTAGAACCTTTGCTCTTTGTTATAGAAAAAAACGAAAAGAGCTATGATATTGATAAAATAAAAAAATCCTTTGAATACGCAAAATCCTTGCATGACGGGCAATTCAGGCTTAGCGGTGAACCGTATATAAGCCATCCGGTTTCTGTAGCTGTTATAGTTGCGGAGCTCGGACTCGATACCGACTCGATTTGTGCGGCTCTTCTTCACGACACTGTTGAAGATTGCTCCGAAAAAACAAGTCTTGAAATTATTTCAAAGATGTTCGGCAAGGACGTTGCGATGCTTGTTGACGGTCTGACAAAAATAATACAGGTTCAGATTGCCGACAAGGAAGAAGCACATATAGAAAATATAAGAAAAATGCTTCTTGCGATGAACAGAGACATCAGGGTTATCTTCATTAAATTGTGTGACAGACTTCATAACATGCGCACTCTCGGTGTAAAAAAAGAAGACAGACAGCGTGCTATTGCTCTTGAAACAATGTATATTTACGCGCCTCTTGCGCACAGACTCGGTATACAAAAAATAAAGCACGAGCTTGAAAATATCAGTCTTTATTATCTTGACCGCGTCGGATATGATGAAGTTAGCGAAAATATTGACAAAAAATACGGACTCAGTATCGGTTTTATTGAACAGGCCAAGAAAATAATTTCAGAAAAGCTTGATGAAAATCATATTAATTTTACTCTTGAAGGAAGAGTAAAATCCGTATACAGTCTTTATAGAAAGATGTACGCTCAGAACAAAGCATTCGACGAGATATATGATTTCTATGCGGTAAGAATAATCGTTAATACAGAGCTTGAGTGCTATACTTCGCTTGGACTCGTTCATGAGCTTTTTAAATCTGTTCCGGGTCGATTTAAAGATTATATATCTACCCCGAAGCCTAATTTATACCGCTCGCTTCACACCACTGTAATCGGTCACAGCGGCATTCCGTTTGAGGTTCAGATTCGAACAAGACAGATGCATGAAGAAGCGGAATACGGTATTGCTGCGCATTGGAAATATAAATCAGGGGAGCATTCGGATACAAATATAGACGAAAAGCTTCGCTGGATTGCTAAAATCCTTGAATCAGATGAGAACACCCGCGATCCTGATGAATTTATGCGTTCGTTTAAAACAGATATATTTCATGACGAAACGTTTGTTTTCACACCTAAAGGCGACGTTATTTCACTGCCTCTCGGCGCAACGGTAATTGACTTTGCTTATGCAATTCATTCCGCAGTAGGCAATAAAATGACAGGAGCAAAAATCAATGGAGTTATTGTTCCGATAGATAAGGCGCCTCAAAATGGAGATATTATTGAAATTTTAACATCTCAATCATCAAAAGGGCCAAGCCGAGATTGGTTAAAAATTGTTAAAACAGGTGAAGCAAGAAGCAAAATCCGTCAGTGGTTCAAAAAGGAACGCCGCGCAGAAAATATTGTCGTTGGAAAAGCTGAGGTTGAAAAAGAAGTTAAACGCTTTGGAAAAATATATACGGAAGCTCAGTTAAACGATATTATTTCACAAATAGCAAAGCGCGTTGGTATTAATAACGCTGATGATTTTTACAACACTCTTGGCTTTGGCGGAATTTCGTTACAGAGATTTATGCCAAAGCTTAAAGAGGAATTTGATAAGCTTAACGCATCGGAAAGCGATAAGATTTCAACAACGGAAGATGAAATATTAAAGGTAAAAACCGTATCTAACGTTAAACGCGGAAGAACACACGGTGGAATTATAATCGACGGAGAATCCGGTTGCCAAGTGAAATTCGCAAAATGCTGTAATCCTTTGCCCGGAGATAAAATCGTAGGATTTGTAACGAGGGGTTTTGGTGTTTCTGTTCATAAAACAGATTGTCCAAACGTAGTTTCATCAAGGCGTATAGAAGAAAATCTCTCAAGATGGGTTGTTGCTGAATGGGAAAAGCCTGATGAATCATCAACCTCTCAGGAAACCTACGAAGCATTGCTTCAAATCACCGCAAACGATGAAATCGGCGTTATAGCCGCTATTTCAATGACACTTGCTGATATGAAGGTTTCTATTTCGCAAATCAACACACAGGCTACCAAAAACGGTGATATGGTAATTAATTTGCTTGTTGGCTGTAAAAACACCTCTCATTATGCTGCGATAGTTTCAAAGCTTCGCTCGATTTCATCTGTGATATCCGTAAGCAGAGGATTTACAAATTAAAAAGGAAGTTGAAAATATGATTGCTGTATTACAACGAGTAAATAGCGCCACAGTATATGCTGACGGAGAACTATCCGGAAGCATCCAGAAGGGATTGTATATTCTCCTTGGAGTTGAAAAAGGCGACTCGGAGCTTGACGCTGAGCTTCTCTGTGAAAAGATATCAAAACTTA
This sequence comes from Eubacteriales bacterium, assembly GCA_045542035.1. Classification (GTDB taxonomy): domain Bacteria; phylum Bacillota; class Clostridia; order Oscillospirales; family CAG-272; genus UBA1740. The sequence continues at coordinate 3,425 of JAZQKG010000011.1, read as the reverse complement.
GAATATTCACCGACGATAACGATAAAATGAATCTTTCCGTTATGGATGTTGACGGTGAAATAATGGTGGTTTCTAATTTTACACTCAGCGCTAATTATGCTCACGGAAACAGACCGGATTATTTTTCCGCAGCATCCCCTGACGATGCAAACCGTCTCTATGAAAATTTTATTGAATTAATTGAAAAAAAGGTTAAAAAAACTGCAAGCGGAAAATTCGGCGCGGATATGAGAAGCGAGATATCGACCGACGGTCCCGTTACTATAGTTATGAATTCCGCTGTTCTAAAAGGAGGAAAGAAATGATCCTTCATATAGACGGAGACATAAATAAATATTATGTTCAAACGCTCTGTATGGTATTTTTTCCCGGTTCTACGTTTGGAGAAAACGAAGAGAGCGGAGAAGGGGTTCCTGAGGTTTCTGTAAACGTTTACCCCGATGGAGACGGTTCGGTTACGGCATACGTTGCAATAAAGCTTAACGATAAAATCTGCGAGGCTTCGGATACCGTTTCTCTTTCTCAGGAAATTGCAATTGCAACACATGCCTCTATTGCTGTCGGACGGGCTATGTTTGCCGCAGGAAAGGAGCTTCTTGGACATATTCCTCCATGGGGAATACTCACCGGTGTTAGACCCGCTAAGGTTGCGGGAGCGCTTTTGCACGGAGGAAAGGGAATAATAAAAACAAAGCGTATAATGCGTGATGAATATTTTTTAAATCCTCAAAAAGCGGCTCTTGCTGTTTCTGTCGCTTCGGCAGATATAAAATTACTGAAAAAGCTTCCTCCAAAGACTTGTTCGATATATATATCAATTCCATTCTGTCCTTCAAGATGCGCATATTGCAGCTTCGTTTCTTATACAACACCAAGGCTTCTGTCTCTTGTTGACGATTATCTTGAAGCTATCATCAACGAGCTTGATGAGCGCCTTAGGACGATAAAAAAGATAGGATTAAAAATTACAACGGTGTATATTGGAGGAGGAACGCCAACTACTCTTACTCCACAACAGCTTGAAAGAATATTTAAAAAATTAAATGAATATATAAACATCTCAGAACTTTTAGAATTTACACTTGAAGCAGGACGCCCGGATACTATCACGGAAGAAAAGCTAAAAGTTGCTCTTCAATACGGAGTAACGCGCGTAAGTGTTAACCCCCAAACACTTAGCGATGACATTTTAAAAGAAATCGGACGCAAGCATACTGTTGAAGACTTTTACACTGCATATGAAATCGCTAAAAAAGTTGGTATTAAGGATATTAACGTTGATCTGATAGCAGGATTACCAAACGATGATTTTAAAAATTTCTCGGAAACGATTGATAAAATTATTGAATTAGCCCCTACAAATATTACCGTACATACCTTTTGTGTAAAAAAAGCTTCGGATGCTTTAAGAAACAACTCGGGGATTTATTCTATCAATGCTACCGACGCAACGAAAAGTATTGCTTATTCACAGTTAAAAGCAAAGTTCGCAGGATATAAGCCTTATTATATGTATAAGCAAAAAAACACCGTCAGCAACCTTGAGAACGTTGGATTTTCCATTGAAGGACATGAAGGACTTTATAACGTTTTTATGATGGAAGAGGCGCAAACCATAATAGGAATTGGCGCGGGCGCTGTAACCAAGCTTGTTGATTACAAAAATCCGGGGCAGGGTGAGTCCAAAATAGTACGTATATTTAACGCTAAATATCCATATGAATATCTTCGTAAAATCGAGCAAGTAAATAATACCGAAAATGAAAATACAAAAAAATCCATAACCGACAAAATGCTAGAATTTTACGGATGTGAAGAATAATTTAATAAAAATAAGAATTCGCTAATATATTTAATTATATTAGCGGATTTTTTATTTTTGAAAGGCTAAGGTTATGGAAGAAAGCAAAAACAAATTAATAAGCGGAGCTCTTATTCTAACTGTATCAGGCTTAATAGTAAAACTTTTAGGCTTTATATACAAAATTCCTTTATCTTATTTATTATCAGATGAGGGAATGAGTTATTTTAATTCAGCCTATACTGTCTATACGTTTTTTTATATCGTTTGTACTGCGGGAATTCCCAAAGCTATTTCAATTCTTGTATCTGAGGCGGAGAGCGAGGAAAAAAGGAATGAAGTAAGAAAAATTTACAGCACGTCATTTAATTTTTTTATGATTTTCGGAGTTCTGCTCACAGTCTTGTTTTTTTTAAGCACACCGTATTTTTCTAAATTTATAGGTAACAAAAAAACGCTGTTAACAATGCTTTCGATAGCTCCGTCAATTATGTTTGTTTGCGCGTCAGGCGTTATTCGAGGATATTACAATGGGGTACTAAATCTTATGCCTATTGCTGTATCCGAGGTAATTGCAGGAGTCTCAAAGCTTGTGCTTGGACTCATTTTCGCTATGATTGGCAGTTCTTTAAATTTAGATTTATGTGCTATATCTGCCCTGACAATGCTTGGAACGACACTCGGTTCTTTCTTTAGCTTTTTGTATTTGATATTAATTAATAAAGTCGAAATATCAACCAATAATACAAGGCAGAAAACAGCTGTGATTTCAATTTATGTTTTGAAAAAGATTGTAAAAATAGCATTGCCGTTAACTTTAGCATCGGCTGTAGCAAGCATCAGCGGATTGATAGATTTAACAATCATAATGAGAGGTCTTTTGATTAGCAACTTAAGCGAATTACAAGCCGGAATTTTATACGGCAACTATACAACTTTGGTTGTACCCTTATTAAATCTTGTTGCAACAATTATAGCGCCTATATGCACGGTTTTTCTACCAATTGTTTCAAAATTTAAAAAAAATCCGCTTCTTTTATCCAAAAATTTATCCGATGCATTTAAAATAATTATATTTATTTCCGTTCCGGTGTCGGTCTTATTTTTTTCAAACCCATATAGAATATTATCACTCCTTTTTGAAGATTCCAGTGCGCTTATGGCAGCGCCATTATTATTTATTCTTGCCCCAGGTGTTTTCTTCATGTGTGTGCTCACGTTGATTAATACAATCCTTGAGGGAATGGGTAACACCAAAATTCCTTTAATTTCTCTTATCTCCGGCGCGATAATAAAATTTGCTGTTAGTTTTATTTTAATTAAAAATATAAATTTCGGCATTATTGGCGCGCCAATAGGAACAACAGTTTCGTATATAATCAGTTTTTTAATTTCCGCAATTTATCTATGTGTGTATATGAAAGTAAAAATAAACTTTTTTATTCCGTTTCTTTCTGTTTTATCTTCTTCAGTATTATCAACAATCCTAAGTGAATTTATTATTTCATTATTTATGGCATCGGAGGCTGTAAGTACTGTATTATATTACATTATTTGGTTAGTTATATACTTAATTTTATTAATTGTTGGTAAGTTTTTTGATTTAAAAAATATCCTAATTTTG
>JAZQKG010000010.1:0-5751 GCA_045542035.1 Eubacteriales bacterium | reverse complement strand
AGCGAACGTGCCCTTAAGAGACGCGCCCATAAGGTCGTACTGTAAATTACAGTACATATCCGGAATCTTTGTAGAACCGGAGTTAACGTCCGTCTGCATATCGTCAATCGTCTGGCCCCAGTCGTATTCAGGAACGTCATCGTAGTACTGATAGGTTACGTGGATATTGGTCTCAATAGCAGCCGCAGCATTTCTGTCGGCAACCATTGTGTCAATCTCCTCAATAGCATTAGGATCCTCACCCGCAAGGTATCTATGACACATAGAGGTAAGAGACTGATCGTCAGATGCGTGAGTCATCTGGAAGAGGAGCTGGACGGGCTCGTCATCAGCCCAAGGATACTCAACAACGTCGTCCTTTTCATCGGACATCTTTTTTCCGCACTTGTCGCACTTACCGTCTTCATCAGCGTCCTCATGCGAGCATTTTGCTGACATTTTCTCACCGCACTCATCACACTTGTTATCTTTATTTGCATCAACATGTGTGCAAGTTTTGTCACCGGGTTTATCACCGCAAGATGCCAAGACACCTACCATGCCAACAAGCATAATCACAGCAAGAAGAAGACACAAAATTCTTTTCTTCATAATTTTCTCCTTTTTTTATTTGCCGTAAGATTTTTGACCCGATAGACACGGCTCGTAAACCGGGACGCAAAGTTTTGTGATACCCCCTCATAAGCTCTGTAAGAGCTTTGATGCAGAACTCGCCTCTCGCCGAGGCGAACAAGGGATAAACTGCAGTTAAAAGTGTAGCCACGTTACTTCATCGTGACTTATGATACCACAAATTTGAAATTAAGTCAAGATATATAATATGTACAAATGGAATTTCTACTTTTTTTACAATATTTTAACTGCTTTTTTGTATATAATGTCTATTTAATTATTAATATATTATATATCAATTTTAAATAGATTTATATGAGGCGCTGCCTCGCGTCCGAGCGAGGCTGGATTTTTGTCCGCCGCTCATATCCTCACAATTCTTTTTTCTCGCCGAAGACGCAAAACGTCAGTTCCGAGAATTTTTGCCTCTTCTATATACTTTTGAAGTTTATCCGCCGAAAGCTCGCGGAAGGATACCGAAACGGCGCCCGGTTTTAACATAAAACATCCTCTAAAAACGAAACTTAGCCATGACGCGCGAAATCGCCTGGATTTGCACACTAAGGTTTACATAACAAACTGCACGGTACAGAAGGCCGCGTATATGCAAAGAAGAGCTATACCCTGCACCCGTGAAAGTTTTTGACGAATAAGCGCGGGAATCGTAAGTATCAGCATTGCGCTGAGCATTACAGGCAGTTCCATAACGAGCGAGGCGTTCATTCCGCCGATTTGGCTAGCGTTTGGAACCGGGAAAGGAGAAATAGTTACCGCAACGCCCGAAACGAGCACGAGGTTAAACAGATTTGCGCCTATTATGTTTCCAAGAGAGAGCGAGCCGTGACCCTTTATAAGAGAGGTTATTGCCGTTACAAGCTCGGGAAGCGATGTTCCGAGAGCCACAAAGGTCAGTGCGATTACCGTTTCGGGAACACCGAGCTTCTCTGCGATTATAGTTCCGTTTTCAACGAGCAGATTTGCTCCGAGAGCAATTACAGCCGCGCCGACCGCAAGAAGAATTATCTCGCGCGCAACCGTATTTTTCTTGCCCGTTATATGAGCGAGAAGCTTTTTTGGCGCGGTGAGAGCGCCGTAATCCTCTGCCGAGAGATTGGAGTTCTCCTCTTCTGCATCGGCATTTTCCGAAACCTCAGGCGAGGGATTCTTTTTCATCTGCAGAACGGTAAGAACCATATATATTACGAATACCGAAAGAAGAACTATACCAACCCATCTTGAAAACTCGCCGGTGGCGTATGCGATAGTGACGTAAAAGGCTGCCGCCGCAAAGAAAAAACATACCGGAATTATCATTGACTTTCGCTCTGCCTTACCGGGTTTTATAGCAATTGTGATTGCGGCAATCAGAGACGTATTGCAGATAATTGAGCCGACAGCGTTTCCGTACGCCATAGCGCCCGAGCCTCCAAGAGCGCCCTGAGCCGATACCATAACCTCGGGAAGCGTCGTTCCTATCGAAACTACGGTAGCGCCTATTAATATTTCGGGAAGCTTAAATCTTCTGGCAATACCCGTCGCTCCGTCAACGAACCAGTCTCCGCCCTTTATTAAAAGCGCAAGACCTACGATAAATAATAAAATTGGAATAAACATAGACGCACCTCTTTATATTAAATATTTTTATTAATTTTATTTTTGCGTTCGGCGTTATAGTTGATAAGCAGTATACCGCCGCATACAAGAATAAGAGTTATTATAAGACTTATATATGAAACGTTTGTCGCTTCAGGGAGCATAAGGACTGATAATAATACTCCAAACACAGGAGTCATAAAGCTATACACAGTTACTTTTGACACGGGGTTATACTTAAGGAGCATTCCCCACACCGCATACGCAACGGCAGAGAGCAGAGAGAGATAAAGAAGCACCCCAAAGGCTTTAAGCCCTCCTATATGAATTCTGCCGCCCATAGAAAGACCTATTATCACCATTACAGCGCCGCCCACTATAAACTGATATCCGCTTATAACGACGGGGTCCTCAAATTTAGAGAATATTTTAATGAGCACGGAGGAAACCGCAAGCGACACTGCGGAAAAGATAACGAACGCGTCACCCGTGAAATTCATATTAAAATCAAGACCTTTTAAGTTAATAACTATAATGCCCGCAAAGCCAAGTATACAGGCGATAATCTTTTTTGGCGTCAGCTTTTCAAGTCGGAACACGAGAGCCGAAGCAAGCACAGCAAAAAACGCGCTTGAACCGCTTAAAACAGTTCCCTTAACTCCGCTCGTATTTGAAAGTCCAATGTAGAAGAACATATACTGAATAACAGTTTGAAATGCTCCGACAAGAAGAATTCTTCCTATATTATTCGGTTTCGGTAAAAGCACCTTTTTTCTTGCGATGCTGTAAATTATAACTGTAATAAGCCCCGCAAACGCAAACCTGATTCCCGCGAAAAGTATAGTCGACGCGGTATTGCGCTCGGGTAGGATAAGCTCATATCCTATTTTTATAAACGGAGTTGCGCTTCCCCACAAGGCGCAGCAAAGTATAGCCAAGCAAGCTACGACCGGAGGTTTTGTAAAAAAGTTTGTTTTTGTTTCCATATGAGACTGCCTTTTATATTTTATTAAATTCAAACGTTACAATGTTAACATAAAAGTTGATTTTTGTCAAGTAAATAATTATGTTCACAAAAAGGTTACTTGACATACGGCGCAAAATGTGATAAAGTTATATGGACTGTAAACTAAAAGGACTAATAAAAATGGAAATAACAAGAGAAAATAAAATGGGCACGATGAAGATACCGAAGCTTCTTTACTCGATATCCGTGCCTATAATAATATCAATGCTCGTTCAAGCGCTTTATAATATAGTAGACTCTATATTCGTCGCGCAGTACGATAACGTCGCGGGTACGGGAGCTCTGACCCTCGCCTTCCCGATTCAGACGCTTATGATAGCCGTCGCGACGGGGCTCGGAGTCGGAATGAACGCGCTGCTTTCACGTTCGCTCGGAGAAAAAAACAAGGACAGAGCAGATATTGCCGCAGGACAGGGTATTTTCCTTACGGCATGCGGATACCTTATCTTCCTCGTCTTCGGTCTTTTCATTGCAAAACCGTTCGTTGCAATATCGGCAGACAAATCTTCCCTTCTTTATCAGTACGGCGCCGATTACATCTCGACCGTTACAATATTCTCCATGGGACTTTTCGTACAGGTCACCACTGAAAGACTTTTGCAGGCAACCGGAAAATCAATATTCAGTATGATAACTCAGCTTTCCGGAGCTATCGTAAATATAATACTTGACCCTATTTTGATTTTCGGCCTTTGCGGTCTTCCCGAAATGGGAATTAAGGGCGCGGCAATTGCGACCGTCATAGGACAGGCTGTCGCGGGCGCTATGGGTATAATTCTTAACCTAACGGTAAATCCCGAGATAACCTTGAGGATAAAAAACTTTCTTCCCAAAGCGCGTATCCTTTGCGAAATGCTCGTTATCGCGATACCGTCTGTGCTAATGCAGGCTATCGGCTCGCTGATGACCTTCTCAATGAACAATATTCTTTTGAAGTTCAGCGAATCAGCGCTTAACGTTTTCGGAATTTATTTCAAGCTTCAAAGCTTCATATTCATGCCTGTGTTCGGTCTTAACAACGGCATGATTCCAATTATCGCATTCAATTACGGAGCAAGGAAGAAAGAAAGAATCTACGCCACGATGAAGCTTGCGGCAATAAGCGCGGTTGGCTACATGCTTCTTGGCTTCACCGCCTTTCAGACGCTTCCGAAATTCCTTCTCGGATTCTTCAATGCTTCCGCAGAAATGATAGCTATCGGAGTACCCGCGCTTCGCATAATAAGTATAAGCTTTATGATGGCGGGATTCTCGATAGTAAGCATCTCAACCTGCCAGGCGCTCGGAAAGAGTATATACAGCCTTATCGTAAGCGTAATCAGACAGCTCGTCGTGCTTATCCCCGCGGCGTTTCTGCTCTCCCTCGCAGGTAACGTTAACCTCGTTTGGTGGGCGTTCCCGATTGCCGAGGTCGTCGGCTGCACCGCATGCTTGATTTTCGTTACACGCGTCCTGCGCTCAACCTTTAAAAATGAATCAAAAGAATAGCATAAAAAAGGCTCACTTAGCGTGTTCTCCGTTAAGGATAACACGCAATGAATTGCAACGTGGTTGCATGAATTGACACTGTATGTCATGAATTGCAGTAAACTGCGTGAATTGCCCTACGGGCATGATATCCGTTGCAATTCAATTCATGGAGGAGGCGGAATGCCGACGAGAAATCATGGCGAAGCCAATTCATGATGCATCAGCATCAATTCATTCATAAAAATGAACAGAGCAAGAATAGAAGGAAGTTTATCCTTTTACTCTTGCTCTTTTTCTGTTTGTATAAGGATTTGGGCTTAGCCCAAGTGCATTTGACCAGTCAAATGCGATGCTCGCACTTAGCAGTATTTTTCAAATTCTCCGCTAAGAGCATCACCGCTTCAACTGAGCCCTTTTTTCAGATTTTATGCGGGATGGCGCCTCAACATTCCGCTTGCTGAAAGGGCAGGCTTCCTCTGTTCTTCGCCCTCTCCGTCACGCATCCGCGTACCACCGTCTCTCTGCGGCAGCCGTAGGCTGACGGAGGAGAGGTCTTGACTTTTACTGTCATTTATGGCAGAATATTAATGGTACTTTAAGTACCCAAAGAGCACCATATACGGTGACGGTTGCTTCCCATCTTAAAGAGGGGAGCGAAAATTTCTTTTTTCTCCCTTCAAGCTTATTGAGGGGAGGTGGTAGCAATGTACATAACTTTAGCAGAACTGTTAATGATATTATCCTTGCTTATCGCTCTCGCCGAATATTTCAATAATCGCCGAAACAAATGAAAGAGAAATAACCGCCTAACTCTCACATAAGGCGGTTATTTCTCTAATAATCAACTTTTGTGGAAGCAACCGTCATCGGTGCTCTCCGTTATTATTATAACTTATTTAACTTGTAATGTCAATACCTTTTATTAAAATTGCAAAGCCGGGGATGACGTCTCGACATCCCGCCTGCTGAAAGGGCAGGCTTCCTCTGTTCTTCGCCCTCTCCGTCACGCATCCGCGTGCCACCTCTCCCGAAGTGAGAGGCTTTAAGTA
>JAZQKG010000009.1:0-15201 GCA_045542035.1 Eubacteriales bacterium | reverse complement strand
CCACGGGACAGCACCCGGGCGGAATTATAGTCGTTCCCACAGAATATGAAATATACGATTTCACCCCTGTTCAGCATCCCGCTGACGATCCCAATTCTGATATTATTACGACACACTTCCAGTTCTCATATCTTCACGATACGATACTGAAGCTTGATGAGCTTGGACACGATATTCCGACGAAGTATAAGATGCTTGAACGATATACGAACACGAGCGTTCTCGACGTTAAGATGAACGATAAATCGGTATACGAGCTGTTTGCTTCCACAAAACCGCTCGGAATAGCACCGCAGGATATAGGCGGCTGTTTGCTCGGAACTTACGGAATTCCCGAAATGGGAACGAGGTTTATTCAGCAGGTTCTTATTGACGCTCAACCCAAAACTTTCGCTGACCTTTTGCAGATATCAGGTCTGACTCATGGAACTGACGTATGGCTTGGAAACGCGCAGGAGCTTATAAAAGCGGGTACGTGTACGATTTCCGAGGTCGTTGGCACGCGTGACGGTATTATGCTTTACCTTATTCAAAAGGGACTTGATAATTCCATGTCGTTTAAAATTATGGAGGACGTCCGCAAAGGAAAGGGACTTAAGCCCGAATATGAAGCCGCAATGCTTGAGCACAACGTTCCGGATTGGTATATATGGTCATGTAAAAAAATTAAATATATGTTCCCGAAGGCTCATGCCGCTGCGTACGATATGTCGGCTATACGTCTCGGATGGTATAAAATTTATTATCCGATGGAATTTTACGCTGCGTTTTTGACCGTTGCGCCGGGTGGATTTGACGCTGAGATTGTAAGCGGTGGATATTCAGGAGTTAACGAAGCTATAAAAGAAATAGAGGAAAAGGGAATGGAGGCAACGGCAAAGGAGAATGAAACCTGCCAGACTCTATACCTTGTCCGCGAGGCAATGGCAAGGGGGGTAAAATTCCTTAACGTTGATCTTAAAAAGTCAGATGCGACGGCGTTTCTTCCAGAGAATGGAAAGATAAGAATGCCATTCAATTCTCTCGCGGGACTTGGAGACAAAGCCGCAGAGAAAATAATTGAAGCAAGAGATAATTATGAAATATATTCTGTTGAGGATCTCCGTGAAAGGACCGGAATTTCAAAAGCGGTAATCGAGCTTCTGCGCAGAAATCACGTTCTTGACGGACTATCCGAAACGAATCAGTTCTCTATGTTTTAACCTATATCCGTGATAAATAAAAAGCATCAACTTTTTTGTTGATGCTTTTAATAATGTCAACTTTACTTTACAAATAACAACAAAAGAAGCATTATGGCGCATTCTTTATCTCCGCCTTTGGAAAGTAGAAGAAACACTGCGACTGCGACGATAAGTATTTCCTCTGTTCCAATGTCAAACCTGCCGTTTTTTATGAAAGGTAAGCTATCAAGAAAAGACGCTCTGTGACCGCCCTTGAATATTGAGGCGAATATTCCGTCACCTTCGGCCTTTTTTTTGGAAACGCCTGAGCATTCAGCGCTCGTCTCGGCTACTTGGGATACGCTTTCCTGTATCTTGTCGCATTTCGAATCGGTTTCTATGCTTTGAGACGTATTTATATCCGGTGTGGATAAAGACTCGCATTCTCTATCTTCTCTGAATGCGTTTCCGTCGTAATTTTCGGGTACTGTTATTTTTTCTTCTTCAGCTTGATAGGTTCTTGTGTACATATTTATTTTGACCTCATCATTTCAAGTATGTCTGCTATGGACATCATTGAATCGATAGCGCGCCCTCTTTCTTCGGACACGTAAGGCTTTAATGCGAGAAGAAGGTCTTTACGTCTTATGCGGTTAATTCCCACGGCAGCACCCATGTTCTCATATGTAACCGCCGGGGCAGCAACGCTTTCGCTTTTATCATTTACTGTCGGCAGCTCTTCTTTATCAGGCTCAGTATTTTCTTTTTCTCCTTTTTCAGCGCTGAGGTTTTTTATTTCTTCTATAAGCTTTGGATTTTCCATAATCAGATTTACTATTTTAGATAAATCGGTTTCCGCCATATTTCTGACTCCTCTCTTATCAGTTATTGCCTTTTTTGTAGCTGTTCATTATTTTAGCCGCGTCTGTAAGACTTATTTTTTCACTTCCCGAAAGAGCGCGCCGTATTCTTTCTATATCTTCGTGTTTTGGCGGAGTTTCGGGAAGATTATATCCGTGCTTTTTTGCCATTGAAAGTATTTCCCGCCATAATTCAGCATCAGGCTTCTCTGCAAGACGCTTAAGCTCCTCTTTGTTTATTCTCATATCAATTTCTCCCTTCTGCCGCGGATAGCGGCTGCGCGAATTTTTAAGCGCGAGGAATTGCGTAAAAATGGCTCTCGCTTTTTTCCGTCTTCTGCTCTTATTCTATGCGAATTATTTTAAAATGCTACCTGAAAGGATAAAAAAATATGAAATTCCTTGCTATCTCCGACTCTCACGGAAACGACGGAATAAAAAAACCTTGCGCTTTCGCGCAAGGCAGATATTAAAGGGTATTTTAATATTCCTTGAGCCTTTCAAGTATTTTTTTGGCTGTATCCTCGCAAAGCTCGTGAGTCTTTTTCTCATCCTCACCCTCAACCATTATTCTTATAACAGGTTCGGTTCCCGACGGCCTTATTACGAGCCTGCCGCTATCTCCGATTTTATTTTCGGCCTCCGATATTATCGCCTTTATCTCCTCATCGGTGAAAAGGGCGATTTTTTCGCTTTGAGCAGCTCTTATATTAACTGTGTGCTGCGGGTATTTTTTCATTACCTTTGCAAGCTCACTGAGAGTCTTTCCGCTCTCTTTAATATGAGAGAGCAGGGTAAGAGCGGTAAGCTGACCGTCTCCTGTCGTAGCGTGATTTCTGATTATTACGTGTCCCGATTGTTCGCCACCAAAGGAGTATCCCTCTTGGTTAAGCATTTCAAGCACGTATCTGTCTCCAACCTTTGCGGCTATGAAGTTGATTCCGTTTTCGTCGCAGAACTTATGAAATCCAAAATTTGACATAACGGTGCCAACGACGGTGTTCTTATTAAGCAGACCTTTTTTCTTCATATCGAGCGCAAGAATTGCCATTATGAAGTCTCCGTCCACCTCGTTCCCTTTTTCATCTACGGCAAGGCATCTGTCCGCGTCACCGTCAAAGGCTATACCGACTTCCATATCGTTTTCTACCACGAATTTTTTCAATTCATCGAGATGTGTTGAGCCGCAATTATTGTTAATATTTATTCCGTCGGGTTTGTCAAAAAGCATACGGACGTCAGCGCCAAGTGATGTGAAAAGCTCTTCTGCGGTTGCGCTTGCCGAGCCGCAGGAGCAGTCAATTGCAACCTTCATTCCGTCAAGATGAATTTCGGTTGTGTGCATAAGATAGGTTATATAGTCATGCAGTGCGTACGGAGTATCATAGCGTTTTCCTATATTCTTGCTTTCTGCAATTTTTATCGGGGGAGTGTTATCAAGAACTATTGATTCGATTTGCTCCTCAAGCTCGTCTGAAAGCTTGAAGCCGTCCTCACCGAAAATCTTTATTCCGTTATATTCATATGGGTTATGCGACGCAGATATCATAACGCCTGCCTTCACCTTGTATTTTTTTACAAGATAAGCAACTGCGGGAGTAGGCACGACTCCAAGCGTCATAACGTCACTTCCGACAGAGCATAAGCCCGCGCATAATGCCGATGCAAGCATTTCTGATGAAAGCCGCGTATCCATTCCTATTATAACCTTTGGTCTGTATTTTTGATTTGATGAAAGAACGTGACCAAGAGCTCTTCCGATAGCCATAGCTCGCTCACAGCCTAAAAATTCGTTTGCAATTCCTCTCACACCATCTGTGCCGAAAAGCCGTCTCATAAATTATATCCTTTCTTTAATCGCATTTTCTCATAGGAGCTCTTCCGTCTCCGTAAAAATAATAATTTTCGGGTAATATGCCGGTAATTCTTGATAGCGGATAGATAACGCATCCGCGTCCTATTATACTGCCGGGACAGACAACGCTATTGCATCCTATCTCAGCTTTGTCACCGAGCAGAACTCCCATTTTGCGAAGCCCGGTGTTAATTTTTTCTTTGCCTTCTTTTATTGAAATATTGTTGTGGTCAAGGCGGAAGTTGGATATTATAGCTCCCGCGCCCATATGCGCCCGATATCCTACGATACTGTCACCTACGTAATTGTAGTGGGGAAGCTGCGCACCGTCGAAAATTACAGCGTTTTTAATCTCGGTGCTGTTTCCAATAACGGCTCCGTCTCCTATTATAACGGAACCGCGTATATACGCTCCCGGTCTCACTTCTGTGTTATGACCTATTATCGCGGGTCCTATTAAAGTTGCCTTATCTGATATAACGGCGTCGTTTGCCGCCCATACGTCAGGCGCTATCATTGTGTAATCGCTTCCGAGAGTTTTTGAGAGCTTAAGGCATATATCTTTAATTTTTGTAAGAGCATCGTACGGCATCTCGCATCCGTCAAATATATCCTTCGCTATCGTGTGGTTAAGGTCAAATAAGTCTTCGGACTTTGGTATTATCATAAAAATCCTTTCAATAACAGAAACTTACAGTAAAAATCTTGAAAAAAGACTTTTAGTATGTTATACTTTATAATATACAAATTATTTGCATATGTTAATCGGTCTATGCGTGATATTATAGCACACAAAAGTAAAAAAAGCCAACTATTTTACAAATCTTTGTGCTAATTTACCAATTTTCAAGAAGAGAGGATGAAAAAATGCCAAGAGATTTCGGCCCTCCCATGTCTCCCATGCATCAAAGGGGCAAAAGACCCAGCAAGCCAAAGAGTATTAAGGAAATTCCGTCTTACGTCTTAAATCAAGTTAAGGGATTTATAACGCGTCTTTTTTACATAATTTCGCTCGTGTGGGAAACCGCGCCTGTGATATTTATTCTTATGGCGCTGTTTTGCGTGCTTACGGGTGTGCTCCCCGTAATTGGCGCCTATATATCCAAAGAGCTTCTTAACGGCATTGCCGCTTTAATAGGTTCAAAGAGCGTGGGAAGCATTTCAGAGGACGTGTTTGAAACACTCGAGCCTGTACTGTTCCTTTTGCTATTAGAATTTATTTATCTGTTTTCAAGAAGAATTTTAGACAGGATGAACGCGGGTGTGACGGCTATCGCGGGCGAGCTTGTAGTAAACCATATTAAACTAAAAATAATTAATAAGTCGAAAACCGTCGATATGTCATCTTTTGACAGCCCTGCGTTTTATGAAAAGCTTGAAAACGCAAACCGTGAGGCAGGAATGCGGCCTATAGGAATTTTGTCCGCTACGTTTAACGTGATAAGCGCGGTTATAAGTATAGTTTCGTTTATTATTGTTCTTGCTACTTTAAGTCCGTGGGCTCCCGTAATAATAATTGCGGCAGCTCTTCCGGGCGCTGTAGTCAACTACGTATATAGGCATAGAAATTTCAGATATATGCGCATGCACTCTAAGGATAGGCGGGAGATGAGCTATTACTCCGGAATAATGGTAAACAAGGATCATGCCAAGGAGGTTAAAATTCTCGGACTTGGAGACACGTTTATTGAAAAATATAAAAATGCCTTCGCAAAGTATTTTGCGGGACTCAAGCGCCTTATCCTGAGAGAAAACGTGCTTCGAGTTGTTGTGAGTCTTGTCGCAACTCTTGCCAATTGCTTCCTCTTTGCGTACGTTGCGTATGACGTTGTGTTCAACGACGGAGCGATAGGTGATTACTCTCTTTATACGGGCGCTCTTAATTCGGTTGCATCCTACGTAACGACCCTTGTAACAGCAACGGCAACGATATACGAGGGAACTCTTTTTATAGATAATATGATGGAGTTTATGAAAGAGGAAACCAAAATCGTCTCTATCCTTCCCGAGCCAATAAAGCCGGAACGTAATATAAAGCACAAAATTGAGTTCCGCGGTGTTTCATTCGCATATCCCGGTACAGAGAAAAAGGTTCTTGATAATATAAATCTTACGTTTGAATCGGGTGAAAAAATAGTACTTGTCGGACTTAACGGAGCCGGAAAAACAACTCTTATCAAGCTTATAACCCGTCTCTATGACCCGACCGAGGGTATTATATATCTAGATGGACATGATATAAGAGAGTATGACCCAAGCGCTCTTTACGACATGTTCGGAATAATATTCCAGGATTTCGGAAAATACGCTGTTACCGCATCGGAAAATATTGAATTCGGTGACGTTTCTAGAAATGCCGAGCGCTCACTCGTTGAGTCTGCCGCCCGCTCGGGTGACGCGGACGAATTTATTGAAGCGCTTCCGCGCGGATATGACACGCCGCTCACAAGAATGTTCGAGGAGGACGGAGTCGAGCTTTCGGGCGGTCAGTGGCAGAAGCTTTCGGTTGCCCGCGCGTTCTATAAGGAATCGGATATTCTCATTCTTGATGAGCCGACCGCTGCGCTTGACGCACTTGCTGAGCAAGAAATATTCGACCAGTTTGCGGAGCTTTCTCGCGGAAAGATAAGTATATTCGTTTCTCACCGCCTTTCAAGCGCGGTTACCGCGGATAAAATCGTCGTTCTTAAAAACGGCACGGTTACTGAGCTTGGAACGCACGAGGAGCTTATGGCGAACAGAGGAGATTATCATCTCTTATTCTCAACTCAAGCGCACCGTTACACAGCGGATGCAAACAGTTAAATAACAAAAAGTCTTGTGTGATAAATCTCGCACAAGACTTTTTACTTAGAAATAATTCACTTTAGAAGTTTTGTAGCTCATCAAGCATTTTGCTTGGCATAATTCCAAATTCGTCATGAATACTGAAAAGTATACTGCAGCCCAATCTTGGAGGTATAGTTCCTTTTTCGATCTTTGAAATAGTAGCAACAGAGACTTTAAGTTTTTGAGCCATTTCCTTTTTTGAGAGGGTATTTGCTTCCCTCAACCGCTTCATGTTTTTGCAAAAGTTGTCCATTTCGAAATTGATATTCATAGTTTTCTCCGTGTTTTATTTTATGTAACCTAATTATATCACACATGCTGAAAAAAGACGACATTCACTAAATGTCAATTGGCAAAATTCACAAAAAATTAAAAAAAGTCTTGTGCATCAGGCGGATACACAAGACTTTTATATTAAAGGTCCGCAATTAATTGGTTGCGGCTGTGCTTATCAAGAGTTTTGTAATCATTTATGATATAACGGTTATCGTCCGAGTCGCGAACTCTGACTCTGCCGTCCGAGTAAACTCTGATATCGTGGTTTCTGTTTCTGACGTCAAATTCCTTAATACCGCGCTCTGTGTCGACTGTCCAATGAATCTTTCCGTTTTTCTCGGTGATGGAAAGAATTTTTTGAATATGGGGAACGAGGTAATAATCGTTAAGGCTGTATTCTATAACGTCAAGCGAATCTTTATTAAGGTCGGCAAGGTTTCGTATAATTGCCTTTTCAACGCCTGCCTCGTCGAGCAAGGTTATATACGTATTTGCGCGGCTGACGGGGAAGAGGCGTCTCGGTTCAAGCTTTTCAAAAAGCTCACCCGACTCGGTTTTTAAATCCACGAGGTTGTTTTCATTTTTCGTAATCATATCCTTATCGGTTACGTAGATTCTCTTCATAGGCGCACTCATAATCTTTCCTCCTTACGCATTTTTTCGGCGTCCTGTGCCATTGACTGAATCTGAACGAGCTTATAATACTTGCCCTTCATAGCCATAAGCTCCTCGGGAGAGCCGTTTTCGATTATCCTACCGTTATCAACAACTATTATGCGGTTAGCGCGTTTAAGCGTTGAAAGTCTGTGAGCAATCATAAGAGTCGTTTTACCCTCTATAAGTCTGTCGATAGCCTCTTGAATGAGATGCTCGGTTTCCGAGTCTACAGCAGCGGTTGCTTCGTCAAATATAAGTATAGAGGGGGATTTCAGCACTGCGCGGGCAATTGAGATTCTCTGCCGTTCACCACCCGAAACACCGACTCCGCGTTCACCGAGAATAGTGTCGTAAGCATCTGGCTGGCGGGCTATGAATCCGTGAGCGTTTGCTACGTCAGCGGCATTGATAACCTCTTCTATAGTAGCGTCGGGCTTACTGTAAGCGATATTATTAAAGATTGTATCACTGAACATCATCGGCTCCTGCTGTACGTATCCTATCTGCTCGCGGTACGCGGAAAGGTCAAAGTTCTTTATGTTATGACCGTCAACGAGAATCTCTCCCGAATATCCGTTGTAGAATCGCATAAGCAGGTTAACGAGGGTTGATTTACCCGAACCTGTCGTGCCTACGATACCGACTATTTCACCGGGATTAATGGTAAGAGTAACGTCGTCAAGAACCTTCTTCGTTCTGTCAAATGAGAATCCGACGTGTAAAAATTCAATCTTACCTTGAAGCTTGTCCGGAACAGTATGCGCCTCAGCCTCATGCTCGGGCTCGGCTTCAAGTATATCAAGGATTTTTTCGGTTGACGCGAGAGCTCCCTGGAATGAGTCGGATAGGTTAGCGAAGAAGGTTACGGGGTTATAGAACATTGAGGCGTATGAAATGAACGAAACTATGAGACCTGCCGTATATATTCCGTCATTTCCCGAGTTTATAACACGATAGCCGCCGATACCCCAGATAATAAGCGAGCCGCAGGTAACGAGGAATGAAATGATTTGCGGAAAAGCCGTAGCAAGCTTACCGATTTTTAAGTCCATATCGAGCCATTCACGGTTCTTTTCCTCAAACTTTTCAGTCTGTCTTTTTTCACCCGTAAATGATTTTACAACCTTGATGCAGGGAATAGTGTCTGAAAGGGTGGAAAGAACTGCCGTTCCGCGTCGCCAGAGTCTGCGGTAATAGGGATAAATCTTCTTTGAGAATATTCTCGTCGCTACAACGATGAAAACGACGGGAATAAGGGAGAAGAGCGCAAGCTCCGCGTTAAGCGTAAGCATTATAATAACGATACCTACGAGCTGGAAGGCGTGAACTACCGCTTCCTGCGTTATACGCAGCATAAAGTTTTTAAGAGTTGTAGCATCGCTTGAAATTCTGTTGATAACAGAACCGGTTGAGGTTTTGTCGTAGAACTTCATAGGAAGATACTGCGCTTTTTCGTATATATCGCTTCGGAGATCGGCAATTGCTTTGTCGCCTGCCGTACGCATAAGATATGAGCGGATGATACCTATACCGTACTGTAATATGTATGAAAACAACAGACACGCGATAAGCGTCATCAGCATTGTAAAGGCTTCCTTGCCAAACATCGTGGCAATTTTTCCGAGGAAGGTTATACTTGACGTTCCTTGGTTAAAAACAACGTCGACAATGTAACCGGTTATCGTTGGGGGAATAAGAGACAGAACCGTAGTTACGAGTGAGAGCACTATACACACGAGTATAGTTTTCATCTGAGGACTTATATACTTTGAAAGCTGTTTGACAATTTTTAGCTTTGAACGGCACATAATACATTCAGCGCCCGGATGAAGAAGCGTTCTTCCGCATTTCGGACAAACGCTGAGCGCTCGCTCAAAGGTTATCGCTATAATCGCGAATTCTTCCTGTTTATCCGCGCCCTCGTTCAAATGGTTGATATAGAGCGCCGCGGCATCGCACAGTGAAGCAACCGCATAAGTATAGCGGAAGAATACGACTCTTTTGCCATCAGGCATTTTTGCGGAAAGAGTAGCGTTTCCGTACATTCTTTTCGCTATGACCTCTTCCATATCCCGATAAAAATAACGCTTATCATCACCGGGCACACCATCGTAGCAAACGACAGAATTCTCGGTGAAAATAAGCGCACTTTCGGCATATTTTCCATTGAGGGCAAGGTCACCGACAATGACGAAAAGAACCTTTTCTCCGTCATTTGTCATCCTGTCAACTATAGGTTGAACAGCTTTCGGAATTTCTCTGTTTTTAAGTATAAATTTACTATCCATACTTAATACCATACCTTTCTCCGTAGCTTTGCGTAGTTTCGTATTGCCTCTTCGCATTCTGCGCAAGTCAGGCGCAAAGCTATAACCTTACGGATTATGTTCGCGCGTCAAAAATCTTCGCGGCGCGCTGCTTTTAACTTATTTTATAAATAAGTTTACATCATAATAACACATATTTTATAAATTTGCAATACTAAATAACAAATTTGCAAAAAAAAATTTCACCTCTCAGAAAAAGAGGTGAAAACCTGTTATTTATCTATAATTTTTGCGCGTTTTCCTAAAATAAAAGCGGTAATCAGCCAAGCTATCAGAGCTGAAGCGATAACGATAACGACAATAGCGACAGCTGTCATAAAAAGCTCAATGGTCAGTATCTGAGTTAGGGTGTCCGATATAACCGAATTTTTTACTTTCCGAGGTTGGAAAGGAAAAAGAAGATAGTGAATGTTTTTCCAAAGGCAGTAGGTGAATGTCTTTGAGCTTCCGAAAGCATCAGCCAAAGAGTTTATGCAGAATAATCCTGCAAACGCGCCGATGATTCCATAGAAAACAGCGGTATATTTCAAAAGTTTGCCCCACGTTTGTCTTCTCTTTAAAATTATAAAAAGCATTGAGATTATTGTCAGAAAACAAATAAGAGCCGTCCATTTAGCAAACTTCATAAGCGCCTTTACGTCAGCCATATGTAAGACTGCTTTTTCTCCAAAAACATCAACACCGTCACAGATTCCTTCACCGACTATCTCAACTCCGTCAATTTTTAGTTCAAAGCTTTCTTTATCTGTAAAAAGGTAATCAATTATGTGGTGAATTATCAGGTTGAGCTGCTCGTCTGAGAACGTTGCGTATTTTGTTTTGTCACCGCCCACGTATCTTATAATGCTTCTTTGCTCCTCTCCGTTTTCGTCTACCGAGGCGTAAATGCCGTTTTTCTCAAATTGTTCATAATAATATTCGGGTGACGAGGCGAGCAGAAGGGCCG
Organism: Eubacteriales bacterium; assembly: GCA_045542035.1. Taxonomy (GTDB): domain Bacteria; phylum Bacillota; class Clostridia; order Oscillospirales; family CAG-272; genus UBA1740. Next base: position 4,288 of record JAZQKG010000009.1, on the reverse strand, counting down.
GTGTGATACCTGCAGTGAGCAACAGACAAAGGTTAAATATAATTACTAAAATTTTGTCTATTATTTTCATATTAAAGTACAAGTTTGTACATTTCTGATTTTGATATCTTTCTGTCTTTTGCAGCGGCTTTTATTGCGTCCATTTTTGAAAGTCCTGAATTTATATAGTGTTCAACGTGCTCGGCAGGGGAGAGCGATAAAAGAGGATTTTCGCTGTCAACATTGACGCCTGCCTCGCTTGCTCCTTCGATAATCAAAACGTATTCACCGCGAGGCTCTTTCTCGGAATAGAGATTGACTGCATCGCGAAGTGTCGTTCTTATAACTTCTTCGTTAAGCTTAGTAATCTCACGGCAAAGGGATATTTTTCTCGAATCTCCTAATATCTCCGCCATGTCGGTAAGAGTTGCGGAAAGCTTGTGCGGAGCTTCGTAAAATATCATTGTGCGCTCTTCTTTTTCAAGTAGCGAAAGGCGTTTTTTTCTCTCGGATTTTTGAGCAGGCAAAAATCCTTCAAATGTGAATCTTGAGGTCGAAAGAGCAGAGAGGGCGAGCGCGCTTACGGCGGCACAGGGCCCCGGAATAACCGTCACTGTAATTCCCGCATCGGCGCAGAGCCTTACTATATCTTCTCCGGGGTCGCTTATAGCCGGCATTCCCGCGTCGGTAACAAGGGCGCAGTTTTCACCCAAAAGAAGTCTTGAGACGATTTTTTCTCCGCTCGATTTTTTGTTATGCTCATAGTAGCTGACAAGCTCTTTTTTTATTCCGAGAACAGAGCAAAGCTTCATGGAGTTTCTCGTATCCTCAGCGGCTATGAAATCAACCTCGGAGAGAACCTTTTTCGCTCTTTCCGATATGTCGGAAAGATTTCCTATCGGCGTGCCGACAAGATAGAGGGTCGATTTTTCAAGTTTGTTTTTTTCGGTGTTTTCCATTTCTTTTTCCTTTAGCGTTTATAATCGGAAGGGAATGAGCCGTTTTCCATTATATATTCCATATCGTCGCTGTATTTTTTGTGCGACGGGTCGGAGTAGATAATGAGCGGACGAGTGAGCTGAAGCCCCGATTTTCCTCCGCGCTTCGCTTCTATAAGAACCATCGAGGACTCGCTTGATATATCTGCGTGAACAAAGGTTATTCTTTTTGGCTCAAGCTCAGAATCTCTCATTGCGGAGATAATGTCGGTGAGTCTGTCCGGACGGTAAACTGCGTAAAAGGCTCCGCCGTACTTTAAAAGCCTTTTTGCCGCGGCGCAAAAATCATTTACCGTTCCGCATATTTCGTGACGCGCTATTGATTTTTTATCAGCTTTATTATTTGCTCCGCCGCATGCTTTCATATAAGGCGGATTTGTAAATACAATATCGAATTTTTCGCACGGGGGTAGGTCCCTCACATCCGCTTCAACAGACGCAAGTCTTCCTTTAAGAGCGTTATATTCAGCATTCCTGTCTATAAGCTCGGCATATTCCTTTTGAATCTCATATGCCGTACATTCTGAAATCTTATTCCTTGTAAGAAGAAGCATTGATATTATTCCGCTTCCGCCCCCAAGCTCAGCTCCCGTTTTATATTTTGAATTTACGTATCCCGCAAGCAACAGAGCGTCGGTTCCAAAGGTAAGTCCGTCTGTTTTTTGAATCAGAGAAAGAGAGTCGTTTACCTCGTCTATTCTTTCATTTAAGTAAAGTTCCATAATTTATATAAAGTTCCGTATTTCTCTTAAAGAAAAAGCGGAGTTGATTCTCCGCTTTTTTATGTTATTTTTTTGGATTACTCCTCAACGGGTGCTCCAACAGGGCATGTTTCAGCGCAGTTTCCGCAGCTGATGCACTCGTCAGCATTGATAACGTAAACGTCACCTTCGGAAATGCAAGAAACAGGGCACTCGGATGCGCAAGCGCCGCATGCGATGCAATCGTCTGTAATTTTGTATGCCATTTTAATTTACCTCCGCAATTAATAGTGTACGATAATATTTTAGCATATTTACAAAAAAAATCAAGAGTATTTTTAAAAAAATATTAAAAAGGAAAAAATTACTCTAATATTTCCTCGTTTTCGTCCTCTGATTTGTCTTTTTTGCCCGGAATTTTAAGAATTTTGACGTCTTTTGACTGATAAACTTTTAATATGTCCTTTTCACTATCGTCAAGTTTAACTTTAATTTCGGATAAAAGGGGTTTTGTTTCAACTACGGTTCCGACACCGTCTTCGGTTTTTACTATTGCGCCTACGGGAGCGGTATTTCTGATAGCTTCCTCATATGTTTCATGCTCGTATCTTAAGCAGCACATAAGGCGTCCGCACGCTCCCGAAACCTTAGCGGAATTAAGAGAGAAATTCTGTTCCTTAGCCATTTTTATTGACACTTGAACGAAATCGGTTAGGAATCCCGCGCAACAGAATTTTCTTCCGCATATACCAAGTCCGCCCATAAGCTTTGCTTCGTCGCGTATACCTATCTGGCGAAGCTCTATTCGAGTGCGGAATGTTGCGGCAAGGTCTTTTACAAGCTCTCTGAAGTCAACTCTCGTTTCGCAAGTGAAGTAGAATAGAAGCTTGGAATTATCAAAGGTGTATTCCGCGCAAACAAGGCTCATATCAAGGCCGTGCTCGGCTATCTTCTTTTTGCATATGATTGCCGCGTCAAGCTCAGCCTGCTTATTTTTTTCATCACGCGAGATGTCATCCTTGGTGGCGGGGCGTGTAATTTCTTTCAGAGGGGGCACGATTTCGGATACGGGAACGAAGTTGTTAGCTATTTTAACAGTTCCGATTTCAACGCCGCGCGCCGTTTCAACTATAACCCTATCACCAACGGATAGCTTATGGCTTCCCGGAGCAAAGTAATATATCTTTCCGGCTTCGCGGAAATTGATTCCTATAACCTCTACGGTTTCGTTTTCGTTTATTTTATCTTCCGGCATATTTTGTCACCGTCCTTTTATATAAGTTTTATTCTTGCTCCGAGCTCTGCTATGATAGCGGAGATTCCGACGTTTTTACCCGCGTCCTCAAGAGCATCCTTAAAGATTTCGTATATTGCTATAAGTTTTTTTGTGTTTATTTCCGCTGATATTGATATCGCGTTTCCTCTATCGGTATAGAATAACAGGGGAACTTTCGGGTCTAATCGCAAAAGCGTAATATCCCTTACCGCGCATATCAAGGATTCGAGAGCTTCGCAAAATTCCGTCCTTGACGTAGGAAGCTCGGATATAACCGAATGAAATTCAGAGTATGGAGCACTGCGGCGAATCGCGTTTATTACTTTTTCGGTAAGCGCTCTGTCAGCGCTCATTTCTTTGGCTTCTTTATCCGAAAGAAGAGAGAGAGCACGTCCGATTCTTCCGTCGGCTGACATGAGTATTCCATCAAGCATCTCCGGTGACGTTTTGGAAAAAAGAGATGCTTTGTCGCTTCGGTTGATTACGTAGTCTTTCATAACGTCGGCAGAGAATCTTTGCATTGATATGCTTTGCGCTCGGCTTTTTATAGTCGTGAGTATTTTATCCGCCGATTCGCAGAGCAAGAGTATAATAACGTTTTTCGGAGGTTCTTCAAGCACTGTGAGCAGTGCGTTCTGCGCGTTTGGAGTAAGTCTGTCAGCGTCCTCAATTACGTAAAACTTAAAATTGGATTCGGTAGGGGAGAGAAACATGTTCTCTCTGAAAAGTCTGACCTCTTCAACTCCTATCGTCGCTTTGTCACCGACTCTTTTCAGTCTTGTAATATCGGTGAAGTTGCCTTCTTTGATTCTGCGGCAGGTGTTGCACTTTCCGCAGGGAAGAGAATGTCTGCTATCGTTTTTGTTTTCGCAGTTAAGTGCTGAGGCAAGCTCAAGCGCAAGGGTTTTCTTGCCCGAGCCCGAGGCTCCGATTATCAGAAAAGCGTGCGGCAGAGTTTTAGCTTCAATGGCTGCTCCAAGGCGCGCCTTAACGGCTTCGTTGCCGTAAAGAGCGGGAAAATATTCTCTCATATCCGCACCGTCCTTTCGGGAGTTGTAAAAAGCGCGTCACGCGGCGTTTTCATAGCACCGAGTACGCAGCATAATTATTATACCAATAAATATTAAAAAAGTCAATGGGAAGATATTTTTTATAAAAATGTTAAAAAATGTTGTAATCTTTAAAAAAGTGTGTTACAATAATATGATTAGAAAAGCGGCGGTCTCATTTGCCGGCGCTAAGGAGGAAAAGAAATATGGAAAAATTTTATTTGACAACGGCGATTGCGTACGCTTCAAGAAAGCCGCATTTCGGAAACACCTATGAGATTATAA
>JAZQKG010000008.1:0-8362 GCA_045542035.1 Eubacteriales bacterium | reverse complement strand
TTCTATGCTTATAAGGCATGGCTTTCAGATGAGCCGTTCGTTCATATATGCGGAAAACGCTACGTTGACCGCGTTGAAGAGGTCACCCGTGTCACAGTTTATTCGAATCTTCCCGAGGTTGAGCTGTTTGCAAACGGTGTGAGCCTTGGTAAAAAGGAAGCTGCGGATCACTTCTTCTACTTTGACGTTCCGAATCAGAGTGAAACCAAGCTTGAGGCTGTTGCGGGTGACTGCCGTGACGAGAGCCTTATCAGAAAGGTTGATACCTTCAATGAGGAATACAGACTCAAAGAGAAGGGAGCGGTTCTCAATTGGTTTGACGTAGAAGCTCCCGAGGGCAGATTCTCACTCAACGATAAGGTTGGAGATATTCTTGCGACCTTCAGAGGAAAGCTGTTCTTCTTAAAAGTTGCGATGAAGCTTAAAAAGTCCATGGGCGGCGGTAAGGATGGAGAAAAGAAAGCGGCAGGCTTCGAAATCACAAGCGATATGATGCAGATGCTTAACGGATTTACCGTTCTTCGCCTTACATCAATGGTTGGAATGATGAATATTTCGTTCACAAAAGAAGAGCTTCTTAAAATGAATAAGAAGCTCAACAGAATTAAAAAGCCAAAAAATAATTAAAATATTTTTCGTTGCCGCCATAGGCGGCAGAAAGGAGATTACTATGAAAAAAATATTTATCTTATCACTAATAATTGTAATGACATTTTGCTTCGTGTCCTGTGGTAATTCTGCAAAGCATCCAAGCGGAGCTAATGAACTTATAGAGCTTTCAAAGGATGCGACTCTCCATATAGGCTCGAACACTTTTGTCAATTGTGTAGATGAGAATGTAACTGATATGTATTTAACATATACGTCCAATGTTACATATATATTAAATCGCGTTTATAGATACTCATCAACAAACATTCCGGACGGTTATGTTCAAGCGGGAGAGGGAAGCCGTTATTATTACTACTGGACTACAAGCACCACAACAGAGCAGGCTCTTCTCGGTAAACGAACGGAAAAAACTACATATACCCACTCATATTTGCCTTACGCTGATGGCGAATCTGTTATTGTAAAAACGACAGCGGTTAAATCGTATTAATATAATTATCAAGGCGGCTTCATAGATAAAGAAATTACTTATACGTTTGACCTCAACGGTTACTTTGAATCATATGAAGCAATGTCAGCAACATATCCTGAATTAGCGCAGCTTGTATATACCGGCAACACGTCAGATAAGTATTATGTTGATATAATTACTCCGACAAGCACAACGTCAGATACCGAAGTGTTTAATAATACGTATTATTACATAAGCTATCACAATACTGAAGCCGAAGCAACAAAGTGATAATGAAAAAAGTATGCCTTTATAGATGTTTTGTGCATTACAACGTGGGCATATTTTAAGGGGATCTAACGATGAATCCATCAATATATATACCGATAATTCTCCTATGGATTATCATATTCATTATGTTCCGCAATCGTCGAAAAGCAGTAATTGTAAGGAAAATAATTGAAAAAAGAAAAACTGGAGGCAATGTTGAGATGAAAGAGCTTGCAGAAAAATTTATTGATAAGGAATGTCTTATTTACTCGTTTGACGGCCACCAATACGAGGGGATAATTAAAGAGGTTACAGAAGGAGCAATTCTTGTCGAGAAAAACGGCATGACTGAAGCAATCAATCTCGACTTCGTTATCCGTATAAGAGAATACCCGAGAAATAAGAATGGAAAGAAAAAATCGGTTGTATTTGATTGAAGCAACCCAAAGTTTACATAAAGAAATGCGAACTTTATAATATGTTTTCTTCTTGCATGCTACAATAGTGGCAACACAGCGTTAGAAAACATAAGGAGAAAAATAAAATGAACAAAAGCTCAACAGAATCAAAAAACCGAAATAAAATGGAATAATCTTATCTGTTTTGCAAAAACATGGAGAAATACATATGAAACTGAATAAATTAAACAAAAGCGTACTAAAGCTGTGGTACATTCGAGCAGCGATTGTCGCCTTGGCGTTGATTGGCGTCATAGTGAGTACGGTCGTAATACTGCTTGCGGCGAAAGCCTCGGTTAACGTTGTACTTGGCGTTTCGTTAGGAGTTGGAATCCCCGTAGTCTTGCTTCTTTGCTTTGTCTTGATAATGCCTGTTTTGCGGTACAAAATGTATTCATGGGGATATGACGATAAGCGAATCGTCGTAAAGCAGGGCGTAATTTTCAGACACAGAGCGGTGATTCCGGTTTGTCAGATTCAGGATCTTCACAGAACTCAAGGACCTATTATGATGATGTTAAATCTGAGCGGAGTTATCATTTCGACGGCAGGATCAAATTTTGAGATTTCAACGCTCACAACCGAGGAGGCCGACTGTTTAATTGATGCTCTTGAACATCACCTCGAGATAAGAGTTGAGGAGCTGAGAAATGAAGAGATTTGATAAGGGATATATTTATTCAAGTTTGCTTTTGGATTTGTTCAGCAGTTTTGTAATATCTTTCGCTATTTTCGGAGATTCCTTCTTAGACGAGGACACAAATACCGAAATTATAGTTGCGGCGCTTCCGATTTTTGTCGTTGCGTTCGCATTGTTCTATCTATGCTTCGTTGCTTATAGGATCATGTATTACAGGACATCGGGCTACGAGTTGACGGAGAACGAAATCAAATGTAAAAGAGGCGTATTCTTCAGAAAGCGCTCGGTACTCGACTACGCGAAGATACACGCTATCAATAAAAAACAAAATCTGATTCACAGGATTTTCGGTATTGCTGTTCTAACGGTGGACAGCGGGTCCGCTAACACATCACATCAAGCTGAGATAACTATTATCGAAAAGGAAAAGACTGTTGATGCTTTGCTGAATGAACTGAATGCGTTGAAGAAAAACGGTGTGCGCGCTGATGAAAACGCAATAGAAAAAGAAGAGATGCTTCTTTCCGACAGCGACAGTTTATATAGCTTTACGTCAAAGAAAAAAATGCTGTATACTTTGATCAACATTGCTTCAACCGCATTTTTTACAGCGCTGTTTTGTGTTTTAGCCATTATTGTGCTCGGTGTCTGTAAATTGATGTTGCAGCGTGATTTTCTCGGCTCGTGGGGGCAGTACTTCCTGTATGCCGTTTTGATTACGGTTGGCGCGATGCTGATAATCTCGGTAATCTCTTTTATCGGATGTATGATTCATTCGTTTGTGGGCTATTATAATTTTTCCATTACAAAGCGAGATAACAATATTCAGATATCATTTGGTCTTTTAGATAAGCATACTAACGTATTTAGCTTTGATAGGATCAAGGCGGTTAAAATTTCGCAGGGACTCGTTCAAAGAATGTTGGGATTTGCCACAATAAAGCTCGAGGTAATAGGATATACGAGCGATACGGGTAGCGATAGCGTTGAGCTTGGCGTGCTTGTTCCGTTTTGCAAATATGACGAGATCAATGAGATACTTGGCAAGGTATTGCCGGGGTATATACCTGATGAAAAGCAAACGAAAGCGGTGTCTCTTTTCCCGTTTGTGTCATGGTTTCTTTTGATATTCGGAATTATAACGGGCATAACGCTGATCGGAACGGTTTCTGTTATGGCGGCGCTAAGTGTACCTGCTTCGGTGACGTCCGCGGTTACATTGTCTGCTTTCGGAGCAGCTGTTCTCGTGACTGCTTTGAAGCTTTTGAGCGCAGCTCTCAGCTATCAAACCAACGGTATTTCTGTTAATAACGGAAAAATAACCGTTTACAGCGGTGGTTTTATCAAAAACGTTACGGTATTTATGGCAAAAAATCTGATTTCCGTGGAAAACGTAACTACTCCGCTTCGTAAAAAGAAAGGCATCTCAAGTCTTGTTATGCACCTGAAAACTAACGCGCAATCCAATGAAGTGAAGGTTCATATTCAAAAGGAAACGCTTTCAGAGAAATTGGAAAGCCTGTTGACACTATAATCAAAGCCCTCGTTCCTAAATGGAGCGAGGGCGCAATTACTAAAAAAAGCAAAAAGCAACCGTCGGTTGACACATTGAAAGCTCTCGGTTGGTGGTGCGTAACTGTGGTTTATGCTATAATGTAAGCACAAAAAGGGCTATGAACTTTTAGAAAAACAAACGAGGTGTTTTATGATTTTAGCTGACAAAATTGTTAACTTGCGAAAAAAGAACGGTTGGTCGCAAGAGGAACTTGCCGAAAAGATGAACGTTTCTCGTCAAGCCGTTTCAAAGTGGGAGAGCTCGCAGACAATTCCGGATTTAGAAAAGATATTGCAACTTTCCAAATTGTTCGGAGTTACTACCGACTATCTATTAAAGGACGAACTCGAGGACGAAGAATTAATAAATGATACTTCTTCGGATGAAACTGTAAAAAGAATCTCAATAGAAGAAGCGAACACGTATATCAAGCAAAGGAAGATAGCGGCTTGGCATATCGCTCTTGCCACGTTCTTGTGTATCCTTTCCCCAATCGCGCTCATTGTATTGAGTATATTATCGGATTTACCAAATCCTATCGTATCGGAAATCACAGCAGGGGCGGTTGGATTAACCGTTCTTTTCGGCTTCATTATTTGCGCTGTGCCTATTTATATTTACTGCGGTTTTAAAAATCAGCCTTATGCGTTTCTTGATAAAAATATCCCTTTTGAACTTGAATATGGAGTTAAAGGGCTTGTTACAGAAAAGAAAAACGCTTTCAGACCGACTTATATTGCGTATAACATAATTGCAACGTGTGTATGTATTTTTTCTGTTGTTCCCTTGGTAATGTTATCTTTTACAGAGAATGAGATACTTGTTGCGGTGGCGCTTGCTCTTCTTATGGTTATCGCAGGCATAGGCGTAGGAATGTTTATTGTGGCGGGAATACAAAACGCAAGTATGCAGAAGCTTTTGAAAGAGGGAGAATTTACAGAAAAAGAGAAAAAGCGAACGGGTATAAAAGAGGTCGTTGGATTCTGCTATTGGGGTATTCTGACAGCAATATACCTTGCTTGGAGTTTTCTTACAAACAATTGGGAGATATCTTGGCTGGTATATGCAATCGGCGGTGTTTTGTTTCCTATCGTTATGATGTTATGTAATTTGATAGCTGATAAAGATAAAAAAGACTAAAATTTGCCCTCGTTCCAAAATGGAGCGAGGGCTTCTATGTGATTGAAATAGTCTTAAAAATGTGCTATAATTAAAAGGAACAAAGAAACGCAACTCAAATTTTACATAAAGAAACGCTAACTTTATAGTATGTTTTCTCCTTGTGTGCTACAATAGTGGCAACGCAGCGTTAGAAAACATAAGGAGATAAAATTATGACACTTGGCGAAAAGCTATCAAAACTTAGAAAAGAATACAACTATACCCAAGAGCAGCTTGCAGATATTCTCGGTGTTACCCGTCAATCAATCAGCAAATGGGAGTCTGATATTGCATATCCTGAAACCGATAAGCTGATTAAAATTGGAAAGCTCTTTGAATGCTCGATGGATTACTTGCTCAACGATGATATTACCGAAAAGCAAGGTATCGAACCTAAAGGAACCGAAACATTTTTGGATAAATTCAAAAAACAATTTCACGAACGCAAAAGTGAGAAAATGGTCTTCGGTATGCCGCTTTACCATTTCGGCAAAAATGCACGCGGATTTTTCGCGGTAGGACTTAAGGCGCGCGGAGTATTTTCCATCGGTCTGATGTCGCGAGGAATTGTATCCATTGGTCTGCTTTCACTTGGGGTAATATCTATTGGACTTTTGTCACTTGGCTTGATTTCCGCAGGTGTGTTCTCGGTCGGATTACTTGCTGTTGGTTCTGTTGCCCTCGGCTTATTTGCGGCAGGTGCTATCAGTGTAGGACTTATATCCTTTGGCGCACTATCTGTCGGTTGTTTCTCAACGGGAGCGCTTGCTGTGGGTAAATATGCCGCTGTTGGCGATCACGCCTACGGTATGATTGCTATAGGCAAATCGGTGGCAGAAGGAAGTATTTACAGCCACATCGGCGATCTGACAACGGCAGATATACCGACGGTGGTTGAATGGCTCGATGCAAACGTTCCGTCTTGGCTCAGCTTCGCAAAAGGTATCTTTAAATTCTTTATACAGTAAAAGCAGCCCTCGTTCCTAAATGGAGCGAGGGCTTGACTGCTTAATGCGATAGAATATAATAGATTAAATCATAAGCTCTGAGATAAGCTCGGTGAGCTCGACGGGATTTTCGATAGCCACGCCACCGATAAGGCATGCTTCGGAATAAAGAATTTTTGCGTATTTTGCAAGCTTTTCTTTATCTTCCGCATAAAGTGATTTGAGTTTTTCTGCCACGGGGTGAGCGGTATTGATTTCAAGAACCACGTTCGCCTTTGGAGCGTCGTCCTCAGCGCCGGGCATCTTTTTAAGCACCTTTTCCATTTCAACAGACAAATCGCCTTCGGTAGAGAGGCATACCGGGTGCTTTTTTAGTGTATTTGTGAATCTGACAGCGGAAACCTTTCCGATGCTTTCGCTAAGATACTTAAGCATTTCCTCGGAGCTGTCATTTTCCTTTTTAATAGCCTCTTTTTCTTCATCGGAAGATATGTCAAGAGCCTCTGCTGTAACGTTTTTGAATTCCTTTTCTCCGTATTTTCCGAGAACCTTTAGAGCAAACTCGTCAACATCATCGGTAAGGTAGAGAACTTCGTAGCCCTTTTCCTTAACGGCTTCAACCTGCGGAAGCATCTCTATTCTCTCAACGCTTTCACCGCAAGCGTAATAAATCGATTTCTGCTCCTCGCTCATTGATGAGGTATACTCTTTAAGTGAAACGTATTTCTTTTCTTTAGATGAACGGAAAAGTATAAGGTCCTGAAGCACGTCCTTGTGCATTCCGTAATCTGAGTAGATTCCGAATTTAAGCTGAATTCCGAATGCGTCAAAGAATTTCTCGTACTTCGCTCTGTCAGCGCTCATCATCTTCTCGAGCTCGGATTTTATCTTCTTCTCAATGGCTTTTGCCATAACCTTGAGCTGACGGTCGTGCTGAAGCATCTCACGGGAAATGTTAAGTGAAAGATCGGAGGAATCAACAAGACCCTTGACGAAGCTGAAGTAGTCGGGGAGCAGGTCAGCGCATCTTTCCATAATCATAACGCCGGAGGAGTAAAGCTCAAGTCCCTTTTCGTAATCCTTGGTATAATAATTATAAGGAGCATGAGAGGGAATAAACATAAGAGCAGTGTAAGTTGCAGTACCCTCTGATTTCTGGGTTATAACCTTTGCAGGAGCTTCAAAGTCGTAGAATTTTTCGGAATAGAAATTCTTATACTCCTCGTCGGTTACTTCGCTTTGAGATTTCTTCCAGAGGGGAACCATGCTGTTAAGCACTTCAACCTTTGATACGTCCTCGTATTCGTTTTCGGTTCCTTCCTTTTTCTCCTTGCGAGTAACGGTCATTTTTATCGGATAACGGATGTAATCGGAATATTTTTTAACGAGAGCGCGGATTCTGTATTCTTCAAGGAATTCTGAATATTTTTCATCATCTGTGTCTTCTTTTATATGAAGGGTGATTTCTGTTCCGAAGCTATCCTTTTCACATTCACCCACTGTATATCCGCTCGCGCCCTCGGATTCCCAGATGCTTGCGGTATCTTCACCGTATTGCTTTGATTTTACGGTAATTCTATCCGCAACCATAAATGCGGAATAGAATCCGACTCCGAATTGACCGATAATGTCTACGTTTTCAGCCTGGTCGTTATCACGTTTGAAATCAAACGAGCCGCTTTTTGCGATAGTACCAAGGTTGTTTTCAAGCTCTTCCTTTGACATTCCGCAGCCGTTATCAGAGATAGTGAGAGTTCTTGCGTCTTTGTTTGCGGTAAGCCAAATAGCGTAATCCTCGCGTCCTATGGATATGCTCGTATCTGTAAGAGAACGGAAATATAGCTTGTCAATAGCGTCGCTCGCGTTTGAAATAAGCTCTCTTAAAAATATTTCTTTGTGTGTGTAGATTGAATTAATCATCATATCAAGCAGCTTTTGAGACTCTGCTTTAAATTGCTTTTTCTTCATTATAATTATATACCTCTTATGAATATTTGTTTTAGCACTCGTCTTGTGTGAGTGCTAATAGTATTATATCACTATAAAAACTGCTTGTCAATACCTATATGTGAATTTTTTGGAAACTTACCCGAATGGTAATGTTGCACAAAAGAATAGCTTGGTTTTTGTGTTTTTTGTCGGTTTTTCCTTTTTTCAAAAAAACCTAAAAAAAATCAAAAAAAGGCTTGACAAGAAGGGAAGAATGTAGTATAATAGACAAGCTGACCGCGAGAGCGGAAGGACTTGGTCATTGAAAATTGAACAACA
>JAZQKG010000007.1:0-12695 GCA_045542035.1 Eubacteriales bacterium | reverse complement strand
GGTCCTATCGGTCCGCAAGGTCCCATCGGTGAACAAGGTCCCGCAGGTGACGTAGGTCCCGCAGGTCCACAAGGTCCTCAAGGCGCAATCGGTCCCGCTGGTCCTCAAGGTCCAGTTGGTCCGCATGGTCCTGCAGGAGATACAGGTCCTATAGGTCCGCAGGGTCCCGTAGGTGATACTGGTCCTATCGGTCCTCAGGGTCCTGTCGGTGAGATCGGTCCTGTTGGTCCGCAGGGTCCTCAAGGACTTCAGGGAATTCCGGGCCCGCAAGGTCCCCAAGGTGATATTGGTCCCATTGGACCTCAAGGTCCTATGGGCAATCCCGGTCCCACAGGCCCTCAGGGGCCTCAGGGTGATATTGGTCCTCAAGGCGCCACAGGTCCTCAGGGAGCTACCGGTCCTGTCGGTCCACAAGGTCCTATCGGTCCTCAGGGTCCACAAGGTGATGTAGGCCCCACAGGTCCACAAGGTCCCGCAGGAGATGCAGGTCCTGTTGGTCCGCAGGGTCCCGCTGGTCCTCAAGGTCCCGCAGGAGATACAGGTCCACAAGGTCCACAGGGTCCCATAGGTGATACCGGTCCACAAGGTCCCCAGGGTCCTGTCGGTCCTCAGGGTCCACAGGGTGATACAGGCGCTCAAGGTCCTCAAGGACTTCCCGGAGGCGTATTAAGCTATGCCGATTTTTACGCCTTGATGCCGCCAGACAACTCGGCAACGGTTGCACCGGGCACAGACGTAAGCTTTCCACAGAATGGCCCTATTGCCAACACGAATATTGGTCGACTTGGCCCGTCAACCTTCAACCTCGGCCCTATTGGCACCTATCAGATATTGTTCCAAGTAAGTGTCACCGAAGCGGGACAGCTGATTTTAACCTTGAACGGTCAAGACCTCTCATATACCGTTGTAGGTCGCGCCACGGGAACGTCCGAGATAGTAGGAATGGCTATTATATCGACTACGGCTGTCAACTCGGTTCTGACAGTTCGCAATCCTGCGGGAAATGCCACAGCACTTACCGTTACACCCCTCGCAGGCGGAACTCGCCCCGTATCCGCGCATCTTGTAATCACACAGATTGGTTAATATTTCTGTAAGCAAAGCTTAGCGCTTTACCGGGATAAGTTAAAACACCTATAGCATTCTGCTTTTCAGCAGCGCTATAGGTGTTTTTCTATTCAGTCACTGTGCTTTATTTTAGGTTGCGTAATTGAATTTAGCTGCTTATTCTGTAAATTCTGCAACAATTTCAACAACATCCATATCACTTAAAAGCGAATATGGAATATAATTTCCATCAATCACCTTTCCATTCACGTTTAATTGACGAATTTTTCCTTTATTACCTCTAACGGTTAACACGCATTCCTTTCCTCGATAAATTCTTTTCATTGTAAATCCTTCCCACTCGCTGGGAATGCAAGGATCAATTAAAATGCCATCATATTCTGCACGGAATCCTAAAATATACTGTGTTACCGCATAATACATCCAAGATGCCGTTCCCGTCAACCAAGAATTCGAACCTGCTCCGTACCTTTCGTGCGATGGTCCTAACATAGCAGATGCATAAACGTATGGCTCGATTAACGTTGTCTGCGAAATATCGTTTCTTCTACATGGAAGCGTAGCCTTATACGCCTTAAATGCATCGTCATTTCTTTTTAATATTGCCTGTGCAATGACTGCCCAAGTGCTTGCGTGGCAAAAAACTCCTCCATTTTCCTTTATACCACTGTGTAATGGAAAGAATTTTTTATTCTTACGATCATATCCGGCCGAGGCTGGATAATGAGATATATATCCAAGATCACTCATAAGATAACGGTTAACGTTATCAAATGCACTATTCGCCTCTTCTTCCGAAGGTAAATGCGACAGCACCGCCCAAGACTGCGGATTTAAGAATATTTTGTTTAGTTCATCTTCATCCGTACCGTATTTTTCACCATCATCAGTAAAAGCCCTAATAAACCATTTACCATCCCACAATTGCTTGTAATTGTTTTTACACCACGAATAATATTCCGTAACATAACTACTGTCCCTTCCAATGTGGTCTAGCAACTCTTTTAATTGATAAGCCGCTGTAGCAGCTTGGAAAAACACAAAAGCGCTCTCCGCTTTTCCGTCTTTACCAATAGCGGCAAGGCTATCGTTCCAGTCGTTCAAAAGAAATAACGGTATATCATGCGCACCGGTATTATTCTTTGTAAATTCAAGTCCTTTTATAAGATGATCGAGAACGGTTCCCTCTCCTCCGTCGTCATATTGAACAATTTCGTCTAGGAACGCATAATCCCCGCTTTCCTTTATGTACGCGCAAACAGAGTATATAGACCAAAGATGATCATCAGAACGATTTCCGCCTTTTGTTTCTCCTGTAGCAGGATACAAAACAGCTTTTGCGTTACCATTTGAACGCTGAATTTTTAAAAGTGTTTTTATTCTTTCCTTTCCTTTTTCCGGCATAGCGTGCATAATTCCCAGAACGTCTTGCATGCTATCTCTAAATCCCCAACCTCTGTCAGAGCCTCTTTCGTAATACGAAACAAATCTTGACCAATTAAAAGTTGTGTGACACTGATACGCATGCCAAATATTAATCATCTTGTTCACGTCTTCATCCGGCGTATTTATTTGACATGCGCTAAGAATTGTATCCCACTTATTCTTAATATCCAGCAGATCTTTATTGACATTATCAATATTTAATGCTTCTTCTAACGTCGCGCTAATGGTTTCCCTATCCTTTGTTGCACCGACAACCACCAAAAAATGCTTTTCCTCGCCATCAGCAAGGGATAGCGGACAGGAAAACGCACCGCAAGCTTGGTCTGCATTAATTTGCGTGTTGGAACATTCGCCTTTTTCAACTGCAATAGGATTTTGCTCACTCCTAAAACGACCTATAAAACTATCCCTATGGCAATCAAATCCATCTGCTTGAAGCGTTGTACTCATAAAACCAAACAACGGTCCACAATTATTAAATTCAGGGGCAGAGTCGAAAACAATCACATTGTTTTCACACGTACAAGTCATAAAATACCTTGCCCATTCCATCATATTATCGATATGCGCATCGTGATGAGAAAACTCAATATATGGAAACAGTTTAAGATTTTTGGTCTTACCGGATACGTTTTTCAGTTTACAACTCCACACCTCGTAGTTTTTATCAATGGGTATGTATACGGTAAGCTCAGACTTGATTCCTGCATATTCCCCCTTAATTGTCGTATAAGAAAGTCCATGTCTACATTCATAGTAATCAAGGTCTTTATTTACCGGTTGCCAAGTCGGAGAATAATATTCCCCGCTTTCCATATCCCTTATGTAAATGTATCGCCCTTGTCTGTCTACCGGTAGGGTATTGTAGCGGTATCGCGTCAATCTTCTTTTTCCCGGATCCCCATCAAAAAGAAGTCCTCCTGCATTATTTGATATAAAGCTTCCAAATGCGCCAAAGCCCAGATAATTTATCCATGGAGTAGGTGTATCTGGTCTTACAATAACATACTCCTTGTTATCAGTATCAAAATATCCGTATTTTTCCGTTTGTTTAAAAATATTTTTATCCATTTTTTACTCCTCACAATTAAATAAAAATTTTTGATTATCTATGTTTTCGTGTGTAGAAAGTCCTGTTTAAACTTAAATCTGCTCATTTTTTGTTTTTTCTATTTTTTATTTCCACGCACCCCTTTCGCTTTCAAATAATCCAGTTTGTTTCTCATTAAGAAAACCTCCGCTTTGAAGTCAATTTCAGCAAATTTATCCCATTCCTCACTTGTGATATTCCACGGCTCGTAACCACGCCCAAAAGCTTGAGTCGTACCCATTGCCGCAGCATTGACAAACCCATTCAAGCCACCAAAGATTTAAATTATATCATTTCGAAGTTTCATTTTAGACCTCCTCTAATTTCACAAATACATTTTCTGCATTTATAATCAAACCTTGTTGCCTTTTATGATTTCACATTTCTATAGTTTAACTCCTTTGTGTCCATCCCAGCTGCGCCTGTCAATCATTCATAAAAGTTTCTTGAAATGAATTCATCTTGCCAACCTCTTGAAAGAGCAGTAAACTTAACTGAAAATCCCATCGCTCTAACAATTCGGTCTCGATGATTTTCAGGGTGTCTGTGAGCATCTAAAAGTTGCTCCTTGGTTGTGCAATTAAGCTATAAAGCCTGTACATTACAAAAACAATATTAAAAATTATCTCTCAATTTATATTATACTATTATTATGTTATTTTTTCAAGGGGTATTCTAACATTTTTTGGGGCAAAATGATACTTTATTAAAAAAATAATTAACAATATAAGGATATTAAAATATTAAATTTATTTTTTACTTGCTTTTACTATAAAACTATGATATAATAACGAAGATGAAACAAATGTAATGTGGCGCTCGCAGAGAGGAGTAAAAATTGAAAAGAATCAAAAACTACATTTTAGAGAAAATTGAAGGACTGAGGCGTTTTTCTCCTTTGCTTAAGGAGCTTGTCGTCAGAGATATTAAAGTGAGATACAGACATTCCGCGCTTGGTTTATTATGGACCGTGCTCAATCCGCTGCTTATGATGATTGTCATAACCATTGTATTTTCAACGCTTTTCAAGCAGAATATTGAACACTTCCCTATTTACTATCTTTCGGGTTCGCTGATATTTTCCTTTAATTCGGAATCTACGACTACCGCTATGCATTCTATGGTTTCGAATGCCTCGCTGTTAAAGAAGGTATATATTCCGAAGTATCTTTTCCCGCTTTCCAATATACTTTCGGGTATGGTAAACTTGGGATTTTCTTTGATTGCCATGTTTATTGTTATGATAGTTACTGGGGCTCCCTTCCACGCAACTCTCCTTTTGATACCAATACCGATTTTTTATACCTTCCTGTTTGCGACAGGTCTTGGAATTATGCTGTCTGCCCTGACTGTGTACTTCAGAGATATCGCGCACTTTTACGGAGTATTTATTTTGGCGTGGACCTATCTTACCCCTATATTTTATCCTACTTCAATACTTCCATCAGCTGTTATGAAGCTTATGAAGCTTAATCCAATGTATCATTTCGTTAACTTCATGCGCGACTTAGTTCTTTACGGAGTTTTCCCAAGTATGAAAGAAAACCTTATCTGTCTTGCGATAGGGTTTGGAATGCTCGCTATAGGTCTTTTGGTATTCTACAAAAAGCAGGACAAGTTCGTTCTGTATGTGTGAGGTGTCTTGAATGAGTGCTGTAATCAAAGTTGACAATGTTTCCATGATGTTTAATCTTAGCTCTGAGAAGGTTGACAGCATCAAGGAATATCTTATAAAAATGTTTAAAAAAGAGATTCATTTTCAGAAATTCTGGGCTCTTAACGACGTATCCTTCGAGCTTGAAAAAGGGGATTCGCTCGGAATCATCGGACTTAACGGCTCGGGCAAAAGTACGCTTTTGAAAATCATCTCCGGTATCCTGAAGCCCACCAAAGGAAAGGTTACCACAATCGGAAGCATCGCGCCGCTTATCGAGCTTGGCGCAGGCTTTGACCCGGTTTTATCCGCAAGAGAAAACATATACCTCAACGGCGCGATTCTCGGCTATAGCAAGGAATATATGAAGAGCAAATTCGATGACATTATAAAATTTGCGGAGCTTGAGGATTTTGTGGATTCTGCGATTAAAAACTTCTCTTCGGGTATGGTTGCCAGACTTGGCTTCGCAATAGCAACAATGAACATCCCTGACATCCTTATAATTGATGAAATTTTGGCTGTCGGTGACTATAAATTCCAGCAAAAGAGCTTCCAAAGAATGCAGGAAATGATTAATTCAGGCGCTACCGTAGTATTCGTTTCCCATTCGGTCGAGCAAGTGAAGCAAATATGCAAAAAAGCGCTGTGGCTTGACCACG
This sequence comes from Eubacteriales bacterium, assembly GCA_045542035.1. Lineage (GTDB taxonomy): Bacteria > Bacillota > Clostridia > Oscillospirales > CAG-272 > UBA1740. The sequence continues at coordinate 6,775 of JAZQKG010000007.1, read as the reverse complement.
GTAACGTTGTAAAGTTTGGAGACGCTCAGGAAATTTGCGCAGAATATATGAATTCTTAAGGAGATTAGCTTAATGAAGGTGCTTTTTGTCATTAATCAGCTGTTTAAGGGCGGAGCCGAAACCGCGCTTATCAATTTGATTTCGGCTATGCCAAGCGAAAAATATCAGATTGACCTGCTGATTTATGACCAAATAGATTTGCCGGATACCGTCACTTTAATCCCAAATGTTCCATCTCACGTTAATGTTTATAACACAGCCGAAAACGAAAAGAAGCTTGCTTATATAAAAAAAGCTGTATTTAAAATCCGCAAGAAATTAACGGGACGCACCGCGTTTCGCAAAGGTGCGTATAAGATTTTAAATGAGAATCAATACGATATCGCGATTTCATTTGGCGAGTGGTTTTCCTGCTCTCTTGTAGCAAATTACGCTAAAGCAAGGTGGAAATACGTCTGGATACACGCAGACGCGGATAAGGCGGATTTTTTTCACCCGGATATTCATTTATATCACGAATGCTTCGACGGCTTTATTTTCGTGTCGAACAATTCCAAGCTATCTGCTGAAAAGCAGTATCCTTTCCTCAGAAACCGCGGCTGTATAATAAACAATATTATAAATCAGGAGGATGTGCTCGAAAAGTCCGCTCATGCTCCGAGCGTACCTCTTCCCGAGGATAATCTGCCAAGGCTCGTCACCGTCGCGAACGTGCGCCCCGAGAAGAACCACGTACGTCAGGTGCGCGTAATGAAAAAGCTGTTTGACATGGGTTTGAGGTTTTACTGGATAAACGTAGGCTCGCAGGCAATTCCCAAGCTTAACGAAAAAATCGCGGCTGAGATTCGCAGCGCGGGTCTTGAGAACTATTTCCTATTCACGGGCGCTACCGAAAATCCTTATTCCGTAGTCAGAAGCTGCGACGCGGTATGCGTGCTTTCCGACCATGAATCCTGGTCAATGGTTATTACCGAAGCAAAGGCGATCGGCACGCCCGTTATCGCTACGAAAACATCAGGCGCGCTTGAACAGATTATTCATAAAGAAAACGGTATCCTCTGTGATTTTGATGAAGAGGATATCGCAGATAAGATCAGAGAATTTCTTACCGATTCAGCTGTAGGCGAGAGAATTCGCAAAAATTTGCGCGGTTTTTCAAGCGCCACGGATACGCTCAGCGCCCTTGACGCGCTCTTTACGAATCAAAAAAAGCTTTTATACGTTTTTGACGATATAAATTATATGAGCGGAGCAAGGGCGGCAACGCTGCTTCAAGCAGATTATATGCGTGAGCTTTTGCACGTCGATCTTTTCTCGGTTACCGCTCCAAACGATGAGGAGTTGCCTTCAAAATACCGTATAACCGATATTGAAGCTAACGAAAGCTTCAAGTGCTTGTCTGTTCCCGCGAGAATGGTTTTGTCGGATAAGGAATACTCAAAAAAATTAAAGCTTTTAAGGATTGCCTACGCTATTTCCGTAAGGCTTGGCATGGATATTCCCTTCTATCAGCATCTTTTGAAAAAAGAGCTGAAATCCCGGTTTAACGCCTATGATTATATAATCGTTGTGAGCGAGGCGTCAAGGCTGAGGCATTTTGTTGCCACGCTTGACAATCCCCAAAAAATACAGTGGATACACACCGATTATATCGCGTGGAAAAACCTTAACGGTTGGACTGAAAAATTCACGTCGAACGATAAAAAAACTTATAAAAAATACGATAATATCGTATGTCTTTCTGATTCTTTACGCGATAAATTTACTTCGTATTATCCTCATCTAAAGGACAAGGTCGTTACTATTCCAAATCTTATAGATTATGAAAAAATTATCGAAAAAAGCAATCAGGATTTTGAAATTAAAGTTGATAAATCGAAATTAAACCTAATCACAATAGGCAGAATGGAAGAAGAAAAACGATATGACCAAATTCTTCTCGTCGCAAAAGTATTAAAAGAGAGGGGCGTTAATTTTTCATGGTATCTCGTAGGTGACGGAAACTTGTTTGAGACGCATAAAGCTATGTGCAGGGAAATGAACCTTTCCGAAAACGTGATTTTTACCGGTTACTTGAATAACGCCTGTCCTCTCTTAAAGCAATGTGATATTTTTATTCTGCTGTCAGAATACGAGGGCACTCCGGTAACAATCGACGAAGCAAAAGTGCTTGGCGTTCCCGTACTTGCAAAAAACGTCGGCGGAATAGCAGATCAGATAACCAACACCGCGGGCATGACTCTCTCATCAATATCAGCAAATGATATCATAAATTTCAAATATGGTTCGTACATCAGAATGAAAACACGCGAATTTCAAGAGTATAATAGTCAAATTACCGAAAAATTAAAATCGATTTTAGAGTGAGAATTATAAAATGAAGCTGTTATTCATTATCAATCAATTTTACAAGGGCGGAGCCGAATCCTCCTTACTTAATCTCTTAAAGAAGCTTGACAAGAAAAAATACGATATTGATTTATTGGTTTTAAATCAGTGTCCCGTAAAAAACGGAGTTTCTTTAATAAAGAAAGTGCCTCCGCACGTTAACGTTTTCGATGCTTACAAAGAAAACCAGAAGAATCACCTTTTAAACAAAATTAAAAGAAAACTCTATTTAACAGAAAAACAAAAATCCGAAAACACAGTAGGCTCATATTTGTTTGTTCGAAGCAAGGTATACGACTGGGCTTTTCACGTTGGCGAATGGTGGACTCCTAAATTTCTTGCCAACGAAGTAGCTGCAAAGTGCAAGGCGGTCTGGATTCATACCGACCTTACAAAAGCCGTAACGTTCGCCGAAGAGGAATTCTTCTCTTATGATGACTGTATCGATAAATATATATTCGTTTCAAAGCGCTCCCTTGAGTCCTGCATGGATGAATACAAGTTCCTGCGCAAAAAATCCGAATGTATTTATAACATTCTCGACACAAAGGAAATAAACGAGCTCAGCTCACAACCCGTCGAGGAGGATTATTTTAACACGGATCTGCCCGTTCTTGTCACCTGCGCAAATCTTCGCAAGGAGAAAAACCACGCAAGACAGCTTAGCGCTATGTCAATTCTTAAAAATCGCGGTGTGGATTTCCTCTGGGTAAATATAGGCGCAACGTCGGAAAAAAACCGAGTTGACGCGCTCAAAAGCCGCGCAAAGCAGCTTGGACTTGAAGACAGATTTATTATTGCCGGACCGAGAGATAATCCCTACCGATATATGAAGCGCGCTACTGCCGTCGCGGTGCTTTCCGATTATGAATCCTGGTCCATGGTAATTACCGAGGCAAAAATACTCGGAACGCCCGTTATCTCCACGAAAACCTCGGGTGCGCTTGAGCAGATTGAAGATTTAAAAACGGGTATTCTCACCGATTTTACCGAGGAGGACATCGCGGACAAAATCGAGATGCTTCTGACTTCACCCGAGCTTGAGAAAACAATCAGAGAAAATACGAAAAACAGCGATAACACAAATCAAATACTTGACTCATTTGACAATTTCGTTAACGCCGAGACGCAAAAAAACGAAAAAGAAATACTCTATATAATTGACAATATTAATTACGTCAGCGGCGCTCAGGTTGCCACAAAGCTTCAAATTAAGGAGCTACTCAAGGAAGGGGCAAGCATTTCAATCTTTTCTACAACAACTCCTGACATCAAGCTACGCAACGAGCTTCTCGGAATTAGATTTCTGTCCTGGCGTGATTTCCCCGAAAACCAACTGTTTATTCGCAGATTCTTTGACTGCATGAAGGATAAGAATCTGTCAAAAACGGATAAAAAGCTCAAAAAGCGTCTGACTTACACGTCAAAAAGAAACCCTCAGTATGATATATTTGGCAAATTAGTTTTGCCCGAAATTGCAAAGCTTTTTTCTGAGTATAAAACGATTTGCGTTATGTCAGAAGGTTCTGCATTCAGAGAAATGGTCGCAAACTCGTATGCTAAGAGAAAAATACAGTGGATACACACAGATTATTGTGATTGGAAGGACAAAAGCGATTGGACACGTCAGATTACAGAGCGCGATAATGAAATTTACAGCAAATTCAACTATATAGTTCTTTTAACCAAAAATATTCGTGACAGCTTCGTGTCACTATATCCCGAGCTTGAAGAGAAAGCCGTAGTCAACAAAAATCTGCTGCCTGTCGATTCGATACTCAAAAAAGGAAAGCCTGCCGAATTAAAGGGTACTCCCGCGAAATTCGTGACGGTTTCAAGAATTGACTGCTTTAAGGGATTTGACAGAATATACGACGCTCTGACAAAGCTTTACGACGAGGGATACCGTCTCAAATGGACGATAGTCGGGGACGGTGACGCACTTAACGAGTACAGACTTTTATATTCAAGCAGTATGTTCGGAGAGGACGTTAAATTCATAGGCGCAAGAGCCAATCCCTTCCCTTACGTCAAAGAAGCCGACGTTTTTGCGCTTCTCTCAAGATACGAGGGTATCCCAAACACTATCTACGAGGCACACATTCTTGGCGTTCCCGTCCTCTCAACAAACGTGGGCGGTATAAGCACACAAATTACTCAAAACGTCAACGGCTGGTTGGTTGAAAGTAATACTGAGGCGATATACGAGGGAATCAAGCATATATTGCTTCATCCGGAGGAAATCAAAAAAATCAAGAAAAACCTTGAAAACTACCGTTATAACAATGACGAAATTATGGCTACTACCAATAAAATCTTCTTTGGTAATTTAGAAGAAAAAACAGAGGAACAAAAATGTCTAAGCTAAAAAAACTGAAATTTGTTGTAATATTTATTTCTATTATTTTTGCATGCATATATTTAACTTTCGTAATTGACACCTACACACTTAATACATGGTTAAAACGTGTTTTTATATTTTGTTACTTTGTCATTATGTCATGCTTAGCGTTATATTTATACAGCAAAAGATTGAAGCATAAGTATACTTTGATCCCCCTATTGTGCGCAATTATTGCAGTTGTTTTGGGACAAAACCTTTTCTTGCCAAAAGAAGCCGAGCATACGGTTTACATTCAGGCAACAGAAAATACAAACAGTGAGCATACATTCAATGAAGTGTGGCTCGTTGACATAGAGATTGACGGACATCGCAAAGAGTTATCCAAACTACAAATGAACGATATTGTAAAGTGGTCATATGTAGGTGATTTTGATGATTATTATTTCTTACCCACCGAGAACAGCGAATCAAACGTTTTATCATTTACAGTTGTTGGAGAAGAAATAAAGCTAATATTCGGAGTAAATACGTGGTCGGGTAACGTTCGCATTTTTGACGGTGAGGGATATGATGAAATAATTACCCTATATAGCGAGAATACAGAATATGACCGTGCTGAACACACATTAAACGTAAACAGAGAATATTCAGTATTCGAACGTATTCTATATAGCGCAGGTGCTGTAATTGTTATTTGTTTTGGATTTAAAGTGTTGTTTGGAATAGTATTTCACTTTATTGATAAGAAAAAGGCTAAGCCAAGCGGAACAAAACCTATTTAGTCGAAATAAAGCACCGTATAAATAAACTTAACACGGGTAGCGCGTCGGCGCAAAAAAGAGCGACTTTATGCCGCTCTTTTTATATTCACAACGCTATTTTATCTATTCTTGAAAGCTCGTCCTCACTAAAAGGCTTTCTGTTCAGTATAGCAACGTTCTCTTCTATCTGCGAGGGCTTTGACGCGCCTATAAGAACGCTCGTTACCGCATCTTTTCTAAGAACCCAGGAAAGCGCCATTTGAGCCAGAGTTTCTCCCCTCTCGGCAGCTATTTTGTTAAGGACTCTCGCCTTTTCCACCTTTTCCTCGGTTACCGACGACTCCTTTAAGAATATGCCGCTCGTTCTTACTCTGCTGTCCTCAGGTATTCCGTTAAGATACCGGTCCGTCAAAAGTCCCTGCGCCAATGGACTGAAAACTATGATTCCCTTCCCTTCATCCTCAGCAGCGGACAAAAGTCCGTTATTTTCGACCGTCCTATCGAACATCGAATATCTGTTCTGATTAATAACGAACGGACATTTCAGCTCCCGTAATATTTCTGCCGCACGGCGCATTCTCTCGCCGTCGTAATTTGAAAGTCCTGCGTACAGCGCCTTTCCGCTTTTTACCGCATAGTCAAGCGCGCCCATAGTTTCTTCAAGCGGAGTTTCCGGGTCGGGACGGTGATGGTAAAAAATATCCACGTAATCGAGCCCGAGTCTAAGCAGGCTCTGGTCAAGGCTTGAGATAAGATATTTTCGGCTGCCAAAATCCCCATACGGTCCGTCCCACATCTGATAGCCCGCCTTAGTACTGATTATCATCTCGTCGCGGTACGCGCGCATATACTCACGCACGATTTTTCCGAAATTCTCTTCCGCGCTTCCCGCTGCGGGTCTGCCGTAATTATTAGCAATGTCGAAATGCGTTATTCCGAGGTCAAATGCGGTAAAGCACATTTTCTTCATATTTTCAAAATCGTCTCCGGCACCGAAATTGTGCCAAAGTCCGAGCGATACGGCAGGAAGCTTTAATCCGCTCTCTCCGCACCTTCTGTATTCCATTTCGGAATATCTTTTCTTATTTGCGACATATGACATGGCGCTCCTCCAAAATTCCTGTTATGCTTGAGGTTATTATATCACGGTAAAACGCTATAATTCATTATTTAAATATAATATTCTTTAAAATTGTTTAAATAATAAAAAAGTGACCCTTGGCTGCATCTTAACCTACGCAACCAAGGGTCACTTATGTTCGCTCTTAATATCTAACATCTT
>JAZQKG010000006.1:0-4534 GCA_045542035.1 Eubacteriales bacterium | reverse complement strand
CTCCTTGCTTTGTTGACTTCGTTCGTGAAAAACAGTTATTAACAGTTTTTCACTCCTCACCCGTCACCTGCACCAAGCAAAGCATCACCCCGAGTTTCCTCGGGGTGATCGTTTTTTTATCGATTGTTTTTAAATAAGGTTTCAAAAAAGCCGAAAATGAAAGCGAAAATTAGCAATAAAGGCATACGTGCAGTCTCCTTATCTGTTGTTACTTAATTGTATCATACCTTCTGTACGATAAATAGGACTTATTAAAGATATTTATACCGCGTTCATTTTATCAAGAAGATCCTTGTAGTTCGTTACGTGCTCGTAATTTAGATTAATTATATTTTACCGCACATAACCTTTTTACGCATTTTTGCTATTATCATTCGAGCTCTCTATCGCTATATTCATACCTAACTTGAAAGCATACTCGAAGATGGCTGCTTCGGCTAGGCTCATATACTCGCTCCAGCATTCTCCACCGTCGCATATTCGTTGCCTAGACGCTCACGGGTTTGCTAATCCGTCGCAAACTCCTTACGCCTGCGCCCCTCGGCTCTTCCAACTCGTTGCTTTGGGCGGTTTCGCTGCGTTAAAAACAACACTCAGTTGTTTTTAACTTGCTACATGAAACTTCTCAAAGGTTTCCTTCTGCTCATCCGAGAAGCTCTTCTCTAAGTCTTCGTGATGCCGTGCCATGTATCCGAGAAGTTCCTTCATCTCTTTGGAATTCGTTCTGCTGTCCTCTTGCAGTATTATCTAAGTACGCAAATAAACTTAACACGGGTACGGGAGTTTCCACCGAGGTAGCGAAGCGACTCCGAGGTATTGAATAACAGTCCGGTGGACTCTCAGAGCCGCGAATGCATACCGCCTTGCGCGGTATATTGCCTTGCGAGCACATTTAAGCAAAATTAGCAAACAGCGGAACATATATCTCGCATTTACCGCGAGCGGCAAACCAAAAGGCGTCGAGCCCGAGAATCAAATCCCGTCACCTGCACCAAGTGAAATGGCAGAGTCCTTGTGGCTCTGCCGTTTTGCTTTGTATGTAGAGATTTGAAGCATTCTCGGTAATAGAATGAATTAACGAGTTGTGTAAATATTTCTGAACCATACAAAAGCATCTATTGCCTCGGTAATAGTTACACACTTTTGCACCTTGTGCACAAAATTTTTTTCATTGTTATTCAGACAGTTGATATGCGCTATTATATATTTAATTCTGTCAAGCGAATCATTGGCGTTTATTTTGATGTTAAATCTAAAATTGATATATGATACATATTCCCAGTTCGCTTCCAATTCCTTTTTATGCGGTCCATCGTAACAGTCGTCATATTGCATTTCTTCAATATTAGCACTCGCCTGTTGTGCGGAAAATTCTTCGTCCTTATTTTTCTTCTCTTGTATCGGCTCGCAGCTGTAATTTTGTTCAGAAACAGACGAGTTATCGATTTTATTTTCAAACGAACTTTCAGAAATCTCCTTCTGCTCCGTGTGATTGGAGTGTGTGTTCCTTTGAATGAATGCTCCGAAAGTTGTTTCGAAGTTCATCCAATTATTGCTAAATTTTCTGAAACCTTTTGAATCAACGTCTTGCACAAATATTACTGTCACGAAAAACAAACCGCTTTTCAATTTTACGTTATATTTCACCCAATCGCTTGTAGCACATATAACAGTGACAGATTCTACATCTCGATCTACATTAAAAACAATATCTTTCATTGCGGTGGAACTTATCATAAGTTCGCGAGATCTATTATCGATTAAATTCTTTGGTCCCAAATAAGCATATAAACCATTCAAGGAACCGTCCGACACAAAAGTAACCATTCCCCACGAATTGTTTGCGCCTTTCATTGCGTTTAAAAATCCCATAAGCATCTCCTTGTCATTTTTTATCTTTGAAAATTGATTTTACTTTTCATTGTTTAATTTATCAACGGTCGCTTGTGGCACATACTTTATTACCCAACTTCCGTTTTTCTTACCGCCTACGCGCTCGAGGATTCCGCGTTCTTGCATGGATTTTACTGCGGTTTTTACTGTGCGAGGGGATTTGCCTATTCTTTCGGCAACCTCGTCAAGCGTGATGCTCGGATTTGCGCGTATAATCTCAATAATCGCTGTTTCTCGGTCGTTAACAATCGGTGCGGGTTCTACCGGCTCTCTGTAAGCGATGTGCATTTCTCTGTTAGAAAGAATGTTGTCTTCACCGAGAAGAAGATTACGGAGAAACAGTTCTACATAGTAGGTAGTTTCAGTAACGCCTTTTTCGCGGTTGTTATAATTCGCTCTTACAAGAGCGTTTCTGAAATACCAGGAGTTTTCGGCAAATATGTCGTTAGTTACGTTAAAACCAAGCTTTGATAGGTATTTTATAAGAAACACTGCGGTTGTTCTCGTATTACCTTCGCCGAATATATGAATCTGCCAAAGGTTCGATATAAATCTCGCAACGTGCTTGATAACGTCCTCGGTAGATAAGCCTTTATAATCAAAGTTCTTTTCTACACCGAAATCATATTCCAAGGTTTCTCGCAAATTTATAGCGCTTCCGTAAATAACAGTATCACCGTCAAGCACCCATTCATCTTTTGTAATGTTGTAATCTCTGATTCTTCCGGCATGAGAATATATGCCTTCGAAGAGACGCTTATGAATGGTAGTGAACTCAATGGGAGAGAATACAAAGGACTTTTCGGATATTATCTCGGCTATGCGTACAGACACCTTATCCGCTTCTTCAGCACGCTCGGATTTGGCTTTGTTCTCTTTGTAATATGAAGTTATAAGCTTGTGTGCATCGTCAAAGCTTATGTCACCGTCAATATGCTGCTCAGCAGTTTTAATTAGGTATTCAGACGGCTCAAGCCCGTCAACCTTTTGGAGTCCTATCGCAGTTTTCCATGCGTAAGTCTTATAATATTTAGTTGGCTCTTTTTCTCTCGAATATTCTTCAAAGATTTCGTCTTTCATATAGCGCTCCGAGGTTTAATTTGATGTATATATTATACCATACATTCATCTAAAGTGCAATACTTAAAGTGCAAGTTTTTTGATTTTTTTGCACTTTAAAATTGCACTTTAAAATTTACAGTTTTAAAATTGCTCTTCTTTGTTTAAGATTGCATAATTAAACTTAACACGGGTACGGGAGTTTCCACCGAGGCAGCGAAGCGGCTCCGAGGTATTGAATAACAGTCCGGTGGACTGTCAGACCGGGTCACCTGTACCAAGAAAAGCAGCCCGATTTCATTTTCGAGCTGCTTTGTGATTAATTTAATCCATTGCCCATAAGATATCAAGTTTAGCTTTGCGTGAGATGAGAAATTCCTTTAGGAACTTGATATTTTTCTCTGTGATATCTGCGGATATGCTCCTATACCAAAGCTCTTGATTGAGTTGCAAGGATTCTTTCATAGAATTATAAAGTTCGTCAAAATTTTCAATATAATTTTCAAGTGCGGATTTTGCGTACTGATTATAGCGCACCTTTACAATTTCATATAATTCCGGTACTTCTGCCATAGTTTGGAAGAATAGGTTTGAATAATACACTTCATCTGAAATTTCGTAGTACGCATTCGGCTCACCTGTCCACGGAACGTGTAAAGACCAGTCGTAATCCCATATGGGTCCAAAGCTTAATTTTCCGTTTTCTTCGGGATTTTCAGACGTGTTCGTAAAATACATGTTAAAGGATTTGCTATGATGGTCGTGCTCACCCATAATCTGATCTATTATAAGGTAATCTGCAAGTGAATTGATATTCACCTCCTGAAGAATCTTATCTGCATCCTTCTGATAGAACGAGTCCATCAATTCCTTTACATATACCTTAAGCTGAGTGACGAAGGATTTGAATTGTTCATCAGATGCAAACTTCCCCTTCTCGGGATACTTAATTTCAAAATATCTGTCATATTCACTTATGTAAAAATACGTTTCATCCTTAACAGCGCCCGCATCGCCTACGCAGCTGGCATCCATGCAGATAAAGAAATTAAAGTCCTTAAGGTTAAGCATCGTCTCGTTTATCTCATCAAGCTCTATATCCATTCTGCCTTCATTTTCCTGAACCTGTTCACAAAGAGTATAGAGACCGACGTAATCGCCGTTAAGATATACGTTAACCTTGTTAGGTGTAGGCGTAAAATTAAGGCCTTCCATTTCATTTCCTAAGGAAAACGCGGTGTAATTATGGAGCGCGGACGGATCGAGGTAATCAGCTAAGAGAACCCAGCTTTTTGCTTTGTCAAGACCAAACAAAGATTGTTTCTTATCAAATTTAATTCGGTAAGGTTTTTTTGGCGCGTGCATTGTTGAGTTGCCGCGGAGTCTTATACCACCGCTTACGTCTGTAAGCTCATCATCACAATTTTCAAGGCTGAAAACCATATCTGTATAGTCTTCTTTTGAATCGATTGCTGCGCCGGAGGTATTGATGTTTACAATTGGAAGCTCAAAGGTCGCATAATCCCACTTTGCGGTAAGAGTAATATTACTTGTTACAGTGTATCCTACAAGTCGGAGGCCA
>JAZQKG010000005.1:0-8862 GCA_045542035.1 Eubacteriales bacterium | reverse complement strand
AACTGTCATTCAATACCCTCGTGCCGCCTTGCTACCCGAAGTGAGAGGCGCCCTCTCCGTCAGCCTGCGGCTGCCACCTCTCCCGAAGTGAGAGGCTTTAATAGCGCACAAATAAGGCTCTCACTTTGGGAGAGCTCCCGCGATAGCGCGGGTGAGAGGGCATATACAGAAAACCGGCTCGGCTGAGCCGTTTTTTATTCCTGCTCTTCGTATGTATTACAGAATGCTTCCGCTGTCAATTTCGCGCCAAGGGAAAAACCCTTGACAAACGCGTTCTCAGATTCATTGCATATAAGCTCGCTGTAATCGTCAATTAACCTCGATAGCTTTGCCTTACCGTCTTCGTCAAGGCTCACTTTCAGCTTCTCAATTCTGTCATCAATATGCCCCGATAGATTTGAACATATCCTGTCGTTTATTCCCGGTTCTGTCGCAGGCCTTAAATTTCCGTACCATAGGTTTTGAATGTTGTTCATTTTGTTTCTCCTTTTGTTTAGCAACATATGTGTTGCTTGTATAATATTATAGCAACATACATGTCGCATTTCAAGAGAAACATATATGTTGCGTGATATAATCTACTTAATGCACAAAAAAGAGCGTTTTAAAATGACTTGGATTGGAGATTATTATGCAGTTTTACCAAAGACTTAAAGACATCAGGGAAGATAATGACAAGACACAAACGGAAATAGCTACTATGCTTGGAACAACACGTCAGCAATACGCCAGATGGGAAAACGGTGCGTGGCAAATGCCGATAGAGCATTATAAAACTTTGGCTCGCTATTATAATGTTTCTATTGATTACCTTTCAGGTGTGGTTACTACGCCAAAGAAATTGTATTGACATTATAAATTAAATGAGATATAATAATAACGGAGAGCACCGATGACGGTTGCTTCCAAACAATTGATAAAGTATTAACCGCTCAAGTTTTGGACGCTAGGCGGTTAATTCTTTTTTATTATAATTATCTATGTATGTTAATATCAAAATTATGAGTCCCGCAAGCAGAAATACGTCAATACAAATAATGACAGTTGAGGACGATTGGCACGAACGGATAAAATTTATATAATTTTTTAACAAATTATAAAAAAACTATTGATTTTTTTAAAAAAAGTAATACAATATATATGTAACATATTTAATCTATTAAGGAGAAGGTTATGGGATACATATCTTTAGGTATACTCGCATTTACAGCTATCTCATTGATTTTTGGTTGGCTGTTCGGACTTATGCGCGGACGTAACCGCGCGATTTTGAGACTTTGTCTTATCGTATTATCTGTAATAGTCGCTATTGTTGCGCGTAAAACTGTCGTTGGAATTGTTATGAATTTAAATCTTGGCGACGGCACTGTTATGGAAATGATAACAGAAGCGCTTAACAGCGGTGAAACGCAACTGCCTCAGGCAATTCAGGACATTATTTTTGCGCTTGTCGAAATCATAATCGGTCTTGTCGCGTTCTTTATTGTTTTGCTGGCGCTCTCTTTTGTTACTTGGCTTATCGTTTTCCCGATTTGCAAGATATTTGTGAGAAAGGGCGCGAAGAAGCGTGTTTTGGTCGGCGGACTTATAGGCTTGATTCAAGGTCTTGTAATCGCGTTTGTTGTTTGCGCTCCGCTCACCGGTATAATTATACAGGTTGATAAGGTTTCAGGCGTTCAGATGCAAGGAAAGCCGTTATTCGAAATTCCTGCCGAAGTCGGAACAGACGAATATATAGCGTCTGCCCCCGGTAAAATATATGACGCTACGGGTTCGTGGTTCTTTGATATCGTTACGTCTACGAAGGACGCAAGCGGTAAAAACGTTTCTATTGATGACACCTGCGACGTTGTTGTGGCGGTTGCAGGTATTGCAGACAGCGTTACACAGCTTACGTCAAAGGTTGATAGTATGACGTCTGAGACCGCGACTCCGCAGGAGAAGGTTGATACGATGAAGAGCGTTGGAGACAGTCTTATTGAAATCGGTAATTCTCTTGAAAATCTTAGCGGAGATGCTCAGGCTATAGTTAACGATCTCGTTTCCAGCGTTAAGGAAATGATAGCGGGTGATTCGGAAGAACCGCTTCCCCCGGAGATTGAAGAGCTTTTAACCGATTTTAAGGTTGAGGAGCTTAAGCTTGCTTCCGCAGGTCATGCAATCAACGGAATAGCAAACTATATCGAAAAAACGAGCGATGAGTTTGAAACGACAGAGCCCGTTACACAGGAAGACGTTAACAATATCGTAAACGGTCTTGCGGATAATACCTTTATCGTGGATCTTATAGCCGGAGATGGTGAAAGCGCGCCGCAGATTATAGAAGTCGGTGAGGAAAACAAAGCGCTTTTTGAAAACGCTGTGAACAATACGACGCTTGATGAAGAAAAGAAGAACACTCTTCGTGAGATGTTCGGTATTGCCGCAAATAGCTGATAACTCATTATACAAATTTTATAATCAAAAAGAACCGAGTCTGAAGCTTGGTTCTTTTTGCATTCTCGACTGCTCATCCATCGCAAGCTATTGTAGAGACAGGCGCTATTCAGTCTATAATAATAAAAACCAACGTGGACTTGTGTGACGCAGAAATTATCGTTGATGACACTGATAATTCAATTAAGTACGGAGCAAAAAGAACAAACAGTCATGTTATATATGTCAAGTCCGACATTACCTTGATCTTGGCGAATGCGAAGAGGGTTCGTACGTAAAAAAATAACAGGAATGGCTAAATTAAAGAAAGCGGCTCATCGAGCGAGCCGCTTTCTTGATATTTGGACAGTCGGGGAGCCTGTCCTTACAAAAAAATATTTTTATATTCCGTATTCTTTTGCGAGGGCTTTGAATGCGGGGAGCGCGCCCTCTACCCTTGATTTATCGGTGCAATAGGCGATTCTCACGTATCCCGAAACTCCAAAGTCATCGCAGGGAACGACGAGTATTTCATGATTTTTCGCCTTCTCGTAGAATGCGAACGCATCCTCTTCAAGCGCTTTTACAAAGAGGTAAAACGCTCCGTCCGGCTTAACGCATTCGTAGCCGTACTTGGTAAGATTATCATAGAGAAGGTCGCGGCTTTCTTTATACGCTTCTACGTTTACCTTAGCGTCAATGCAGCGCGCTATGACCTGCTGAAAAAGGCTTGGGGCGCATACGTAGCCGAGAGACCTTCCCGCTCCGCAAACCGCAAGGTATATATTCTCACATTCCTCCATAGTGGGAGAAACCGCTATGTAGCCTATTCTTTCACCGGGAAGGGAAAGAGATTTCGAGAAGGAGTAGCAAACGAGGGTGTTCTTATAATAATTCATAAGGTAGGGAACCTTGACACCCGAATATACGAGCTCTCTGTACGGCTCGTCTGCGATAAGATAGATAGTTCTGCCAAGCTCCTTTGATTTCCTTTCAAGCACCTCAGCGAGCGCCTTTATAGTTTCTTCCGAGTAAACGACTCCGCTTGGGTTGTTGGGAGAATTGACGATAACGGCTTTCGTTGAGGAATTTATTTTGCTTTCAAAGTCCGCGATATCGACCTGAAACGTTTTTTCGGTAGGTTGGCTTATTACAATTTTACCGCCCGCGTTTTCAATAAACACGCGGTATTCTGTGAAAAACGGAGCGAATACTATGCACTCGTCTCCCATTCCTTCCTCGATAACCGCCTTAAGACAGATTGAAAGGGAAGCCGCCGCGCCGCATGTCATATAGATAAGATTCGGTGAAATATTAACGCCGAAATTTTTATTGATACGCTCAGCGATAACGCGTCTTACACCAAGGTCGCCCTGGGCTGATGTATATCCGTGAAGAAGAACCGAATTTTCTGTCGAAAGCAGAGTCTTGATGGTTTCGTTGACCTCGCTCGGCGCAGGAACGCTCGGATTGCCAAGGCTGAAATCATAAACGTTTTCCGCTCCTATCTCAGCGGCTCTCGTTTTGCTGTATTCAAATATTTCTCTTATTATCGAGCGTTTGCTTCCAAGCCCGAACATTTTTTTGTTGTATCCCACGATTGTCTCCGTTCCGTCGCGCATTTGCGACTCTCTTTCTTAAATTTTTAGTTGTGTACGTATGGGATGCGTCTCGACTATCTATACGCCCTCTCCGTCATGCTTCGCATGCCACCTCTCCCGAGATAGCGGGTGAGAGGGCTTGATGCCTCACATATCCCGTTTTATATTCCCAAAAGCCTTTTTGCGTTTTCCGAGAAAAGCTTTTCTTCGGTTATATTACCGAGCGAAAATGATTTAATAGTTTTCACATCTTCCTCTATACTGCTCCATGGGGAATCGGTCGCGAAAAGAATTCTGTCTTCCCCGTGTTTTTTAAGAATTTTTTTGAAGGTTTCTTCATTTATATATCTGAGGATGTATGCCGTGTCAAAATAAACGTCCTCATCGCACAGAATATCGAAGACCTCGTCAAACATTTCGTTAGCGCCAAAATGGGCTAAGACGAACTTCCTATGCTTGACCTTGCGTATAAGCTCCCTCGCGAGCGTCGGTGTGCAGCGCACAGGCATGTCGCGGTAACCTGCGTCAACTCCGGCGTGAGTTATGACGGTAAGGTCAAATTCCTTTGCGCATTCAAGTATTCTTTCATATCCGGGGTCGGATATAAACGTTCCCTGGTAGTCGGGATGGATTTTTACTCCGAGAAATCCGGAGTCCTTAATGAATTTCATTTTGGCGTCTATATCCTCGCACATAGGATGGATTCCCGCGAAGGATATAAGACGTCTTTTTTCGTTTTTAAATTTCTCGTTTACTTCTTTCGCAAATCTGTTAACGCTGTCGAACTGTGTCGGATTGGTTATTACCGGCAGAGTAACGGCAATATCGACATTTGCTTTATCCATTTCTGAAAGGAGTCCGCTTACCGTGCCGTCTGAATAGGGCTTGGTGCTGCCTTTTTCGGCAAGTAAATCAATAGTCTTTTTTGCGATTTTATCGGGGAAAATATGGGTGTGAAAATCTATTATCATTTTTCATCTCCGCTGATTCGTGATTTTGTAAAGCCGAATCAGATTTTTGCGAGCTCCTCGCAGCTTATCGTTTTTACACCGCTTGACTCGAGGACCGTGTCAATTTTTTCGGTGTCTGAAGCTTTGAGAACAACGTACGCCTCGTCTGATTCGATAGAAAGACCGTACATATATTCTATATTTACTTTATTGTCGTCTATAATCTTAAGAAGAGACTGAAGGCTGCCCGATTTGTGAGGTATTTTAATTATCGAAACGTCGGAAAGAAGAGAAGAGAAGCCGTTTTCGGTAAGCTTTTCTTTTCCGAGCGACGCTTTGTCAACTATAAGTCTTAAAAGACCGTATTCGGTAGTGTCGGCAAGGCTTAAAGAGAGAATATTCACGTTGTTTTCCTTGAGTACGCTAAGGACCTCTGAGAGCCTTCCCGCTCTGTTTTCAATAAATACTGTAAGCTGTTTTGCAAACATTATTATTTCCTCCTAATTTTAAATTATTAGTACAATTTACGTTTATCTATAACGTGGACCGCTTTGCCCTCGCTTCTGACAAGCGTCTGAGGCTCGACGATTTTAACTTTCGCGTTTATTCCGAGCGCCTGCTGAATAACGTGAGCTATCTTCTTCGTAAGCGCTTCAATAACTCTTATCTCGTCTGTGTAGTATTTCTGATCAACCTCAACCTGAACCTCTAAGGTATCAAGGTTATTTACTCTGTCGACTATCATCATATAGTGCGGAGTTACCTCTTCAACCTCAACGAGAGCGGCTTCAATCTGGCTTGGAAATACGTTTACGCCTCTTATTATAAGCATATCGTCAACTCTGCCCTTGAAGCGTGAGATGCGCGCGCTTGTTCTTCCGCAGGCGCAGGGGGAGCGGTCGATGCTTGTGAGGTCCTTCGTTCTGTAGCGTATAAGCGGAATACCTTCTTTCGTGAGAGTTGTGAATGCAAGCTCACCCGTTTCTCCGTCGGCAACGGGTGTAAGCGTTGCTGAATTGAGTATTTCCGGATAGAAGTGGTCCTCGCACACGTGAAGACCCTTGTGGAACTCGCAGTCGCAAGCAACGCCGGGACCCATAACCTCGCTGAGACCGTAGATGTCGTAGGCTTTGATATTGAGCTTGGTTTCTATCTCTTTATGCATTTTTTCGGTCCAGGGCTCAGCACCGCAGATAGCCGCCTTAAGCTTGATTTTGTCAAGAAGACCCTCGTTTTCAAGAACCTCTGAGATGTGAAGGAGATACGAGGGCGTGCAGGCTATTGCCGTAGCGCCAAAATCAACCATCATAGTAGTAAGCTTTTTCGAGTTTCCCGTACTCATCGGAACGACGGTAGCGCCTATTTTCTCAGCTCCTCCGTGCGCTCCGAGACCTCCTGTGAAAAGTCCGTATCCGTACGCTATCTGTACTATATCGTCCTTTGTAACACCTGCCATAGTCATACATCTTGCTACGCATTCCGACCATATGTCAAGGTCGTATCTCGTATAGCCTACGACGGTAGCCTTTCCCGTCGTTCCGCTTGAAGCGTGTATTCTGACTATCTCGGAGTTTGGAACGGCGAACAAACCGAACGGGTAGTTGTCTCTTAAGTCGTCTTTGGTTGTAAACGGAAGCTTGGTTATGTCCGAAAGCTCTTTAATGTCTCCGGGCATGAGGTCTATCGCTTGCATTTTCTTGCGGTAAAACTCAACGTTATGGTAAACGTAGTCAACGAGCTTGACAAGTCTTTTTCCTTGAAGAGAGGTCATTTCATCTCTCGACATACATTCTTTGGTTTCGTTCCAAATCATATTTATCACCCCTTAATGCTTAGCGCTGTAACCCGAGACAAACGCTTTTTTGTTTATATCTATCGTCTTCGGAGGCACTGTTCCTTCAACGGTTTTGAGCCAAACGTCCTCGCTAAAGCCTATAAAGCTCGCGGCAAATCCAAGAACAACAGAGTTAAGAACCTTGCTGTTTCCAAGCTCTATCGCTGTCCTCTGTCCGTCAATTACGTATACCGAATGCTTCGCTTTAAGTGTCTCAATGATGTTTTCGGGGTATTCCTTCGCGCCTGTTACGACGGTCATGGGGTCAATACGGCAATCGTTTATTATAAGAACACCGTCTTTTTTAAGAAAGTGAGAGTATCTCTGCGCTTCAAGTCTTTCAAACGCTATAATAACGTCTGCCTGACCTTCCTCAACGACGGGCTCGCATACCTTATCGCCGAAGCGGACAAAGGTAACGACGCTGCCTCCTCTCTGAGCCATTCCGTGAACCTCGGATATCTTTACGTCATAGCCCATTTCCATAGCCGCTTTTCCGATAATTCTGCTGGTGAGGAGAGTACCCTGACCTCCGACACCGACAATCATAATATTCTTTTCCATCTTGAATTCCATCCTGTCGTCCTATTATTTTGTGACTGTTTTGATAGCGCCGAATTTGCAGTAGTTCTTGCAAAGTCCGCAGCCATTGCACATAGTTTCGTCTATTTTTATCTTTCCGTCCGGACGCTTCGTGATGGCAGGACAGCCAATCTTAAGGCACATTCCGCACTTTTTGCACGCGTCTTCATCTGCCTCGCACTTGTTCGGGAATTTCTGACCCTTGAGAAGAACGCAGGGGGCTTTTGTTATAATAACGGTCAGCTCGTCGCTTGCGGTTGATTCCTTGATTATTCTTTCGAGCTCCGCCGTATCAAAGGCGTTAACCTCTATTACGTTCCGAACTCCTACCGAGTGGCAAAGAGCCGCAAGGTCAATAGCGTATGTTTCCTCGCCCTTAAGGGTTTTTCCCGTAGCCGCGTGGTCCTGATGACCCGTCATACCCGTCGTTCTGTTATCAAGAATCATAACGGTGGCGGTGGACTTGTTGTATACCATATTGATAAGCGAGTTTATTCCGGTATGTAAGAAGGTGGAGTCACCTATTACGGCAACCCAATTTTTAACGTAATCCTTGCCGCGGGCCTTCTCCATTCCGTGAAGAGCGGAAATACTTGCGCCCATGCATATCGTGGTGTCTATAACGCTGAGGGGAGCAACCGCGCCGAGAGTGTAGCATCCGATATCGCCGGACGCGTGAATTTTGAGTTTATTAAGAACCGAGAAAACGCTTCTGTGAGGACAGCCGGGGCAGAGAATGGGAGGTCTGTTCGGAGTTTCTGCCTTTTCAAATACCGCCTCGTCCTTTCCGTAAAGCGCGCGGCGGAGAAGATTTGCGCTGTATTCACCCTGGCGTGTGAAGCATTCCTTGCCTTTTACTTCAAATCCCCATGCGCGAACCTGCTCCTCGATAACCGGCTCAAGCTCTTCAAATATATAAACGGTTTCATACTGAGATATGAAGTCTGCAATAAGCTTTTTGGGAAGAGGGTTAACGAGTCCGAGCTTGAGTACGCCTGCGTTTGGGCAAACCTCTTTTACGTACTGATAAGTAATTCCAGCCGTTATAAATCCAATCTTTCCGTCGCCCTTCTCAATCTTGTTGACGGGGAAGACTGCGGCATCCTCTGCCATTTTTATTTCTCTTGCTTCTACGGCAAGGTGTCTGCCTATCGCGGATGCGGGCATCATAACGTATTTTGCGACGCTGCGTTCGTAGGTTTTGTCTTCTACCTCGGTTCTCTCACAAAGAGTTACCTTGCTCTGAGAGTGAGCGAGCTTCGTTGTGGTGCGTAAAATAACGGGGGTATCGTATTTTTCGCTCAGCTCGTAAGCGTATTTCATGAAATCCTTTGCTTCCTGGCTGTCGGACGGCTCAAGAACCGGAACGTGAGCGGCTCTCGCAATCATTCTTGTGTCCTGCTCGTTCTGCGAGCTTGCGAGACCCGGGTCATCGGCTACTACTATAACCGAGCCGCCGTTTACTCCCGTATAGGCGAAT
>JAZQKG010000004.1:0-15152 GCA_045542035.1 Eubacteriales bacterium | reverse complement strand
ATATCTTGAAGAGAAAATTAAATGATTCCAAAAATGAGATAACAAAAAAATACACGCTCAGATGAGCGTGTATTTTTTGATGCCGGTGGCCGGGGTCGAACCGACACGGTATTGCTACCTTCGGATTTTGAGTCCGACGCGTCTGCCAATTCCACCATACCGGCATTGGTTACGCGTTATATTATATCATACTATTTATAAAAAATCAATATTTTTTTTGCAAAAAGTTTCCTCATTTTTTCTTTTTGTTATATTGTATTTCTTGTAAATATATAGTATAATATATTATGACTAAATATTTTAGGAGGCGGTTATGTATAAAGACGGTTTTTTTGCGGCAAACGACGTAACTGCCGCCAATATATCAAAAATTTCCGAAAAGCAATCCTTTGCCGAAGAGCAGAGAATCTGCGAGCTTTCGGAGCTTGCCGACAGCGCCGCCGACTTTGCCGTCTCGATGGCGGGTGACGGATATGGGATATACGAGATTCTTTCGCTTATTGCCGATGGTATGTATTTAGACGGGATGCTTTTTCATTCTTCGATACAAAGAGAAAATGCGGAGCGAATATCGTCTTATCTTAAAATGGTCGGAGCGTTCGATAAAATCGTTTTTGCGGAGCTTTTCGCGGAGAGGATAAGGTCGCGCGGGATAATCATTTCCGAGACGGATTTTCTGCCGACAGAGTCGGGTGACGAAACCTTTACTTATGTTAAAAATCCGTTGGCTGACGAGGCGTATGACGTTTTTTCGCAGGAGTTTTCGAATCCAAGGCTCAGCTATGCGAAGAATTTAAGCGAAGCCGCGAAGTCTGTTTCCGACGGAGAGTGCGAATACGCGCTTCTTCCTCTCGAGGAAAGGGGCGGAGCGAGGCTTTCCGCAGTTGCGGCGCTTCTTTTTAAAGAGGATTTGAAAATCAATTCGGTAACTCCTGTATTCGGGTTTGAGGGACTTGCCGATATGAAATACGCTCTCGTATCAAAGCATTTCACCGTACCTGAGTTTCTTGCGGATGACGACAGATATCTTGAAATAAGGCTTCGCGCCGATTCGTCAATTCCGCTGTCCGAGCTTTTTTTTGCAGCTGACGCGCTCGGATGTTCGGTTTACAGAGTTAATACGATATCCTTTGATACAGAGGACGGACCGTTGCCTTATTATTCGGTGGTTTTCCGCGATATCGGAAAGGATTTCACTATGCTTCTCGTATTTCTTACCGTCTTTTCGGGAGCTTATACTCCGGTTGGAATATACAAAAACTTGGAATAAAAAATTAAAAGGAATTTGACGTTATGACAAAGCATATTGAGTATAATACTAAAGGAACTTGTTCAAGGAAAATAATTCTCGACGTTGAGGATGGGGTAATAGTCGATTGCAAATTTATTGCGGGATGTCCCGGTAATACTATGGGTGTGGCAACGCTTGTTAAGGGAATGAAGGTTGACGACGCTATAGCAAGACTTAAGGGAATTAAGTGCGGTCTCAAGAGCACATCCTGCCCCGACCAGCTCGCGACAGCGCTTCTTGAAGCATTGTCCGAATAAAAGAATACACGAAAGGTTATTTATGAGAAATTACAACGAAGAATTTAAGAGATGGCTTGAGTTTGACGGTCTTACGGAAGAGGAACACTGCGAGCTTTTAAAAATAGAGAATGATGAGGAAACAAAGCAGCTTAGGTTTGCGTCTTCTATGAATTTTGGAACTGCGGGATTGCGTTCAACGATGTATATGGGCATTGGTTGCATGAACAGATTCACAGTCGCTCAGACAACGCGCGGAATTGCGGCGCTCATCAAGGCATCGGGCGGTGAGAAAAGAGGCGTTGCAATTGCTTATGACTCACGAAATAATTCCGAGCTTTTTGCCCGCGTCAGCGCGTGCGTACTTGCGGGCGCGGGAATAAAGTCTTATATATTTGACGGAATTCGTCCGACTCCCGAGCTTTCTTTTGCCGTACGTGAGCTTTCTGCTATGGCGGGAATTAATATCACTGCTTCTCATAATCCAAAGGAATATAATGGTTATAAGGCATACTGGGAGGACGGAGCGCAGATAAGTCCCGCTCAGGCAAAGGTGGTTTCCTCCGAGCGCGAAAAATTCGACGTTCTTGACACCGAGAATATCGCCGATTTTGGCGAATCGGTTAAATGCGGCTTGATTACCGTTCTTGGCGCTGAATTTGACAAAAAATACGTTGATGCGGTTTTAGCGACCGCAATCAATCCGAATGCCGTAAAAGAAGTTGCGGACGAATTAAAAGTGGTTTACACACCTCTTCACGGAGCGGGATATAAGCTTGTACCCGAAGTGTTCAAAAAGGTAGGACTAAAGCACCTTTATACCGTTGAAGAGCAGATGGTCGCTGACGGAAATTTTCCGACGGTTGCAAAGCCGAATCCCGAATATGCCGCAGTATTTGATAAGGGAATAGCTATTGCTAATGAAGTCGGATCAGACCTCGTTATCGCTACCGATCCCGATTCTGACAGAGTCGGAGTTATGACAAGAACCGCTGACGGAAGCTTTACCACAATCTCGGGAAATCAGATGGGCGCTTTGCTTCTTGATTACGTGATAAGACAGCGCAGAGAGCAGGGAAATCTTCCGGATAACGCCTACTGCGTGAAAAGCATTGTTTCCACCGATATGGCTTACGGAATCGCAAAGAAGCAAGGGGTTAAGCTCCATGACGTTCTTACGGGATTCAAATATATAGGCGAAGTTATTAAAAATTATGAGGAAGCGGGACAGAAAGACGGATTTCTTCTTGGATTTGAAGAAAGCTACGGATATCTTTTCGGCGCGTATGCGAGGGATAAGGATGCCGTCGGCGCTTCTATGATGATTCTTGAAATGACTGCCTTTTATAAGAAAGGCGGAATGACTCTCTCGGATGCTCTCGAGGCGCTTTACAAAGCCTACGGTGTCTACGGTGAGCGTATGATAGATATATATATGGAAGGACTTAACGGAATCGAAAAGAGAAAACGCGTTATGTCCTCGCTCCGAAATAATCCTCCGAAATCTATAGGAGGAGCAATGGTTACGTCTATAGGAGATTATATGATGGGAGAAGTTCTTGACGTTGAGAGCAAAAAGACAACACCAACAGGTCAGCCCGCATCCGATGTTCTCTACTATACTCTTGAGACAGGTGATAAAATAATCGTTCGTCCTTCAGGCACTGAGCCCAAAATCAAAATATATATATTACTTCACGGCACCGATAAGCTTGCGCTTGATAAAAAAGCGGATTTATACGAAAAAGATGCAAAAATGATGATGGAAGTTTAATACTTCCGAAAGGAAGCAAAAGTGACCGATAAACAAAATCATATAAGAAATTTTTCAATAATTGCCCATATTGATCACGGAAAATCAACCCTCGCAGACCGTTTGCTTGAAAAAACGAGCACGGTTGCTTTAAGGGATATGGAAGAGCAGATTCTTGACAACATGGATCTTGAGCGCGAGCGCGGAATAACGATAAAGGCGCGCGCGGTAAAGCTGAATTATAAGGCGAAAAATGGGGAAAACTACGAGTTTAATCTGATTGATACGCCGGGACACGTTGACTTCGGGTACGAGGTTTCCCGTTCGCTTAAAGCCTGCGAGGGCGCTCTACTCGTCGTTGACGCAACTCAGGGCGTTGAGGCGCAGACTCTCGCAAATGCGTATCTCGCGATAGATAATGACCTCGAAATTCTTCCCGTAATAAATAAAATTGACCTTGCGTCAGCAGATATAGACGGAACGAGGCGCGAAATAGAGGACATAATAGGCATACTTGCCGAGGACTGCCCCGCAATTTCTGCCAAAAATGGCATAAATATCGAGGATGTTCTTGAAAAAATCATAACAGACATTCCGGCTCCAAGCGGTGACGTTAACGCCCCTCTTAAAGCCTTGATATTCGATTCTCATTATGATTCATACCTCGGCGTCGTTGTATATATCAGAGTTTTTGACGGAACTGTCAGAGCGGGTGATAAAATCAAGCTTATGTCCGCAGGTACGGTTTTTGAGGTTGTAGAGGTTGGAACTATGCAGCCGTTTGGACTTCAAAAGTGCGAGTATCTTTCTCCCGGTGAGGTAGGTTATATAACTGCTTCCATAAAAACAGTTGGAGATACGAGAGTAGGAGATACTATAACACACGCTGAGCGTGAGGCAGACGAAGCTCTCCCCGGATTCAGAGAAGTGCATCCGATGGTATATTCGGGTATATATCCCGCAGACGGAGCGAGATACGGGGATTTGCGCGATGCTCTTGAAAAATTGAGACTAAACGACGCATCCCTTGTTTACGAGCCGGAAACGTCTGTTGCTCTCGGCTTTGGATTCAGATGCGGATTCCTTGGACTTCTTCATATGGAAATTATCGAAGAACGTCTTGAGCGCGAATTTAATATCGATTTGATTACCACCGCTCCTTCTGTTATTTATAAAGTAGATTTGCGCGGCGGCGAGACGGTTATGATAGATAACCCCTCGAAATTCCCGACGGCTGACGAGATACAGACGGCTTATGAGCCTATAATGAAGGCTACGGTCATTACACCCACCGATTATATAGGCGGTATAATGGATCTATGCCAGGATAGGCGCGGCGTATTTATAGATATGAAGTATATTGATACCGAGCGCGCAGAGCTTCATTACGAGCTTCCGCTTAACGAAATTATATACGACTTTTTCGATGCCTTGAAAAGCCGCTCTAAAGGATACGCGTCGCTTGATTATGAACTTAAGGGATATAAACAGTCAAAGCTTGTTAAGCTTGATTTTATGCTTAACGGAGAAGTGGTAGACGCTCTTTCTTTCATTGTCTTCGAGGATAGGGCGTATACGAGAGCGAGAAAAATAGCCGAAAAGCTTAAAGAGAATATTCCGCGTCAGCTCTTTGAAATTCCGATTCAGGCAACGATAGGCTCGAAAATAATCGCAAGGGAAACTGTAAAAGCCATGCGCAAGGACGTTCTTGCAAAGTGCTATGGCGGTGATATTACTCGAAAGAAAAAGCTGCTGGAAAAGCAAAAAGAAGGAAAGAAAAAGATGCGCAAGCTTGGTAGCGTAGAGGTGACTCCCGAAGCCTTTATGGCAGTTTTGAGACTTGATGATGAAAGCTAACGCTATTGGGCTTTACGTACATATTCCGTTTTGTCTCAGAAAATGCAACTACTGTGATTTTTGCTCCTTTGATTCACTTGATGATAAAATAAGAGCCGAATATATTTCGGCTCTTATAAGAGAAATTAAAAGCTATAAAAGAAAAGAAAAGATTTTTGTTGATACCGTTTTTTTCGGCGGAGGAACACCTTCTTTGCTTGAGCCATGTGAATTCGAATCTATTGTTTTCGCTATACGCGAATCGTTTAACCTTTCGTCTGATTGTGAATTTACTCTCGAGGTAAATCCCAAAACCGCAAAACTTGAGAAAATGATTTTCTTTAAGTCGCAAGGTGTGAACAGGGTTAGCATAGGTCTTCAGACGATTCACGAAAACGAGAGAAAAATTCTTGGCAGAATACATGATTTTGATGATTTTATGGATGCGTATTCTATGGTAAGGGAGTCCGGAATTTCAAACGTGAGCGTTGACGTTATGTATGGAATTCCCGAGCAAACAAAAGAAAGCTTTCTCGAAACGCTAAAATCCGTTACCGCTCTTAATCCCCCTCATATTTCCGTTTACGGACTTATTTTAGAGGAAGGTACAAAGTTTTGGAACTTGCGCGACAAGCTTCTTTTGCCAAGCGAGGATGAAGAATGTGAAATGTACTTCTCCGCGTGTGAATATCTTCGCTCGAAAGGCTACTCTCACTATGAGATTTCAAACTACTCAAAAAACGGATTTGAATCAAAGCATAATCTAAAGTATTGGAGATGTGAGAGCTATATAGGCGTTGGAGTTTCAGCGCATTCCTATTTTGAGGGCCGTCGATACGGAAATACAAAAAATCTTAGCGAATATTTATCGCAGAGTACGACACAATATATTACGGATGAACTGACGGATGCTGATGCGCACGCCTTTGAATACGCGATGCTTGCCTTTCGCTTGGCTGAAGGAATTTCTCTTACCGAATATAAAAACATGTTCGGACAGGATTTTCTTTCTTCGCGCGAAGAAAAAATTAATGAGTATATTAAGTACGGATATATGAATATAAACAGCGAAAGATTGACTCTTACCGAAAGCGGATTTTACGTAAGCAATACAATTTTAGCCGAATTACTTTAATTACCACTTGACATTAAGCCGCTAATATTATAAAATATAGTTAATGAATTTAATTGGAGACGACCTATGAACGACAGTATTGAAAACAAGAACGTAGAAGAGTTTGATGAAGATCCCATCTTCACTCTTACAGATGAGGAAACGGGCGAGGAGAAGGATTTTGCGCTTCTTGCCAGAGCGGAAATTGACGGTCAGCTTTATTTTGCGCTTGAGCCTGCCGATGAAGAGAGCGAGGAATACGTAATTCTTAAGGTTTTTGAGGATGGAGACGATATCATACTCGAAAGTATAGAGGATGACGATGAGTTTGAAAAGGCTGAGGACTATTTTAACGATTTGTTTTTCAGCGAAATCGATTATGATGCAAACTGATTTCTGATATTTCTTTTTCCTGCGTGGTGCGTGATATTGTGATATTTGGACCTACACACATTTATAGGGAGCTTGGGCTTCCGTTATGGGATGCAGGCCTCCCGTCAGGAGCTGTCTTTGACCCTCCTCAAACGGACGTTGGAAGCGCAAAGTAACGGAGAGAGCACCCACCTGTTACAGACAGGGTTAAAAATTGCCTTACACGGCCTCGCGGGTTCCTAAAGAACGCTGTACGATATTTTATCGTGCGGCGTTCTTTTCTTTGTGTATCGTTTCATATAATTAATCAGATAAAAATAAAGGAATTGATTGTATGACAAAAAATATCAAAGGGCTAAGTCTCGAAGAGGTGCGTCGTTCAAAGGAGAGGCATGGCGATAATTCGTTGGTAAAAGAAAAAACCAAAAGCTTTTCCAGAAAATTCATTGAAAACCTTAATGATCCTATTATAAAGGTTCTGATTTTTGCTTTGATAATAGAAGTTGTCTTTACTTTTGGACATTGTAATTTCTTTGAGGTTGGAGGAATTGTTGCCGCTATACTTATCGCAACAACGGTGTCAACCGCTTCAGAGTACGGAAGCGAGAAGGCTTTTTTAAAAATGCAAAAGGACAGCTTAGATAGCCGCGTACGCGTTTTGAGAGACGGAGAGATAATTGAAATAGCGTCAAGCGATATCGTTGTGGGTGACGTAGTTTATCTATTTGCGGGCGAAAAAATACAGGCTGACGGAATAGTAATCTCAGGCTCTCTGAGAGTTGACCAATCTGCCCTCAACGGTGAAAGCCGAGACGCAAAGAAATGCGTATTTAACGGTGGTGATGAGTGGAATCTTTCGGATAAAGGAAAGGTTTTTCGAGGCTCTGTAATAACGGGCGGAGAAGCGATAATGCGAGTTTCGCGCGTTGGAGCAGAGACCTATTACGGTATGGTTGCAAAAGACGTTCAAAATGAAACGCGTGAAAGTCCTCTTAAAATTCGACTCGCGAAATTTGCTTCGCAAATAAGCAAAATCGGTTATGTAATGGCAGGTGTCGTTGCGCTTACTTATTTGTTTAATACATTCATTGCCGATAACGGCTTTGTATTAAGTAAAATTTTAAATTCATTAAAAGACGGAAAGTTCGTTTTTTCTACTCTTATGCACGCCTTAACGCTAATGATAACCGTAGTTGTCGTTGCCGCGCCCGAGGGACTTCCTATGATGATAACAGTAGTTCTCTCAGCTAATATGAAAAAAATGCTCAGAGACGGTGTAATAGTTAAAAAGCTTGTTGGAATCGAGACTGCGGGCTCAATGAATATTTTGTTTACAGATAAAACCGGAACATTAACGACTGGAAAGCTTGAGTGCGATAGGATTATAACCGCAGATTCTACCTACAAGAGTGTATCCTCGCTAAAGAAACGCAGGGAATTATTTAAATACATTATGTTCAATGCGAAATATAATACGTCTTCTTTTGTAAGCGGAGGAAAAATAATAGGTGGAAACAGCACGGACAGGGCGATTGCGGAGTGCTTTAAGGGCGAATTCGCTCCTGAAGTGAAAGTAAAGAAGAAAAATGAGTTTTCGAGTGACAGAAAGTATTCTTCGGTTATTTTGGATGATGGGTTGACATTGATTAAGGGAGCACCGGAAATAATAATTTCAAATTCGGTTTATTCTCTTGATTCAAGCGGCAATATTATATCAATGCCAAAGGGGAAAATTCAAGAAGAGTATATTTCCGAAGCGTCATCGGGAAACAGAGTTATAGCGATGGCATATAAACCATCAGAAAACGGAGAGCTTGTATTTTTAGCTTTGATAACGTTGAAAGATAAAATCCGCCGCGGAGTCAAGGAATCCGTGGCGGGTGTGAAGAGGGCAGGGGTTCACGTCGTTATGATGACGGGTGATTCAAAAGAAACCGCATATTCAATAGCAAAAGAATGCGGTATTTTAAGCCAAAGAACAAGCGAGCTCGTTATAACCTCTGATGAGCTTAGCCGTATGAGTGATGAAGAGGTGAAAAAAATCATTCCTGATTTATGCGTTCTTGCAAGGGCGTTACCGCAGGATAAAAGCAGACTTGTAAGGCTATCACAAGAGCTCGATTTAGTAGTCGGTATGACGGGCGACGGAATAAACGACGCTCCGTCACTCAAGCTTTCGGACGTTGGATTCGCAATGGGAAACGGAGCTGATATTGCAAAAAACGCAGGCGATATAATTTTAGTTGATAACAGCTTCTTTTCTATAAATCGTACGATACTTTACGGCAGAACAATTTTTAAATCGATAAGAAAATTTATAACATTTCAGCTTATAATGAATCTCACTGCATGCGGAGTGTCTCTTGTAGGTCAATTTTTAGGCATCGACAGCCCGATAACCATAATTCAAATGCTATGGGTAAATATTATAATGGATACGCTTGGCGGTCTTGCGTTTGCTGGAGAAGCGCCACTGGAATATTATATGAAAGAAAAACCAAAGCACCGATGTGAAGCGATACTTTCAGGTGAGATGATTCACCAAATTGTTTTTTGCGGTGCGTACACACTCTCTATGTGTATTGCTTTTCTGAAACTCGATTTTTTCAAAGGCCTGTTTGATGCATCTGAAGGTAGCGTTCGTTTTATGACAGCGTTCTACGCGCTATTTATATTTGCGGGAATTTTTAACTGCTTTGGTGCAAGGTGCAGTCGCATGTGGATATTGTCCGATATTGGTAAGAATAAGCCGTTCGGATTAATTATGCTTTTTATTTCCGTAATTCAAATTCTTATGATATATTTTGGCGGTACGGTTTTTCGCACAGTGCCACTCTCGGCAGTGGAGCTCTTAAGCGTTATAGCTCTTTCGTTTACCGTTTTACCGTTTGAGATGCTTCGCAGAATATTTTATAAGATTCGAGGAAGGTAAATCAGTTTAAATAAAAACGAGGCATTCTCAGTATTTTTACACTGTCATCTTTTTCCAAGGCAGTAGAGGTCAACAGCGCTGAGAAAAGCCTCGGACTTGTTCCGTCACTTTCAATGGAATATTCAAATTTTCTCTACAGAGTTATATTATGTCTGCTTGTTCCAACACTATATCTGAAATGACTTTCGGATTCATAGTAAAAACATATTGGTGTCGTTCAAAACATATCTTAAAACCCACTTATTCTGAAAGTAAATTCGATAAATTAACAAAATCCTCAGTACTGAGACGTTCCCCGCGAATGCTTTCTTGCAATCCCAACGAATTGAGAGAATCTATAATTTTAGACTTGTTAATATGAGGCAGTTTTGCAGATATAGCATTAATTAAAGTTTTACGTCTCATCTCAAACGCTGCTTTTATTAAGTCACGGAATAACTTTTCATTTTTGGGATGGTACTTCTTATCACCGTAAAGGTCTATACGCACAACGGCACTGTCAACCTTTGGCACAGGGATAAAGCAACCGGCAGAGACTTTGAAAAGCTTTTTTGCTGTGCCGTAATATCCAAGCACGGCGGTAATGGCTCCGTAATCACTTTTTCCGGGGGCAGCAGTAAGTCTTGCGGCAACTTCGTTTTGGACCATAACGGTTATGGTTGAAAACTTAACCTCCGATTCAATAAGACGCATAAGAATAGGGGTAGTAATATAATACGGTAGATTAGCGCAAACAGAGACGGGCATTCCGTCGGAGTATTCGTCCACAAGCTTCTTGATATCAATTTTCATAATATCATCGTTAATTACGGTTACGTTATCATATTCGGATAGAGTTTTATTTAAAATAGGTATCAAGCCTTTATCTATTTCAACCGCAACAACTCGCTTATATCTTAATGCTAATTCTTGGGTAAGGCATCCTATACCCGGACCGACTTCAATTATAAGACGGTCTTTCGTGTCAGCGCATAAATCCGCAATATCCTCGGGAATCATTCTGTTCGTTAAAAAATTTTGACCGTAATCTTTTCTAAAGACAATTCCGGCTTCATTCATTAAATTTTTTATAACCGAAAGATTACATAAATCCATATCTATACCTTCAAATTGATTTAAAAAAAGAGAACCTTGCGGTTCTCTAATGTATTGGAGCTGGTGACCGGACTTGAACCGGTGACCTGTTGATTACGAATCAACTGCTCTACCAACTGAGCCACACCAGCGAACGTTAATATTGTATCACTTTTTTTCTTGTTTGTCAATACTTAATAAAGATTTTTTCGGTCTTTTCGGTAATTTTCAGTAAATATATAAGAAGGGGGATGTCTCAAATGCAAAATTTGTGACATCCTCTATAAACGTTATGCTTTTTTCCAACCTAAAGAGCGTGAAACGGCATCGTGCCATATTTCTATATGAGATTCTCGCCATTTTGCATCTTTATTAGGCTTTATTATTTTATTAACCGTTCTGTGATGCTTTATTTCATCGGTTGATTTATATACTCCGAGTGTAAGACCGCTCAAGTACGCAGCGCCAAGCGCAGTGGTCTCTATGCACTCGGGTCTTTCGATTGGAATGCCAAGTATATCAGCTTGAAATTCAAGCAGAAGATTATTTGCGCTCGCGCCTCCGTCAACCTTTAAAGAATTAACTTTAATATCCGTTGATTTCTCCATTAGCGCTACGACGTCTGCAGTTTGATATCCTATTGATTCAAGGGTCGCTCTTATTATATGATTTTTTGTTGTAGCTCTGGATATACCGATTATAATTCCTCTTGAATATGGATCCCAATAAGGAGCGCCAAGGCCTTGGAAAGCGGGAACTACGACAATACCGGCAGAGTCGGGAACCTTGGAGGCGTAATATTCGCTGTCTTGTGCTGATTCAATAATTTTAAGTCCGTCTCGGAGCCATTGTATAGCGGCTCCGCATGTAAAAACCGAACCCTCAAGCGCGTAAGTAATTTTTCCGTTAAGTCCCCACGCAACAGTGGTCAAAAGTCCATCGTTCGTTATATACGGCTCATTTCCCGTATTCATAAGTAAGAATGCACCAGTTCCGTATGTATTTTTCAAATCGCCTTTGTCAAAGCAACATTGGCCGAAAAGGGCTGCCTGTTGGTCTCCTGCAACACCTGCGATGGGTATTTCCGCGCCTAAGATACGAGAATCGGTGTATCCGAATAAAGAAGAGGAGGGAGCAACGTTTGGTAATATACTTTCAGGAATATTAAAAAGCTCCAAGAGCTCTTTATCCCATTTCAGTTCGTTTATATTAAAAAGCATAGTTCTGGATGCGTTTGAGTAATCGGTTGAATGAACCTTTCCGCCTGTAAGATTCCAGATGAGCCAGGAATCTATTGTTCCGAAACAAAGCTCGCCACGTTCCGCTTTTTCTCTCGCACCATCGATATTGTCAAGAATCCACTTTATTTTTGTGGCAGAGAAGTAAGGGTCAGGAATAAGACCTGTTTTTTTCTTTATAATGTCTTTATATCCGTTATTTATAAGATTTTCACAGTAATCGGCAGTCCTTCTGCATTGCCATACGATAGCGTTGTATATGGGAGCGCCAGTTTTTCTATCCCATAACACAGTTGTTTCTCTTTGGTTTGTTATACCAATACCAAAGACCTCATCCCAGGTTGCGCCTATTTTAAGAACAGCTTCGGTTGCCGCTCCGATTTGCGTTGACCAAATAGTCATAGGGTCGTGTTCAACCCAACCTTCGTTTGGAAATATTTGCGGAAATTCACGCTGTACCATGCTTTTTATATTTCCGTTTTTATCAAAGAGTATACATCTTGAGCTTGTTGTTCCTTGGTCAAAAGACATAATATATTTTTTCATTTTATAAAGATTTCCTTTTTTGATTCTTTTGTCGAAATTTTTATATTGTAAATCAACAAATTGGAATCGTTTATTTTGTATGTTTTTTATAAAAATTTATCCTCGGGCATAAATACCCGAGGATAATAAATCATTTGATTTCAACAGTTACGTGCTTTCCGCACGTATTCGCTGCGGCTTTCATTATTTGCCTGATTGCCTTTGCTATTTTACCGTGGCGTCCGATTACCATTCCGGTATCGTCCTCGGCTACGGTAAGAACAAGCTCGACGTCATCGCCGTTTACGGTTTCTTCAACGCTTACGGCATCGGGAGTATCAACGATTGCACGCGCGATGTCTGTAAGTATTTGCTTCAGTTCCATTTTGCGCCACCAGTTTTCCTGAAAGAAAACTTCCTTCCGATTTTATGACAAATTACTTTATAATTTCAGCTTTTTTAAGAAGAGTTCTTACAGTCTCTGTAGGCTGAGCTCCGTTGTTGATCCACTTTGTAGCCTTCTCCGCATTGATTTTGATATCAGCGGGATCGGTAAGGGGATTGTAGTATCCGATTTCCTCGATGAACTTACCGTCGCGGGGAGATCTTTCATCTGCTACAACAACGCGGTAAAAGGGAGCCTTTTTCGCGCCAAGTCTCTTAAGTCTGATTTTAACTGCCATTTTTTTGTCCTCCAAAATTGGTAAATATATTTTTTATAATTTTTAAATTATATCTAATTAAAAGGGAAGTTTCATACCCGCGAAATTGCGGCGCTTTCCCATATTTGAAAATTGCTTCATCGTTTTCTTCATTTGGTCAAATTGGCGAAGAAGCTTATTTACGTCTTCAACAGACGTTCCCGAACCGTTCGCGATTCTTTTTCTTCTTGAGCCGTTTATAAGCTCTGGGCGAAGCCTTTCATCCTTAGTCATTGAAAGGATAATGGCTTCTATTTTGGCCATATGCTTTTCATCAATATCAGCATCCTTGAGCGCGCCTGCTTTGACACCGGGGATCATAGATATAAGCTGATTGATGTTGCCCATTTTCTTTATCTGATACATCTGGGCTAAGAAATCTTCAAGAGTAAAGGTTTGTTCCCTGAATTTCTTTTCCATCTCCTTGGCATTCTTTTCATCAAATGCAGCCTCGGCTTTTTCAATAAGCGTCAAAACGTCGCCCATTCCGAGAATTCTTGAAGCCATTCTGTCGGGATGGAAAAGCTCGATTGCGTCAAGTTTTTCGCCTGTTCCGATGAACTTAATGGGCTTTCCGGTAATATATTTTACAGAAAGCGCGGCGCCGCCTCGGGTATCACCGTCCATTTTTGTAAGAACTACACCGGTTATATCAAGTAGGTCGTTAAAGGTTTTTGCAACGTTGACAGCATCCTGACCGGTCATGGCGTCGACGACGAGAAGTATTTCTGCGGGGCTTGTGCTTTCCTTGATTTTAACAAGCTCGCCCATAAGCGCCTCATCAATATGCAAACGTCCTGCGGTGTCGATAAATACCATATCAAAACCGTTTTTCTTTGCATATTCAACGCCTGCCTTCGCTATTTCGACAGGTGATATTTTTGAACCCATTGAAAAGACTTCGATTCCAAGCGATTCACCGACAATTTTTAACTGTTCTATTGCGGCGGGACGGTATACGTCACATGCTACAAGCAAGGGCTTTTTACCTTTTTGCTTGTACATTCCGGCAATTTTTCCGGAATGGGTGGTTTTACCTGCGCCCTGAAGACCCGTCATCATGATTACTGTCGGAGGCTTGGGGCTTATATTGATTTTTGCCGATTCAGAGCCCATAAGTCTTATAAGCTCTTCATTAACTATTTTAATTATCTGCTGGTCGGGTAGAAGGCTTTCGAGCACCTCGGCTCCGACCGCTCTTTCGGTAACGGCTTTTGTAAAGTCCTTAACTACTTTAAAGTTGACGTCAGCCTCAAGTAATGCGAGTTTAACCTCGCGCATACCTTCTTTCACGTCTGCTTCGGTCAGCTTTCCGCGGTTTCTGAATCTTTTAAAAGCGTTTGATAGTTTTTCAGTAAGACTTTGGAACATATTAAATTCCTTTATTGAGTATTGTTGTTATTACCTCGGAGATCGCATTTATCTGATCTTCGAAATACGCGCTGTTTTCTTTTTTTAGAAATTCCTTAACTTTTTTGAGTTTTTCTGTTGCCGCTTGCAGATTTTTTGCATGCTCGGCAAGACCGAGTTTATTTTCAAAAAATTCAAGTTGTTCTTCGCCTTTTTTTATAATATGACGCACCCCTTGGCGCGAGATGCTTTCACCGTTTGCAATCTCGGCAAGAGAGAGGTCGTCTTCATAATAAGCCTGCATGATATCTCTTGTATGCTCATCAAGCGCATCTCCGTAGAAATCAAGCAGGTAGGCGAGTCTCATATTTTTTTCAAACACAAATGCCTCACTTGAAGTAAAAAATATGCTGTAAAGCAAATTACTTTACAAGTATATCAAAAAAAACACTGTTTGTCAAGAGCTTTGTATAAATTTAAATAAAATTTAATTATTTTTTTAAAACCTCTTGATTTTTTATGAACAATGTGATACAATTGATAAATGTGTAAAGCAATTTGGCGGTCAGGTTGTAAAACGGTAATCTGCGGACCCTCTCAGCCGCGATACAGTGTAGCATGGGCCCCTTATAAATTCAAAGGAGAGATATAATGGCTAATATTAAGTCAGCAAAGAAGCGTATACTTGTTAACCAGGCAAAAGCACTTCAGAACCAGATGGTTAAGAGCC
>JAZQKG010000003.1:0-23324 GCA_045542035.1 Eubacteriales bacterium | reverse complement strand
GACCGGTTATGAGCCGGTAGCTCTAACCAACTGAGCTAATGGTCCTCTTTGAGACCGCTATATTATAACAAATATTTATTAACTCATTGTTACGAATTTATGTATATATTATAAATAATATTTGGTTTTCTAAAAGAAAGCGCAACGAAATTCGTTGCGCTTATATTGGTTATTATTACTGATACGAGCAAGTGATAGTTGTTTTGTCATATTCCATAGAATATGAAACAATCTTATCAGCAGCCTTAGTTACAACGAGTGTAACGTCGGACGCAATCTCGATACCGAGAACTGCTTTTGTGTTTGCGGCCTTAACAGTTGCGCTAAGAACGTTTCCGTCCTCACTTACTTTAACGTTTTCCATCTTCTTGGAATTAAAAGCAAGCTTTGCGCCTGTAGCAGCTGTTGTCGTGCCGGTAAGAGCTCCTCCGTCAGAGTAGTTACCGTCTTTATCGCAAGTAACCTGACCGATAATAGTGGACTTAACGTCATCAGCATTTCCGCTTGTTGAAGCGTTGAACTGCTCGTAAGAATAATCAATTACGAATGAACCGTCAGCCGCGTAAGTGGTCTTGAAGTTAGAAGCAAGAGCGCCAAGGTCAGTTTCAACCTCTACGCCAACGTTAACAACTGCGGGTGCTGTATTATTTACGGCAGTCTTAAATCCGTCAAGTGAAGCAGATTCATCACCGCATGAAAACATCGCGAATGCACAGGTAAGAGCAAGCATTATAATTAAAATCTTTTTCATTATTCTGTTCCTTTCTAACGATGTTAATCAATAGTAATTTCTTCAAGGTCGTATGTGTAATCAACCTTTACGGTAACGACTGCATCGGGATATTCGTCTTCTGTGCTCTCAATAGTGTAAGAGAGAGCTGTGCTTGTTACAACAGCGCCGTCATGAGTAACCGTTACGCTAACGTCTGATGCGATAGCATTTTCTTCACCAAAAACTTCCGCAGTCTTATCAGCCGCAACCTTGAACGTAATTGTCTTGGTAGCTTCGTCTGCCGTAAAGTCGGTAACGTTATCCTTGGTAAGCTTAATTGCAATCGAACCTGCCGCGGGGGCGAAGTTGAATCCTTCTTCATCCCAAGAGCCGCCGTTTATACGAACGCCCTTATCCTCGAGATAATCCTTAGAGCCGGAAACCTCTATCCAAGGCTTCTCTACAGACGAAATACCTTCTTTGATTTCACGAAGCTCCTGATATGAATATGTATAGGTCGTAGCAATTTTGCCGTCGATTTTTCCTGTTTTAAGAGTTGAGGTTCCGGTAAGAGTGATAGAACCTAAAACTTCAGTAGTAGCTGTTACTACCTTTGTGGGTGCGCTTGCTTTATACATCGCGTTAAGAGTGTCAATCGGATCTGCCTTTTCCTTTTGGCAGGAGAACATCGCAAACGCACATGTTATTGCAAGAATGATAGCTATAATCTTCTTCATCTTTATAATCATGCCTTTCTTAAAATTTAATTAAGTAATTGCGCCTGTCCGTATTACTCTGCCGCGGATACGGTATTGTATGTATACGATGTGTCGATGGTAACGGAACCTGCACTCGCAGTATATGCTACGGTGACTGTGCTGAGATATGTTCCATTGTGTACTACAGTAATAGTTACCTTGTCATCAGAAGCGTTTACGTTTACGCCGAGAATCTTCTCAGCCTGCTTAGACGTTACGGTGGTGGTAAGCGTTTTACCGTCCTTGCTGATTGTGTAATCACCAAGAAGCTTGGAGCTAAGATTAAGAGCAACCTGCTGTGCTGCCGCATCCGGTGTAGCGGAAACCCAGTTTTCGCCATCCTCAGAGTACAAACCGTTCTTGTAGTAAACAGTTCCTTCAACAGTCTTAATATAACTGTCTGAAGCCTCTTCTACAGTTGCGTATCTGTCGTATCTGTAGGACATTTCTGAATTCTGACCGTCAATTACCGTTTCATACTTGCCGGTAAGAGTCTCCTCGCCATCGTTTATAGACGTAAGCGTTGTGATCTTCGTGGGAGCGGAATCATTAACGAGAGCAATGAATTCGTCCGCCGGATCAGCGCCGCATGAGATAAGACCCAATACGCAAGTAAGAGCGATAAGTAAGCATATAAATTTCTTCATTTTAATACCTATTTCTACCTTTCATTACTTGTTACACAAAGTTTTATTTATATTTAACTAATGTAATTATATATTATTTAGCTCAAAAAGTCAATAGTTCTCATCCCATTTGTTATACCTCAATACGCCAAATTTTAGCGCATGATTTTATTCAAAATAGACAAAAACCAGCATTTTTATTCAATTTGATTACTTTTTATCAAAATAACCCTCTCTGAAAAGGAGCTCGGCAATAAGAACGGCACCGCCTGCCGCGCCGCGAAGAGTGTTGTGAGAGAGACCTACGAACTTGTAATCATAAACAGTATCTTCGCGTAGTCTTCCTACAGAAACGCCCATTCCGCCGTAAAGGTTACGGTCAATCCTCGTCTGCGGACGGTTGTCCTCTTCAAAGTAGGTAATGAACTGCTCGGGAGCGGACGGAAGTCCAAGCGACTGAGGCTTTCCTCTGAAATTCTTCCACGCATCAAGAATCTCTTCTTTAGTAGGTTTATTTTCAAATTTAACAAATACAGCAGCCATATGTCCGTCTGTAACAGGAACTCTTAAGCACTGAGTTGTAATTATGGGCGAAGTCGCGGGAACAATCTTACCGTTTTCAACGGCTCCCCAAACGCGAAGAGGCTCCTTTTCACTCTTCTCTTCCTCACCGCCGATAAAAGGAATAAGGTTATCAACCATCTCGGGCCATTCGTTAAAGGTCTTACCCGCTCCGCTTATTGCCTGATAAGTTGTCGCGACAACCTCTTTAATTCCGTACTTTTGAAGAGCGGTAAGCGCTCCTACGTACGACTGAATAGAGCAGTTCGGCTTAACCGCTATAAATCCGCGCTTTGTTCCGAGTCTCTTTCTCTGAGCCTCGATAACCTCAAGATGCGCGTCGTTTATCTCCGGAATTACCATAGGAACGTCGGGCGTCCACCTGTGAGCTGAGTTGTTCGAAACTACCGGAATCTCCGCCTTTGCGTATCGCTCTTCAAGCGCTTTCGTCTCATCCTTTGACATATTTACCGCGCAGAACACGAAATCGCACATCTCGCCGACCTTTTCAACCTCGTCCGAAGATATAACCACCATGTCCTTTACGCTATCGGGACAGGGTACAGCCATCTTCCATCTTCCACTAACAGCATCTGAATACTTCTGACCTGCTGAGCGGGGACCCGCTATAACAGCCGCGATTTCAAAATAGGGATGGTTTTCAAGAAGCAGAACGAATCTCTGTCCAACCATACCGGTTGCGCCAATAATACCAACCTTTAATTTTTTCATTTTATAGTCTCCTACAGTATAATTTAATAAAAGTAATATATATTTTAGCATAAATAAATCTGTATGTCAATATTCATATGAGAAAAAAAGACAGACCGCGCATTTTTTTGCAGTCCGTCTTTGTAGTTTTTGTATTACTTGTTGATTATGCTTACGTTTTCGGGTGATATGCCCGTGGTCTCGTATACTATTGTAAGTATTTGAGCCGCCTGATTAGCTCTTAGCTCCTCAGCCTTCACAATAACGCTCACAGACTCCTCTGCAATTACCGCGACGCATTCTTCAAATCCCTTGGCTTTTACAAGCGACTCGATATTCGCCTCATTCTGAATATCTACGGCAATTTGAGATATTTTTTCCGCAGCCTCTGCCTTTGCCTCTTCTGTTGCAGCGTCATTTTCCGTCACCATCTTAAGAACGTCTATCGCCTCGTCTCTCGACTGCTTGCGGGTAAGGACCGTGGAGGTGAAATAATTGTTCTCCTCTGCTCCCTCATCAGTCTCACCGCCTGTCGCCTGGCTTCCGCCAAGATTATCATCCATATTATTATCACCGTAGCCTAAGGAATCGATTGGATCGTAAAACCAACGGTAATTAAGATATACCGCCAGACCGATAAGCAATACGGCTGCTATAATAACCACGCTTCTTGTGGATTTGGATGAAAAGAATTTTTTTGCTTTTTCGTTTTGCATTTTATGCCTCTCTCCTTGTTTTCGTTA
Organism: Eubacteriales bacterium; assembly: GCA_045542035.1. Classification (GTDB taxonomy): domain Bacteria; phylum Bacillota; class Clostridia; order Oscillospirales; family CAG-272; genus UBA1740. The sequence goes on along the minus strand of JAZQKG010000003.1, from coordinate 19,213 downwards.
CTGATAAATCCTATGTACGTTTATCTTTCGATATTCCGCTTTTTAAGAATTTAATTTCAAAATCGCAACTCTGTTAGAGCCTATATCAAAAAGCGCGGTAATCATATCTGTTAATTCGGCACGAACGTAATCGGAATCTGCCCCGCGGCACACGACAGTCACTCCGAGAACCTTGGGCGGCTTCGTCTCTATTACCGAAGAGCCCTTATAAACGTTTTGCTCCCCGCGCTCAAGAGTAATAAAAACTCTGCATTTTCCAACGCCCGAGACGTCGGAGCATATTGAAGCTATTTCTTCTTCAAGACGGATTTTATATTCATCAAGAGTAATCCCGTCAGCGCTTTTATCTTCCGATTTTCCAAATGATGATGAAACGAAAATCAAAATAATTCCGATCGCTATCATTATTACCGCCTTCCTGAAATTTTTATTTTCCTTTATAAAAGTCAAAAAGTTACTGTTCAAATTCTACTATCACCTCGCATTTTCCGAGTCCCGCCCCGTTAATATACTGTTCAATTCCTCTCCAATCGGATAAAGCCGTCCTTCCCGTAAGTATAATTTTTATCTTCCCTGCGACCATATGCTCAAAGTCAAGATCAAAAACGTATACTTTAATATTTTCTTTTTTAATCCCGTATTTTGAAGAAAGCATTTCAATAATTCCGTTTTTAAATGCCCTTTCGGTTACCTCAATATACGTTTCATCTCCCAAATCTATCCCCCCCTCGGTCATATCTGAAATACTGTCGAAAAAATCTCCGTCTGAGAGATTGCCGGCAAAAGAGACGATAGGAAGAGCAACCGTATAAATAAGTAGAACCGCGCTGACAACCTTCATCGCTCTCTCAGACACACCCGGATACGAAATATAGGTTACAAAACCTATGAACGCAGTCATAACGACTATTGAAACAAGATAATTACCCAAAAACCATAACCCCGCATTTTATGAAAACAATTATTTCGGAAATATAAATAATTATCGATATTACGTATACCGAAATCAAAGCGTCAAGAGCAGCTCTGAACGCAGAAAAAACTCGCACGCCTCCCGACGACTCCATATATTCAAGGAATGATATCGAGACCGAAAAGGCAAGCCTGTGAAGCAAAAGACTAATAAGCGGAGAAAGCGAAACGCTTATTATGATAAACACCGCGCTTATCCCGACCGCGCTCTTTACGTACGAAAGCCCGCCCGACAGCGTCGCAAGAGCGGAAGATACGGTTGAACCAACCACGGGTATCATTCCCGAGGCTGCGTATTTTGCGGCTCGCAGGTATGCGCTGTCCGCTGCTCCCGCTATCATGCTTTGCATAGAAACAGCTGCTAAAATCACCGTCGTTGATATCCCGAGCAGCCACATAAACACCCCCTTTATTCCCTTTGCGACAGCGCTGACGCCTCCACCGTCAATGCTTGATAGAAGAGCAAGTGAAAAAAGCGCAAAGCATAACGGCAGAAGAATAGAGGACGAGACCTTTGCGATCAGAGATAACGTTATATTCATATTCAGCGCCTGTACGGGAGCTGAATTTATATTTCCTCCGGCAGTCAGAATTCCCGTAAATATGGGTATTAAAGATGAGAAAAAACCTGTCAGCGATAAAAGGCTCTCTTTGACCGAAAAGCAAATCGGACCTATTCTGTCAAATATCAGAACCGACGAAATCATTGCGACAGCCACGCTCACCTGCTTTGAAAACGCCTGATTTTCAATCGGAAATGCCGTTTCGGAGACCGATATAAGCATAGCTATTCCGAAAATCATAGCAAAAAATGTCGCTGTCCGCCCACCCTCGCCTCTCACCGCTGAGACGATTTCGGAGAGCAAGGAATCAATACCGACTCCCGAAATTACGTCTTCTTCATTTTCCGGCTTATCTTCGCCTTCGGGAATAGCGTCTTTATATTCATTCCAGAAGGAGTCGGCTTCATCGCCGCCTGTATACGCGAGGCTTGATACGGGAAATAAGAAAAATACAAACAGGAAAAACGCTGCTGCGGCCGCGGCTCTTTTAACCACCCTTTTCATCCTATAAGCTCGACTCCCGTTTCTATTATTCTCTTCCAAAAAGGAACGGCAACGGCAATTATTTCAACACGCCCCACAACTTCAAGCGATTTTGCAATTCCCGCCTCTCCGAGCTCACGGCATATATCCGAGCTTATGCCGAAAAGATATCCGAGTCCAAGAACCTTAAGCGCCGCGCTTATTCCCTCGCGGATTCCGCTTTCATTATATAAAAAGCTTATTGAATCGAAAACGTCACCGAGAATATGCGACGCCTCGGAAATTAATATAACCGAGCATATAACCGCAAAAACGGGAGCGCCCTTCCAACCGAAGCTGCGCAGAAGGAACGCCGATATCCCAAGAAGCATTCCTGCGCCCAAAAAATTAAAAATCAAAGTCCGAACACATCCTTTACTATCTCGAAAAGCTCTCCTATCTCAGTTACCAGAAGAAGCAAAGCCGCAATTATTCCCGCCATTGACACGTAGGTTGCCTGCTCGTCCCGCCCCGCTTTTGAGAGCATTTGACATATGACCGTTACTATAATACCAAGTCCAGCTATTTTCAAAACAATAGATATATCCATAATTCTTTCTCACCGCATTTTCCTTTTCTTTACAGTATGAGGATAAGGAATCCTATAGAAGCCGTTACGGAAAGAGTCGCAGCAAGCTTAACGTTTTTCGGCCTCTCTTCTCTTATTTTACGGCATACGCTTTCCATTTCTTTATAAGACGAATCTATTATTCTTATCCCGTCATCGAGATAGCATTCCTCAAGCGAGTAAAAAAGCGTCTCTATTATTTCACGCTCTCTCAAAGTCAAAGCTAGGGAGCTTTCGGTTGCCTTATAAGCGCCGTATAAGCTCTCCCCCTCGTTCACGGCATCGAGGAAACCGATTTTCTCAAGCTCCTCTCCCGAGAAGCCCTTTGCGATTTCTCTTGACGGGCGGAGAAAACAGGATATCTGTATTCTCATATACGCGATAAAAGAAAGAAATTCTTCGCACTGGTCCGCTCTTTTCTTTATGTACCGCGAATATTCTCTTGACATTAATAAAGCCGCAACAATTACAATAAACGCGCCTATATATTTCAATATTTCAACCTCTCAACCTCCGCGCTACGCTTTCCGTCTTTTAATGAAAGCCCCACAAACGCGTCAAATATTTCCCCTTCAAAAAAAGGTCTCATATTAATTTTTCTTTTCAGCTCCGCAAAGCACGAAGCGTGAGCCGTTGCTATAATGCGTACGCCCGAGTTCAAGGATTCCCGCATTGCCTCAGCCTCGCAAAGACGCCCTATCTCGTCAACAGCTATAACCTCCGGCGACATTGAGCGAAGCGCTATATTCATTCCCTCGGCTCGCCTGTATCCACGGAAAACGTCAACAGCCGAATGACTGTAGTCCTCAGCGGAAAATTCGCATCTCTCATCTATAACGGCTACCTGCCGCGCGTCACTTCCCGAGGCAATAGCCTTCACAAGAGACCTCACAGCAGTGGTTTTTCCAACCCCCGGAGGCGAATATATCAGCATGCCGCGGCTTGTCTTTTGCCAAAGCTCATATAGAAGCCCCGTGAACGAGGAGGCGGCGGTGGGTATTCTGAAAACCAAGGATGTCACGTCACACACTCCTACAAAAGAAGAATTTTCATAACGCGCTCTCCCGCATATGCCGACTCTTACCCCTCCACAAAGCGTGATATAACCGTCCTTTATACTGTCGCGGTAGGCATACAAAGCTCCTTCGCATATTCGTGAAAGAGTCCTTTTTATATCCTCCTCTGTCGGTGAATTTAAAAAATATACTCGCTCTCCCGAGAGGATAAAAGAGCTTCTTCCTTTAGCTCTCAGTCTTATCTCGGATATCTCCGAAGGGTCCCGTTTCCTCGATTGGCATATTCTATAAGCTTCATTCGTGTAAATTTGTGGCAACAACGATAGTATATTTTCCCAATTTATCATATAAATCAACACAAAACAATTTTTTGGCAAAGAATTTGAATTTTTTTGTTACTTATGACAAAGCAAATTTAGTTTAGAACGCTTGACTTTTGTCTGCTAATGTGCTACAATGTTATATCATTAGTCGAGATAACTCGAATAATAGAAATGACCCAAACAGAATATCTAACTAAGAAAGGTATACTCGAAATTGAAATCCACCGGTATAGTACGCAATGTTGATGAACTTGGCCGCATTGTAATTCCTAAGGAAATGCGCCTCAAAATGAATATAAGAAGTTCTGACCCTATAGAAATCTATGTTGAAGGGGACAGAATTATACTTACAAAATACGAACATGCTTGTATGTTCTGCGGCAACGGAGTTGAGCTTTCAACGTTTAAAGGAAAGAAAATCTGCGCGACCTGCATAGAAGAATTAAAATCAGAATAAAGTGGCTGGTGCATTTGGGCGCAACCGAAAATGACTAAAATTAAAAGAAAAACGTATTTTTATACGTCTTCTGGTCGAAAAGCGTAGATTTTCGCTCACAATCCCCATATCCCCTTAATGCATAAGAGGGCAGCTCAATTGAGCTACCCTCTTTATTGTTTGGCGAGTATATTTTCAACAAATTGTGCAAATAGTTAATATTATTTAATATTATTTCGAATTTATCTTTTTCTCTTGATTTTTTCCTTTTTCTATGCTAAAATATATGCGAAAACAAAATTAATATATTCTTGAAAGGAATATGGCAATGAAAGTTATTACTTTTGGCGAGCTTATGCTCCGTCTTCAACCCTACAACTACGAAAGATTCGTTCAGTGCGACCACGTTGAATTTACGTTCGGCGGCGGTGAAGCAAACGTTGCTGTTTCTCTTGCCAACTACGGCATGGATGCTGCATACGTTACGAAGCTCCCCGCTCACGCTATCGGTCAGGCGGCTGTAAACAGCCTTCGCAGATACGGTGTTGATACATCTAAAATAGTTCGCGGCGGTGACAGAGTAGGTATCTACTTTAACGAAAAGGGCGCGTCACAGAGAGGCTCCGTATGTATTTACGACCGCGCTAATTCCGCAATCGCAAAAGCATCCCGCGATGATTTCAATTGGGATGAAATCTTTGAGGGCGCAGACTGGTTCCACTTCACAGGTATTACTCCCGCGCTTGGCGCAAACGTTGTTGAAATATGCAAGGATGCCTGCAAGGCGGCTAAAGCAAAGGGACTAAAAATTTCCTGCGACCTTAACTACCGCGGCAAACTCTGGACAAGAGACCAGGCTCGCGAGGCTATGACCGAGCTTTGCAAGTACGTTGACGTTTGCATCTCAAACGAGGAAGACGCAAAGGACGTATTCGGCATTGAAGCTGAGGCTACCCACATCTACGGCGGTAAGCTCAACCATGAAGGATACAAGTCTGTCGCAAAGCAGCTCGCTGACAAGTTCGGATTTGAATACGTTGCAATCACACTCCGTGAGAGCCGCTCCGCATTCGATAACGGCTGGTCGGCTATGCTCTTCGACGTTAAGGCTGACGAATACTGCTTCTCGAAGAAGTACGACCTGCACATCATTGACCGCGTAGGCGGCGGTGACTCCTTCGGCGGCGGTCTTATCTACGCTCTTATGAATGGCAAGTCCGCTCAGGCTGCAGTTGAGTTCGCGGTTGCGGCTTCCGCTCTCAAGCACTCTATTGAGGGTGACTACAATATGGTTACTCTCGCAGAAGTTGAAAAGCTCGCGGGCGGCGACGGCTCGGGAAGAATTCAGAGATAATTATTATATGGGGGTGTCTCAAATGTAAAAATTGAGACACCCCCGAAAACATTGATAGGAAATATGTTCTCTGAAATCGGAATGATAATTGACACGAGGTGTGATATTCCTCACGTTTTAACGCAACATCTGAAAATCGACGGGTAAAAATCTCTTTTATATAAATATCTTTTTGTTGATATTTTTGCATAAAATATCGTGTTTTTTGTTGACAACTTATGTCTTTTATGCTACAATAACTTCATAAACCGTTAATAAAACAAATATTTAAAGGAGATTTTTCAATGACAGGTACGTTTTGGGCGTTTATGCCCGCGATTATCGCTATCGTACTTGCGCTTGTAACTAAGCAGGTTTACGTTTCTCTGTTCTTAGGTATATTTGTCGGCGCGATGATGTACGTTGGCGGAAATCCAATATCAGCCATGGGAACCGTTTACGAGGTTATGAGCGGCGCCGTTGGCGGTAACACATCTATTCTCGTATTTCTTGTCGTTCTCGGTATTCTGGTAATTATGATGCAGAAGTCCGGTGGAGCGAGAGCATACGGTGAATGGGCAAGTAAAAAAATCAAATCCAAAAGCGGCGCGCTTGCCGCAACAGCGGGACTCGGATGTCTCATATTCGTTGACGACTATTTCAACTGTCTGACTGTTGGCTCTGTAATGCGCCCCGTAACCGACAAATTTAAGGTTTCTCACGCAAAGCTCGCTTACATAATCGACTCAACCGCAGCTCCCGTATGCATTATCGCTCCCATATCCTCATGGGCTGCGGCAGTATCCGGTCAGCTTGAGGGTGACGGTCTCGTAGTTTTCATTAAAACTATTCCCTTCAACCTTTACGCTTTGCTCACTATTCTTATGGTATTCACGCTCTGCTATTTCAAGCTTGACTTTGGAAAGATGAAGCGCAATGAGGTGATAGCCGAAACCACAGGCGACCTTGACGCAGGCGAGACGGAGAAGTCCAGCGAAGAGGATACCTCAATCATCTCAAACGAAAAAGGAAAGGTACGCCACCTTTTCGTTCCGGTTATAATACTCATACTCTGCTGTGTCGGCGCTATGATATACACCGGTTATTTCTACAATTGGGATGCAGGAACACTCGGTACCGCAGTTCAGTCCTCCAACGTTATAGAAGCTATTTCAAACTGCGACAGCGGTCTTTCACTCGCGATGGGTTCAACATTTGCGCTTATACTTATCGCAATCTACTATCTCGTAGATAAGGTTCTCACCTTTAAGGAATTTACAGATAGCTTCACTCAGGGCTTTAAAGCAATGGTTCCCGCGATATTCATTCTCACTTTCGCTTGGTCTATATCCGCGATTATGGGAGCAAGAGGCGGATATCTTGACGCTCAGGCATTCGTTCAGACGAACATAGAGAGCATTCCCGCGGCTCTTGAAATGCTCTTCCCCGCTATCTTCTTTGCGCTTGCGTGCGGTATAGCATTCTCCACGGGAACTTCATGGGGAACGTTCGGAGTGCTCGTTCCTATCGCGGTTACGATTCTTGGCGGAAGCGGAACTCTCGCTATTATGACTGTTTCCGCAACGCTCGGCGGAGCGGTGTTCGGCGACCATATATCTCCTATATCCGATACCACGATTCTCGCCTCGACAGGCGGCAACTGCAACCACGTTGACCACGTAAAAACGCAGCTCCCCTACGCAGGCCTTATCGCAACAATTTCATTCCTTGCATATCTCGTTGCGGGTGCTTGCGCATCATTCGGAAGCGTTCTCAGCTGCCTCATTATGTGGGCGGTTGCTATAGTTCTTTTCGCAGCGGCAATTCTTCTTCTCAAATATCTTGACAAGAAAAGCGAAAAGAAAGCGGAATAAATAAAATACCCATTTATTATAAAAAAGGGGTCGGTGTATTTAGGCGTAACCGGAAATGACTAAAAGTAAAATAGGTAGCTCATTTTTAAACTTGAGCTACCTATTTTTATTTGTTTATTTTTAAAATATACACCAAATTATTTCGTCATTTTTTCCTGTTTGACCTTATGGTCGATTATGTGGCGGGAGGCAAGCTCGCGGTGAACGTCCTCCACCGTTATTCCCATCTCGGTCATAAGCACCATAACGTGATAGGCGAGGTCCGCAATCTCGTAAACCGTTTCCTTTTTATCGTCCGCCTTACCTGCGATTATAACCTCGGTGCATTCCTCACCGACCTTTTTGAGAATTTTGTCGATTCCCTTTTCGAAAAGATAGGTCGTGTATGAGCCCTCGGGCATTTTCGCCTTTCTGTCAAGAAGAAGATTATAAAGGCCTTCAAGAGAAAACTGACTCAGCTCATCGCTCTGATATACCGGCTTTGTGAAGCAGGAGTCACTACCCGTGTGACATGCGGGGCCGTCCTTTTCAACAACGACCGTCAAAGCGTCGTTATCGCAATCGGCGGTTATCGAGACGATATGCTGATAATTTCCGCTTGTCTCGCCCTTGAGCCAAAGCTCACCGCGGGATCGGCTATAAAAGCAAGTGAGTCCCTTTTCCATTGATATTTTAAGGCTCTCCTTATTCATATACGCGACCGTAAGCACGTCCTTCGTTATAGCGTCAACAACCACCGCGGGAATAAGCCCCTGCGAGTCAAATTTAAGTTCATCAATATTAAGCATTGTTTTATCTCCTTATTACATTCTAACCGTTATGCCCTCGGCGAGCATCTTGGCTTTAAGGTCCATAATCTCAACCTCACCGAAATGGAAGATTGAAGCGGCAAGTCCCGCATCCATATCGGGTATCGCGTGGAACAGCTTTATAAAATCCTCTATAGAGCCGGCGCCGCCCGACGCGATAACAGGAACGCTTACCGCCTCTCTTACCGCCCGCAGCATCTCTATATCAAATCCGCGCTTCACTCCGTCGGTGTCTATCGAATTTACGACAACCTCCCCGGCGCCCATATCAACGCAGCGCTTTATCCAGGAGATAGCCTCCATTCCCGTATCCTCGCGGCCGCCCTTTGCAAAAACGCGAAACTCTCCGTGAACGCGCTTTACGTCGGCTGAAATAACCACGCACTGATTGCCGTACTTTCTTGCCGCTTCGCTGACAAGAGAGGGGTTTCTTATAGCGCCCGAATTAACGCTTACCTTATCAGCTCCGCATTTAAGCACTCTGTCAAAATCCTCAACCGTGTTTATTCCGCCTCCAACCGTGAGAGGAATAAATATCGTTCTCGCCACCTCAGTAAGTATATCGGTGAAAAGTGCTCTTCCCTCGTGTGACGCGGTTATATCGTAAAAAACAAGCTCGTCAGCTCCCGAGTCGGAATAATGCTTCGCAAGCTTAACAGGAGAGGAGACGTCGGCAAGTCCAAGAAAGTTAACGCCCTTTACGACCCTGCCGTCCTTAACGTCGAGGCAAGGAATAATTCTCTTAGTTATCATATTTTTCTGCTGCCTTTATCGCTTCATCAAGTTTTATATCACCTGTATAATAAGCCTTGCCTATTATAGCGCCGTAAATATTCATTTTCGCGAGCGCCTCAACGTCCGAAAGAGTTGACACGCCCCCCGATGCTACTATATCCACGGAATACTTTTCGGAAAGCTCCTTATACATTTCAAGGTTCGTTCCCTGCATTGCTCCGTCCTTTGAAATATCTGTGCAAATCACAGTTCTAACACCAAGCCTCTGCATTTTTTCAAAGAAGGCGTCAAGGGTGTACTGTGACTTTTCCACCCAGCCCTTTATCGCTATGTAGCCGTCCTTCACGTCAGCGCCGACGGCAATTTTCTCACCGTAAAGCGAAACCGCCTCGGCAAGAAATTTTTCATCGGTAACGGCAGCCGTGCCGAGTATGGCGCGGGACACACCGCGCTCAAAGTATTTTTTTAGCGTCTCAAGAGAGCGTATTCCTCCGCCGACCTCGACGAAAAGCCCGCTCTCCTTGGCTATTTTTTCAACTACGTCAATATTTGGAGTCGTTCCGTCCTTTGCGCCCTCAAGGTCAACGACGTGTATAAATTTCGCGCCTTTTCTCTTGAAATCAAGAGCTATTTCGGAGGGATTTTCACTGTAAACGGTCATCTCCCTGTAATCGCCTTTATAAAGGCGCACCGCTTTTTTATCATATAAATCTATTGCGGGAAATATGTTCATAATATCTACCTTTATATAATTACCATTCGGCAAAAGCCTTTAAAATCGAAAGTCCAACGTCTCCGCTTTTTTCGGGATGGAACTGCGTTCCCGAAACGTTTCCGAGAGCGACAGCCGCGGTGAGATTTGCTCCGTACTCGGTACTTGCGAGCAGACTTTCATCACAGCCCGAAGCAAAATACGAGTGAACGAAATAAACGTAATCGTTTTCCTTCACGTATTTAAATATCGGATGCTCCTTCACTATATGAAGTGAGTTCCAGCCTATATGAGGTATTTTAAGCTCCTTTGGAATTATACCGTCCATTGAAACGACGCTTCCATTAAGAAGTCCGAGTCCCTCATGCTCACCGTACTCAAAGCTCCGCTCAAACAGCATCTGCATACCGAGGCATATGCCGAGTATCTTCTTCCCCGCCTTAACCTCGGATATAATCAGCTTATCAAGTCCGGATTCGGAGAGCTTCTTCTTCGCGTCCTCAAACGCTCCGACACCGGGAAGAAGGATTTTATCAGCCTGTTTTATCACGTCGGGGTCGCCGGTGACAACGCACTCAGCGCCTATCGCGCGAAGAGATGACGTGAGCGAAAAGAGATTTCCGACACCGTAATCTATTACAGCTATCATCAGATAACTCCTTTGGTTGACGGAAGCTCGTCAGCAAAGTTCGAGTCAAGCTCTGTCGCAAAGGCGATAGCGCGCGCTACCGACTTAAACGCGCCCTCTATTATGTGATGGGAATTAGTTCCCGCAAGCTGTCTTATATGAAGAGTAATCTTCGCCTCGCGCACGAACGCCTTAAAAAACTCCTCGCAAAGCTCGGTATCAAAATCCCCGACTCTATAGGACGGAATATCAAGAGCGTATCCGAGAAAATCTCTTCCCGAAATATCAACGGCTGATAAAATAAGCGCCTCATCCATAGGAAGAATTTTATCACCGTAGCGGCGAATACCCTTTTTATCACCGAGCGCCTCAAGAAAGGCTTTGCCGAGGCATATTCCGACGTCCTCAACCGTGTGGTGATAATCAACGTTCGTATCTCCTGCGCACTTAACCGAAAGGTCATAATGCGCGTGTTTTGCGAAAAGAGTCAGCATATGGTCAAGAAAACCGCAGCCCGTGTCGATATTTGACGAGCCTGAGCCGTCAAGATTAAGCTTCAATTCAATATCTGTTTCAGCGGTTTTTCTCTTAATTTCGGATGCTCTCATTTCTTTTTCTCCTTTAGAATTTTCTTGATTACCGAGAGAAGCGAATCCATATTTTCACGCGTTCCAACGGTTATTCTGTTATACTCCTTAATTCTTTCCTTACTAAAATGACGGACGAGAATTCCGTTTTCCTTAAGCTTTAAATAAAGCTCCTCACCCGATATGTCGGGAGACCTTGCGAAAAGGAAATTGGTTTTCGACGGAAGGACCGAGAAGCCGAGGGCGATAAGCTCCCCTCTCGTATATTCTCTGTTCTCCTCGATAATTCTGCAATTATCCATATAATATGAATTATCGTTAAGAGCCGCGATACCCGCAGCCGAGGTCATTCTGTTTACGTTATATGGATTGGTCGAGAACTTGATAGTGTTCATATCCGCGATAAGCGCGGGACTTGCGATACCGAAGCCGAGACGCGCGCCCGCCATAGAGCGAGATTTTGAAAAGGTCATCGTGACGATAAGATTATCGTATTTATGAACTAGCCCAACTGCGCTCTCAGCGCCGAAATCCACGTACGCCTCGTCTATTATCACGACGTTATCGGGATTTGATTTTACTATCTCCTCTATCTCCGAGAGAGGAAGAGCTATACCAGTCGGTGCGTTAGGATTCGCTATAACAATATTCTTTCCGATTCCTACGTAATCACGGTAATTCACCGTGAAATCGTCCGAAAGCGGAATCTCCTCGTAAGGAATGCCGTTAAGCTCGGCAAACACGGGATAAAATCCGTAGGTTACATCGGGAAATACGATGGGATGGTTCTTATCGCAAAACGCCATAAAAGCGAAGTTTAAAATTTCATCAGAGCCGTTTGTCATAAGGACCATATCCTTATCGACTCCGTAAAGCTTGGCGCAGGTCTCGGTAAGACGCGCTGACTCGGGGTCAGAATACAGCATAAGCTCGCACGCCTCGCGGCTTACCGCGTCTATAACCGACCTTGACGGCGGAAAGGGAGACTCGTTAGTATTTAATTTTATATACTTCTTATCCTTCGGCTGCTCACCCGGAACGTAAGCGTCAAGGGCGGAATATTTTGCACTGAAAAATCTTGACATTTATTTTTTCCTTTTAATCTTCGAATCTGACCGTAGCGCTTTTCGCATGCGCGTCAAGTCCTTCTTTTTTCGCGAAATACGAAACCTTATCGGCAACCCTTGAAAGCGCGTCCTTTGTGTAATAGGTAAATTGCGATTTCTTAACGAAATCGTCTACGCTAAGGGGGGATGAAAATCTTGCCGTTCCGCTCGTCGGGAGCGTGTGATTCGGTCCCGCGAAGTAATCTCCGAGCGCTTCGGGACAGTTCTTGCCCATAAAGATTGAGCCCGCGTGCTTTATCTTATCAAGGTAGTCAAATGGATTGTCAACCGAGAGCTCAAGATGCTCGGGAGCTATCTCGTTCGCTATGTCTATAGCGAGAGAAAGATTATTTTCCGCTACGATTATTTTACCGTTATTATCTATTGAAAATCTCGCAATTTCGCATCTCGGAAGCTCCGGAATCTGTCTTTCAAGCTCCTCGGAAACGAGCTTTGCGAAATCATAGCTGTCCGTTACCAAAACGGCGCTCGCCATTCTGTCATGCTCCGCCTGTGAGAGAAGATCGGCGGCTATATGCTTTGGATTGCAGGTTGAATCGGCAACCACTAAAATCTCCGACGGTCCTGCTATCATATCTATCGAAACCTTGCCGAAAACCTGCTTTTTGGCTTCAGCTACGAACGCGTTTCCTGGGCCGACTATCTTATCGACCTTAGGTACGGATTCAGTTCCGTAGGCAAGAGCCGCAACCGCTTGAGCTCCGCCAACCTTAAAAATTTTGTCGACTCCCGCGATTTTTGCCGCGGCAAGTATCACGGGGTTTACCTTTCCCTCACTCGTCGGAGGGGTTACCATTACGATTTCACGGCAGCCCGCAATCTTCGCGGGAATGGAATCCATAAGCACGGTTGAGGGATATGCCGCAGTTCCGCCCGGAACGTAAAGACCGACTTTTTCTATCGGCATGACCTTCTGACCGATAACGACACCGTCTTTTTCGTTTATTATAAAGCTGCCCCGTACCTGTCTTTTATGAAAATCGCGGATATTTTCCGCGGCTTCCTTTATTATCTCAATGAATTCGGGGTCAACGGCTTGGAAAGCCTCGTCTATCTCCTCTTCCGTCACCAGAAGTGATGAAAGGGTTGCTTTATCGAATTTTTCGGAATATTCAAAAAGTGCGCGGTCGCCGTTTTTAATAACGTTGGCTATTATTTCTGACACGACGCCCTCAACGTTTGAGGAGATATTTTCCCTCGCGAAAATCTCGCTGCTGTCCACTTCTCCGTATTTATAGATTTTAATCATTTTTATCTATCTCACTTTTCATACACTCGATTATTTTCTCGATTTCACGCGTCTTGAATTTAAAGCTCGCTCTGTTGGCGATAAGGCGCGCGCTTATCGGAGCTATCGTTTCGAACACCTCAAGATTATTTTCCTTAAGCGTCGTTCCAGTCTCGACTATATCGACTATAACGTCGGAAAGTCCGAGTATCGGCGCTATTTCTATAGACCCGTTAAGCTTTATTATATCAATATCGCGGCACTTCGAGGCGTAATGCTGCTTCGCGATATTCTCAAATTTCGTAGCAACCTTTAAGGTTCTCGTATTATCGTCAAAGAAATCGCGCTTTGCGGCGACAGCCATACGGCACTTTCCTATATTCAAATCAAGCAGCTCGTAAATTTCGGGCTCGTATTCGAGGAGAATATCCTTCCCCGCGACTCCGATATCAGCCGCTCCGCGCTCAACGTAAATAGAAACGTCGGACGGCTTGACCCAGAAATATCTGACACCGGTCTCCTCATTTTCAAATATAAGCTTTCGGTTATTTTCCTTTATAGACGGACAGGCGTATCCCGCCTTTTCAAACATGGCGTATACCTTTTCTCCAAGCCTGCCTTTTGGAAGCGCAACGTTAATCATAATTATTTATCCAACTTTATTAATTCTCTGTATCTGAGCTTTGAGGGCGCAGCCTTTTGAAGCGAAACGCTCTTCCCCTCAGAAATAAGTTTGTTTTTCATTTTTAAAAGCGACACGGGGTCAGAGGACGGGCTGTAAAGCAAAAGAACGTCAACGTCAAAGTCACGCGCGACAGACGTAAGCTCCTCGATAAAATCGAGATAAATCGCGAAACCGACAGCTCCGGAATGCTTCCCCATTCTTTCCATAAGAGAGCCGTACTCGCCTCCCGAAAGCACTCCGTCGGGAATTCCTTCAATAAATCCTTTGAAAACGACTCCGTTGTAATAATTCATATCGTTAACGACTGAAAAATCAAGCCGTATTCTATCCGCCATACCGGATTCCGAAAGCATAGCGCAGAGCGAGGAAAGCTCGGTATACTGCTCCATAGCGCCTATTTTATCGCACACGGGCAGAAGCCTTGCTAGAACGGAATTCATATCGCCGTACATATCTGCGATTTCTTTTATAATCTCGGCATACTCATCTGAGACCGAAAAATCAGAGCAAGCCTTATTTATTTCATGCTTGTTTTTTTCGGAGATAAGCGCGGTTATTCTCTTTTTAAACGCATCGTTATCACTCGCCCCCGAAAGCAGCTTTGAAAGGATTCCGAGATGCGAAATATCAAGCGCGTAATTTTCCGACACTGACGCGAGGCTTCTTGACGCAAGGTATAAAACCTCATACGTATCAAATATATCGGTGTCGCCTATGCACTCGATTCCCGACTGCATAATTTCCTTGAATCTTTTCGTTTTTGGCGACACGCGGTAGACGTTCTCGTTATAATATACCTTCTGCTTCGCGCCCTTTTCATAAACGCTGTTCTTTATTATCGAGAGCGTTACGTCGGGCTTCAGGGCAAGCAGGCGGCCGTCGGTGTCGTTAAAGGTTATAACCCTGTCACCGACGAGGAATTCCTTATTCCTGACGTACAGGTCATATTCCTCGAACTTGCTCATCTTAAACGGAAGATATCCGTACTGCTTATATAACGAACGAAGCGCGGCAACGGCGCGCTCTCCGCTTTTCAAAAAATTAGCTTCATTCACTTTTTTCTTTTTCCTTCTTATCAAGTCTGTCAAGAACGAGCTCATAACCGCCCGCTCCGTACTCGAGGCATCTCGAAACCCTGCTGATAGTAGCAGAGCTCATTCCAAGCTCATTGCAAACCTCAAAATAATTGCTGCCGCTCTTAAGCATTCTAGCCGCCTTGAGCCTTTGAGCTATATCAAGTATTTCTTTAATCGTACATGCGTCCTCAAAAAATTTGTAGCATTCGTCAAGATTTTTCAGCGAGAGTATTGCTTCAAACAAAGCGTCTACTTCTTTGGTATGTAACTTTTTCATATCATTTCCTCACTTTATCACTTTAACAAGATAAATTATAATACTTTATTCTATAAATGTCAAGTGTTTTTTATATATTTAAATATTTTTTTATATTTTGGCTATGACCTCAACCTCAACGAGAGCCCCTTTCGGAAGACCGCGGTGGCTTTTTCCGACTTTATTTTATCAATCATAACCTAAATCCTCCATAAACTACACACCTATATATGATACCACAATTTGGAATTATAGTCAAGATATATTTAAAATATAGTAAAGCGCGAAACAAAACGAGGGGAGCTCAAGTTCAGAAAACCGAGCCACCCTCTAATATATTATATCTTGTATATCCAGCCGTGAGAATCCTCTACCTTACCCCACTGAATACCGGTGAGGATATCGTAAAGCCTCTGAGTTACCTCGCCTATCTTCTCTCCGTTGATAACGTGTTCCTTATCCATATACATAAGGCGTCCGATGGGAGAAACGACAGCCGCTGTTCCGCAGCCCCACGCTTCCTCAAGCTTTCCGTTCTCAAGAGCCGAGATAAGCTCGTCTACGGAAAGAAGTCTTTCACTAACCTTATATCCAAGATTTTTGAGAACCTCTATGCAGCTCTTTCTCGTTATACCCGGAAGAATTGAACCGGTAAGCTCGGGAGTAACTATTTCGCCGTCAATCTTAAACATAACGTTCATAGCGCCGACTTCTTCGATATACTTTCTTTCAACGCCGTCAAGCCAGAGAACCTGAGAATAGCCCTTCTTGTTTGCTCTCTCACCCGCTCTTGTAGAAGCCGCGTAGTTTCCGCCGCATTTAGCGTAACCCGTTCCGCCGCGAACTGTTCTTACGTCCTCGTTTTCTATCATTATCTTAACGGGATTGATACCCTCTTTGTAATAGCTTCCGCTGGGAGAAGCGATAATCATAAAGGTTGCGCGCTTAACGGTATGTACTCCGAGCGCCTCGTCATTTCCGAACATAAAGGGACGGAGATAAAGCGACGTTCCAAATGAATTCGGAACCCAATCCTTCTCGTGTCTTACGTAGGTTACGAGAATATCGAGAGCGTCCTTCTCGTCGATAAGAGGAAGGCACATACGCTCAGCGGAATTATTCATTCTTTTTATATTTTCGAGAGGTCTGAAAAGCTGAACGTTTCCGTCGGAGGTTCTGTAAGCCTTAAGACCTTCAAATATCTCAGCGCCGTAATGAAGAACGGTAGACGCGGGATGAAGCGAAACGTTTGCAAACGGCACGATTCTTGCGTCATACCAGCCGCGGCCCTCTTCATAGTCCATAACGAACATATGGTCGGTAAAATACTGACCAAAACCAAGCTCGCTTTCCTTGGGCAAAGCCTTTTTTTCAGATGTGTTTTCAACTACACGGATATCCATAACAATCTCCATTCTGCCGCCTTTAGCGACTCAGCAAATTAAATTAATAGCATCTTACGCCGAATACACCGTCGATATTCATAACCGCGTCAACGATTTTCTTATCAGCTATATCGTTGGTTTCAACTATTGTGTAAGCGACGTCGCCCTTTGAGCCGTTGGCGAGATTTTCGATGTTGACGCCCGCTGTCGAGAAAGCGTTCGTTATCTGCGAGAGCATGTTGGGAATATTCTTATGCATTACACAGACTCTCGCGCCCGCTGTGTGAGGAAGGGATACGCTCGGGAAGTTAACGCTGTTCTTAATATTACCGTTTACGAGATACTCCTTAAGCTGCTTTGCAGCCATAACGGCGCAGTGATCCTCCGACTCGTAGGTGGAAGCTCCAAGGTGAGGAATATTTACTATTCCCTTTACGCCGACGGTTTCTTCGGTTGGGAAGTCCGTCACGTACTTCGCGACCTTTCCGGTTTCAATAGCAGCCTTAATATCGTCGGCAGAGACGAGGTCAGCTCTCGCGAGGTTGATAATTCTGACTCCGTTTTTCATAAGAGCGAGAGACTTCTCGCAAATCATATTTTTAGTCGTGGGAGTTGCGGGAACGTGAAGAGTTATGTAATCGCAGCTCTTGAATATTTCGTCATAGCTTGACGCCTGCTTGATAGAGGGAGCAAGACTCCACGCGGCAGCGGCTGTTATATAGGGGTCATATCCCATAACAGACATACCGAGCGCGTTTGCGGCGTTAGCAACCATACCGCCGATAGCGCCGAGACCGATAACACCGAGCTTCTTTCCGAGCAGCTCATTTCCGACGTATGCGCCTTTGCCCGCTTCAACGAGCTTTGCGATACCCGATTCACCGTTAAGGCTCTCTGCCCACTTAATACCACCGGCAACGTCACGCGCGGCAAGAACGAGCGCGCATATAGCAAGCTCCTTAACGCCGTTTGCGTTAGCTCCGGGCGTGTTAAATACTACGATTCCGCGCTCGGTGCATTTATCAACGGGAATATTGTTTACGCCGGCGCCCGCTCTTGCGATTGCCGTAAGAGTTTCGGGAAGCTCGATATCGTGAAGAGACGCCGATCTTACCATTATAGCGTCGGGCGCTTCAACCGAATCCGAAACGTTATAAAGCTCCTCTTCAAAAATTTCTGTGCCAACCTTGGCAATTTTATTCATCAACTTTATATTCTTCATAATCTACACCTTATACCTTAGGATTGTTTTTCGCGAATTCCTTCATAAATTCAACGAGCGCCTCAACGCCCTCGTAAGGCATCGCGTTATATATAGAAGCTCTCATTCCGCCGACGGAGCGATGACCCTTAAGATTCTTGAGTCCGGCCTTATCAGCTTCAGACGCAAATTTCTTATCGAGATCAGCATTTCCCGTAACGAAGGTAACGTTCATCATAGAGCGGCACTCCTTAACTACTGGAGCAGTGTAATAGCTCTGGCTGTCAAGATAATCGTAAAGAAGCTTCGCCTTCTTCTCGTTCATCTCCTTCATCTTTGCAAGTCCGCCAAGACCGAGTATCCACTCGTAAACGAGCTTAGCAATATAGATGCAATAGCAAGGCGGGGTGTTATACATTGAACCGTTCTCCGCCATTATCTGATAGTCAAGCATAGTGGGGATTTCGGGAAGAGCCTTTCCTATAAGGTCCTCGCGAACGATAACGACGGTAAGTCCCGCGGGAGCCATATTCTTCTGAGCGCCTGCGTAAATAACTCCGAACTTTGATACGTCAATAGGCTCGCTGAGGATGCAGGATGACATATCCGCGACGAGAGGAATATCTCCCGTTTCGGGAATATAGGGATACTTCGTTCCGTAAATAGTGTTATTGAAGCAGATGTGTACATAGTCTGCATCTTCTCTGAAGTCTTCACGTGTAAGCTCAGGAATGTATGAGAATGTATCTTCCTCTGATGAAGCTACGATCTTCACATCTCCGAATTTCTTTGCTTCTTTAGCTGCTTTCTTTGCCCAGCTTCCTGTTACCACGTAATCTGCCTTGTGAGACTTGTTCATGAGATTTAGAGGTACCATTGAGAACTGTGTTGTAGCTCCGCCCTGAATGAAAAGAACTTTATAGTTCTCAGGGATGTCCATGAGTTCCCTAAGGTCCTGCTCTGCAGCTTCGATGATAGCCATATACTCTTTGGATCTATGGCTCATCTCCATTACTGACTCCCCTGTGCCCTTGTAGTTCAGAAGGTCGTCTCTTACCTGCTCAAGCACTTTCTCTGGAAGCATCGAAGGTCCCGCAGAAAAATTATACACTCTGTCGTAATTCATTGATTTTTCTCCATTCTATATTTTGATAATATTTATACAGTTTGATTATAC
>JAZQKG010000002.1:0-29945 GCA_045542035.1 Eubacteriales bacterium | reverse complement strand
GCCGCGAACAAGTGTGAGGTTATACTCATACATTGTATCGTCAACAGAACCGTTTATACCGTAGAACTTAACAGTAACCTTCTTTATGAGAGAGTTGCCGTTCTTATCGGTATTAGCGTATACAACGAACGCGGGCATTTCATTTGAAATATCATAGCTTACGCCGTAAACGCCATCGCCAAGACCTTCCTTATAGTTAAGAGAAACTTCCTCAAGGTCGTAATCGTAACCGAATGCGCAAGCGCAGGTTTCATCGTGATCAAGAAGAGCGAGGAAATCAGCTGCGGGAGCGTATTCAGCGCCGTTCTTAAACTCGTACGCTTCGTTAGCGTAGTTAATAAGGTTGTATGCAAGAACTGCTTCCTCGGAGCCGCAACCGTACTGTTCCATAACAGCCTTAGCGTAACCGAGAAGGTCAACTGTGATCTTCTGAACCATTTCAACGCCGTCAACTACGATAATGAGATATCTTGTTAACGCCTTGTCAACGTCGGAGTTGTCGAAGAACGTGCTGTACTTAACGTATTCCATACCGTCGACGTAAGCGTATTCAAGCGTATCGTCTTCTACGTGATAGAGATAGTTAGCGCCGAATGCAGCATCGTAATGAGTGAAGAGACCGAGGATCTCAACGTTTTCGGGAGCTGCAAGAGGAATATAGAGGTTAGCCTCGAACTTAGTAAGAAGAGACATATTAACCTTTACTGCAACGGAAGCAACGATTCCCTTAACGGGTCTGAAGGTTGTATCCTGATCAAAGGTATAATCGGGATTATACTTAAGATCAACTGCGTTCTCGTCTTCCCATGAAGCGTAGCCGAGAGTGTACCAGCCGTTCTTTGTGTCAGTGAGAACACCGAAATCATTCGTGTCGTAAGCAACCGCGGTACTTCCCTTATACCATTCTTCAACCGCGAATACTTCGCCGTTAGGATCAAGCCATGTGATTGTTACAATGTTAGCTATTGCAGCATCATCTGTTTCATCAAGAACAACTATTCCGTAGAATGTATCTACTTCATCGTCATAGAGATTTGCTCTCACGGGTATGCAGTTGTCAGAAAGCTTAAGGTCGTCAACAAGAGCAACCTCGGTATACTTAATTGCGTTTGTGCCAAGCTCGATATAGGTGTTAGCACCGATAGTAACAGAGCCTGCGATCTTTTCAGCGAATATATCACCGACTATCTTGGAATTGTTAGCAATTTCAATGGCTGCATCCTTGCCGAACGATCCGAGAACAGTCGCTTGCCCCTGAGCGCAAAGGTAAGAACCGGTAACGGTAATATCAGCTTCCGCAAAGCATTCAGCGCCGGTCGCGAATATCGCGCCGTTTGCCATGTTAGTGATATTGGCATTCGTTATATTAATCTGAACCTCTGTGGTAGCAATCTTAAACATTGCGCCGGAAATCGTAGTGTCTGCGGTGTACTTACCGCCGATAATATTGATAACAACGGGGTTTCCGTCTGTAGCGGAAGATTTTGTAAGGTCGTTGTAGTTAACCTCTTCGTCTTCAGCACCCGCGAACGCGCCTCCTTTAATATCAACAAGAGTTGCAGCGTTAACAGTGATGTCCTCAACGTTTACTATATTTACATTGTAGGATTTAGAGTCATCAGCGCCTGCGATAACAGTAGCAGCACTAAGCTCAGCGTTTAAAGCGTTAGAAGTTATATTAAGCGTTGCAGCATCATTAACGATAAACATCGTACCGTCATTTTTGGTAAGCGCATTACCGTTAAGGTCAACGTTAAGTGTCGCATTTGCCTTAACTACCAATGAATCAACAGATGCAATCTCAGCATCCTTGTAGAGAACAAGAGTAACTTCTTCTTCGGCAGCGTTTACGCACGTAGCGACATTTGTAATGTCAAGGTACGCATCCTGACCGATATCCTTAGTTATAACAAGAGCATTATTCTTTTTAGAAAGAACGACAAACTCAGGTTTAAAATCGATATCGTATTCAACATTATAATGCGCTTTTACAACAATAGAGTTAACACCGGGAGTGTATACGTCAGAAGCATAAAATACAAAATCAGAATCTATTTTAGTATCGTCTTCCAACGTAATTATTTCATTGTTTCCGTTCTTCAATTCCCAGTGATGAAGAACTTTATATTTTCCGTTATTCAAATATGTCACGGGAACCTGAACGTCAAGAGTCTTAAGGGGAGCTCCGATGGGAGACTGCTTTGTTGCAAGAACGTTACCCTTATCGTCAACGAATACTATGTTCGCAGGCTCCGCCACTTTAACAGTATAAGTAACAGTTCCGTCCTCGTTGGGAGCGACTGATACGGTATAACCGTTATCTTTTGCTTCCTGAGGAATCGTTACGACCGCGCCAGCCTTTGCAATAAAGGTTACAGTCTTAAGGTTGTCAGCAGGCGTATATTCCATGCTCTTAGAGATTGTAACTATAGCGGAGTTAATCTCATCAGCCTTCATTGCGTTAAGAGCTTCAATTGCGTCTTCAATGAAGAGATACTTAACTGGATCAGCCGCAACGGTATCAATTATCGCAGAGAACTGAGCATCGACAGGAGATGTATATGAATAATTTCTGTTGTACACTATGTCTTCACAGTTGTAAAGAGGCTTAGAAAGGTCAATTCCATCTTCACCGGGTGTGAAGTAATCGTCAACACCATACTTATCACCCGAGGAATAAGCGGGTTCGTAATAGCTTGATGTAAAGTTATCAATAGCGTATGAGAACTTATTTGCAGGAGCAGCTCCGCTGGGATTAAAACAGATTCTCTGAATACCAACTCTGTCGGTTACCTTGAAGAAATATTCGCCGTTTACAAAAACGTATATCGTTCTATCAGCGTCATTACAAACATATGTAAGATGTGTGAAAACATTCTTTTCAGCAGGAAGCTTTATATCGTCGCCACTGGGTTCCTTATCAGTAGAAAGATAGAAAGCACCGTCACTATCTTTTACAAAATAGATCTGTCCGCTCCATCCGCTGTCAAGAATACCAAACCACATATTAGGAAGATATGCCTGCTCACCCGATGTTGCTTCATAATCGAGCTCGCCATTAACAAGATAAGCGTCAAAACCAACGTCAAAGTCAACTACGTGATACGCATACGAGCCAAATTTACGGTATGATGATGCTACTCCGGCAAAAAGCGAAGTCGAGTTGCTAACGTAGTTTGCAGCCGGAAGTTTGTTAGTAAACACTCTAAGGTATAAATTATCACCAAAGGATGCCCCGGCCTTCAACTGAATTTCTGGCGGATTTTTATCTGCATTATCACCAGCAATCTGGGTGTAAGTCGTGTCTTCTACACCGTCCGGGTTGTTATAGTAATTTGTAATGTTGCTGCCAAGCGTTGACGGATCAAGTTGGTTTGTTGCTTCAGCACCGGAAACGGTCATGGCAACAATACCAAATATCGCGCACACTGCAAGCAGAACTGCGAGAATTTTTGAGAATTTTCTCATTTCTTGTTCTCCTTATAAATAAAATTATTATAAACTATATTAAGCAAAAGGAAAAATAGTAAAACTATCCCTTTGTAATTACTATTATATATAATCTTTATCGAAAAGTCAATAATAAATAGCGAAATAAAAGCGATTTGTGTAAATCGACATATAAACGTGATATTTCATTGTTGAAAATGCCATAAAAAATTTATAATTATATGATTTTTTCGAGGTCATACGCGTGGGACAATGAAAAAATTGGTTAAATAATTGTAAATTTTGATTTAAATACGGGACGCCCTCTCCGTCGGCTGCGCCGCCACCTCTCCCGGCGTGAGAGGCTATGATTCTCCGCAAATTAAAAGCGCCTATGGATTTCTCCTAAGGCGCTTAATAGTATTGGTTCTTAAAACGGAATTTCGCATTTGTTATTCAAGCCGTTTTCGTCATTTTTACCATTACCCTATTCCGACGAGCCATCATCATCATTTTTTGGCTCATCATCCGGAACGGTAAATACGGAATTGAAGAAATCGTCCTCAGGGAACTTCCCTGTTCTCTGCATTTCTTCCATTTTTTTCGCGGCTTCTTCCTCCGCCTTGCGTCTTGCCTCTTCTTCGGCTTTCGCATTATTTTCGTGAGCTGTTTTGTTTTCTTCGTCGCTCTTGCGCTTCTTTTCGCTCGCTATGGACTCGATATATTCCATAGTGGGAGCTTCGCTTTCCATCGCGGCCTTAAACTGCTCGTCGTCCATAGACTCATTTTTAAGAAGGAATTCGGCAACGAAATGAAGCTTATCAATATTCTCCGTAAGATGCTTTTTGCAGGTAACGTAGCAGGAGGATATGATATTTCTTATCTCATCATCAATTTCCGCAGCCGTCTTTTCGGAGTAGTTTTTGCCCGAGGAGAAATCTCTTCCGAGGAAAACTTCGTCTGATGAATGCTCCGAGCCGTAAAGAACGGTGCCGAGCTTTTCACTCATGCCATAGCGTGTCACCATATTGCGCGCTATAGCGGTCGCCTGCTGAATATCGTTTGACGCGCCCGTTGAGATATCGTCAAGAACTATTTCTTCAGCCGCGCGTCCACCGAGAGAAAGCACGATTCTGTCTATCATAGCGTTACGCGAAGTTGTCATTCTGTCCTCCGTGGGAACGCTGATTGTAACGCCGCCCGCAGAGCCAGAGGGAATAATAGTTATATGCTTTATTGGGTCGGTATGCTTACAGAAATAAGACGCTACAGCGTGACCCGCTTCGTGATAAGCGCAAAGCTTATTATCATCGGGTGTGCGCATATTTTTCTTTTTCTGAGGACCGAGAATCAGCTTCATATAGGATTCTTCGATATCGTCCATACCGATAAGCGCTTTATTACGCTTTGCCGCGTGAAGCGCGGCTTCGTTCATAAGGTTTGCAAGCTCCGCACCTGTAAATCCTATGGTAGTTTGAGCAATTTTTCTGAGATCAACGCTCTCTTCGAGGGGTTTATTACGGCAATGAACCTTAAGAATCTCTTCTCTGCCGTTCATATCGGGATAATTTACCGTGACTCTTCTGTCAAATCTTCCGGGACGAAGGAGCGCCGGGTCAAGAATATCGGGGCGGTTTGTTGCCGCCATGACTATAACGCCGGAGTTAGTTCCGAATCCGTCCATTTCAACAAGAAGCTGGTTTAATGTCTGTTCTCTTTCATCGTGTCCGCCGCCAAGACCTGCGCCTCTGTGACGGCCGACTGCGTCAATCTCATCAATAAATATAATACTTGCGGGTGTTTTTCTTGCGTTGTCAAAGAGGTCGCGCACACGTGATGCGCCGACACCGACGTACATTTCAACGAAGTCAGAGCCTGAAATCGAGAAGAAAGGAACTCCCGCTTCGCCAGCGACTGCTTTCGCAAGAAGTGTTTTACCCGTACCGGGAGGGCCGACAAGAAGAACGCCGCGTGGAATACGCGCGCCAAGCTTAACGAACTTAGCGGGGTCTTTAAGGAATTCAACGACCTCTTCAAGCTCTGCTTTTTCTTCATCAGCGCCCGCAACGTCGGCAAATTTAACCGAGTCCTTATCGTTTACCGCAACCTTAGCTTTCGATTTCGCGAAGGAATTAATCTTTCCTCCGCCGCCCGGAGCCTGTCTGAGCAGGAAGAATCCAAGTCCTACGGTTATAAGAATAACAATAATATAAGGAAGATAAAGTTGATACCACGGTGTTCCCGCAGCTTCAAGATAGTTATAGCTTTTAAGATTCGAGGTTTCCGAAGCCAACTTTTCCCTTGCTATTTTATTAATTTCATCAAGCTGAATGGTATAACTGAGCTTTAATTTATATATGCGGTATTTGGGCGAACCCTTATCGTCCGTTTCGTATACGGGATTTCCAAACGCGTCAAGCTGCGGCTTTCCGTTTTCGGTTTTTGGAACGAGAGTGTGAAGCTTGATATTCAGATTACCGTCCACCTCAAAATACGCGACGAGATCATCGTCAAACAGCTCTAAAACGTCGCTGTACTCGAATTTTTCATCTTCTTTCATATTATTAGTAAAGAAAGTGACTGCGAGTACTATCGCAAGTATCATCACGATGAGCATTATTATGCTCTTAACATTTACCTTCATTAAGTTAGCTTGTGCCTTTCTTTATGTCATATTTATCATTATATATTATTAACCGGTTCAGCCACGGCTATGAAAAGCTTTCTTTCGGGATTTTTTCTTCCGCCATCCCGAACGGGAAACCCCGGAACCCAGAGAATACCGCTTCCGTCGCAGATTATCGGTATTTTATGGCGCTCTCTCGGCGGAATATTTTTATCGTTAAATATCTTTTTAAGCTTTCTTGTCATTTTGCCGTATACGTAAGAATCACCGTCACGCTTCTCTCTTACGCAGAGTACGCCATTTATTATATCAAAGTCAACCGTAAGTTGTATTGAAATTTTGTAAACTTTTGAAGAAAAATTATCAAATGGAGTCTCGGAGAGTATAATCGCCTTATTTATTTCGGGAATTTCATTTATTCCGAGCGCTAATTTCATTTCATAGCTTATAGGCATGTCTTCGTTAGGTTTTCCGACCCGAAGAAATTCACCCTCCGAAATAAAGCTAACACCGCCCGGAATATCAAGCGAAAAATCCCTTCCTAAAAGCTCTGAAACTTTATTTATATGATTAGCTTCGCAGCCACTCGATCCTCCTGATTTTGCCATTTTAATAAGAATACGAGCAAGAACAGCCTTATGAATTTTCATTAGTGCTGACACCGGCACAGCGTTTGTACCATACTCTTTGAAAATTCCGTCGGCAACGCCGTCAAGATACTCAATGTCAAGTCTTAAAGACGAGGATAGCTTCGCAAACTGAGCCTCGGGATTTTCCGTTAAATAAAAAAGTTTAGGAATAATCTCGCTTCTGATGTAATTTCTTTTGTAATCCGTCTCGGCATTCGTGCTGTCTACAACGTACGGAATCGAATTTTCTTCAAGCGCCGCAGTTATATCCCTTTTCGGAATAAGGATAAGCGGACGAACGATGCCGTCACGTACGGGAGCAATTCCCGCAGCTCCGCGAGCGCCCGTACCGCGCATCATATTAAAGAGCGCGGTTTCAAGACTGTCGGTCGCGTTGTGCGCTATAGCAATGCAAGAAATATCGTTTCTGCCACGTAATATCTCATCAAACAACGCGTATCTTATATCTCTGGCAGTCTCTTCAAGTCCGCGCGACAATCTTTTTGATTCAGCTGGAACGTCAATTTTTTTCGGTATAAATTCGACACCGAGCGAAGCGCAAAATTCGCGGGAAAAAGCCTCGTCTCTATCCGCTTCTTCGCCTCTTATCATATGATTAACGTGAACGGCGATAATTTTCGCATCTTCCCGTTTTTCATAATATTTTTTCAAAAAGCACAAGAGCATAACCGAATCAGCGCCGCCGGAAAATCCAACGACGGCTCCGCCGCGCATTTTTTCAGCCATAGAAAACTCTTTTACCGCAAGAGCAGCTTCTCTGTAAATTTCCCTGCCAAGCGGTGATTCAAAAAGCTTATTTACATCGTTTTTCATCAAGCCTTTATATCTTCCTCAAGCGTTCTGAATTTCGTGAACTGACCTATCCAGCCCATCTTTACGTTTCCAACCGAGCCGTGTCTGTTCTTTGCGATTATGACTTCTGCCGTGTTAGCTGAGTCCTCCGAGCCCTGGCTGTCAGAACCGCTTATATCCTTATAATATTCGTCTCTGTAAAGAAAAAGTACGATATCAGCGTCCTGCTCTATCGAGCCGGAATCTCTGAGGTCTGCAAGAGTGGGCTTCTTTCCGTCACCGGCGCGCGATTCTGTGCCGCGGTTAAGCTGAGCGCAGCAGACAATAGGAATGCCGAAATCCTTCGCCATAATTTTTAAATTTCGTGAAATTTCTCCGACCTGCTGAGCTCTGTTATCGGTATTCGCGGTGCTTTGCATAAGACCGATATAGTCGATAACGACGAGACCGAGGTTAGAAATGCGGCGAAGCTTCGACTTCATTTCCGCTGACGTTATAGCCGACGTATCGTCAATATAGATATCGCAGCCCGAAAGCGTTGATATTACACCTGCGATATTATCCCAGTCCTCTGTTTTAAGCTGACCGGTTCTGAGCCTTGACGAGTCGACAAGAGCCTCGCTCGACAAAAGTCTCGTTACAAGCTGTTCACCCGACATTTCCAGCGAAAATATAGCTACAGCTTTTTTAGAGGATTTCGCAACGTTAGTTGCGATATTGAGCGCAAACGACGTTTTTCCCATACCGGGACGCGCTCCGACGATAACGAGGTCGCCCTTTCCCATCTGGATAAGCATTCTGTCAAGCCCGGAAAATCCTGTTTTAACTCCGGTGACAGCACCCCCGTTTTCAGCGAGCGTTTCAATCTCCTGATAGACGTTTTGCAAAATATCACGTATATGTCTGAAATCCTTGGTTTCATTATTATGAGATATATCAAATATTTTCTGCTCCGCGCTGTCAACGATGGTTTTTACCGGTGCACCCTCTTCATAGGCGTTCGTGCTTATATCGTCGCATATTCCTATAAGATGGCGCAGAACGGATTTATCCTTTACGATTCTTGCGTAATCACGCACATTTGAAACTGCCGGAACAGAGTTCGCGATAAGTGAAATATACTGTATTCCACCCGCTTCATCACGGTCGCCTTCCTCAACGAGAGTATTAACGAGCGTTACGGTATCTATCATCTTGCTTTGAGTATACATCTTTATAAGAGCCGAATATATGTGCTTATGCTCTTCAAGATAGAAATCGTCAACGCTTATAATTCCGCCAACCTTATCAAAGCATTCGGGATTTATAATTATAGAGCCAAGCAGCGCCTGTTCCGCTTCAATGCTAACGGGCATCTGCCTTACGATACTGTTATTGTCCATATTCTTAACCGTCCTGAAAATATCAGCCGTGTACTTTTACAACAAATTTCGCGCTTATATCTGAGAGTAGCTTTATTTCTACTTCGTAATTTCCGTATGCTTTTATATTTTCTTTCAAAACTATTTTTCTTTTATCAACCTCGCAGCCAAGCTCCTTTGATAAAGCTTCGGCAATGTCCTTAGACGTTACCGATCCGTAGAGCCTACCGTCCTGTCCGTGACCGACAGTGAAATCAATCTCAGCCTTTTTAATTCTATCCGCAAGAGCCTGAGCAGCTTTTCTGTCCTCGTTTATACGGAACTGCTTAGCATCTTCTTTGCTTTTAAGCTCACTCGTCGCCTTAGCGTCAGCCGCAACAGCCTTCTTCTTGGGAAAAAGAAAATTGCGCGCGTATCCGTCGGATACTTCAACTATCTGATCCTTCTTTCCCTGCCCTTTAACGTCACAAAGTAAAATTACTTTCATATTTATGTCTCCTTTTACTGTTCAAGATAATCGTCTATGCTGGATTTTAATGTTTCAAGAACCTCTGTTACGGATTCGGATATAACCTGAGCGCCCGCAACGTCAAAATGACCGCCGCCGTGAAGCTTTTCAAGTATAAGCTGAACGTTAATTTTTCCGTTCGACCTTCCCGATATGTGCACCTGATCACCTATACGAACGAGTGTAAACGCTGCTTCAATGCCCCTCAGAGTGAGCATTTTATCAGCCGCCTTTGAAGCGATAATTCTATAGCTTTCATCCGTATCGCCGTCACATGCCGAGATTGCTATATTATTTTTATATGTTGTAATTGACGTATGGAAGCGAGCTTCTTTTGAAAGATCGTCCGCCGTCGTTTTGAAGAGATTATATACGTCAGTGGGACTTGCGCCCGCGCCGCGTAGATATTGCGCTGCGCCAAACGTACGCGTTCCCGTATTTCTCGTAAACTGCTTAGTATCAAGCAAAATTCCCGCGAGAAGCATATCCGCAACCTCTTTTATAAGATTCTGGGAGCTTATCGCGTTTTCAAGCATTTCGGCAACAATTTCGCAAGCGCTTGAAGCCGATGGCTCAAGATATGAAAGCTTTACGCTCTCAGGCATTTTATCTATTTTTCTGTGATGGTCTATAACCGCAACTGTGTTGACCTTCTTAACTATATCGGAAAATTGCGCGCGTTCAAAAGCGTTATGGTCAACAAGCACAATAAGAGTATCGGGTCCGATAAGATCAAGGCCTTCGGCATTATCAACGAACATCTGTGAATATATATCTGTTTCCTGCATCATTTTTATGCAGGGTTCAAGGTTTTTATCACGCATATCAATGGCAATATTTGTTTTTACTCCGCAAAGCATACAAAGCCTTGCGACGCCAACCGAAGCTCCGAATGAATCAAAATCACCGTATCTGTGACCCATAATTATTACGTTATCAGCCCTTGACATAAGCGACGAAAGATGCGCGGTAAAGGTTCTTGAACGTACGTTTGAACGCTTATAAACAGCCTTCGTTCTTCCACCAAAATATTCAGTGGTAGTTTCGGTTTTATAAACCGCCTGGTCACCGCCGCGTTGAAGCGCCATATCAATAGCGTCCCTTGCCGCAAGTTCTCTTTCTCTAAGCGAACCTTTTATACGGGATACACCTATTGATACTGTAAGCGAAACGCTGTCTCCGACTCTCGTGTCTCTGATGGTATCAAGAATAGCAAATCTATCGTTTATACAGTCGTCAAGATACTTTGATTCAAAAAACATAACGTATTTATCGTTATCATAGGATTTTATAATACCGTTAACCGAATCCGCCCATTTTTTAAGCTTACCGTCAACTACGGCAACCGCATCACGCGATTTTTCATGTACGTACTGCAAAACGTCCTCTACGTTATCTATTGCAATATAGGCAACTGCAACTCGCTCGTCGAAATATTTATTTTCAGCTTCGCTCAGCGCTGTGATATCCGAAAGCATCGCTACGTATATGCCTCTCTCCTCTTCGCTCAGCTTGAAGCCTTCGACTTTATAAAGGCGCTCGTTTACGGTAACTGTCATATCAGCAAAGCTGTCGGGGTCAAATTCCTGTGTGAAGACCTTCTCTATATTCTGACCGACCAAAGTATCGTCCAATTGAATAATTGCTCGCATCGAATCGTTATACCAAAGTATCGTTCCGTAAATATCAACCGCGATTACGGGAGAGAGCGCGTTTTTAATAACAACGCTGCTCTGCTCGTCAAGAAGAGCGTGAATATTTTTGTTAGGTAATATTTTTTGTTTTGTTTGATGGTTAAAGCCAATAATCGCAACCTCAATAAGATATGCCAAGGTAACGAATATGGCGGAAAAAACCGCAGAAATTTTAACAAATTCACACAAAACAGCCAATATAGCTAAATGTAAGCATGCTAAAGCTACGCAAAGCGCTATTTCAAAACGAGATGCGTACGGAACTCTGAAATTAACTTGCTTATGTTTCTTTTCTGACATAATTAACCGACCTTTCCGCGCGAAATCTTATTAGAAAAAATGTTAAAGTAAACTCCGATAAATGATAGAAGCTGAATCGCAAATGAGGAAAAAACAAGGCACGTGACAACAATCAAGGCTATTGCGAAAAAGGAGCTTTTTCCTCTTAGGATAATCAAAGAGTAGATAAACGATATGCCGATATACGCAAATACCGCAGAAAATACGGTATTTAAACTAACGATTGAAATTTCAAATATTCCGCTCCCCGATGCAAAAATCGTTAAAATCGCCACCGCAACGTAAAAATACGCGACGAGATTTGACGTTTTGAAATTCCAAGAATTTATTTCGCATTCTTCACCGGAAATTCTTCTAACTACAGACTGAAAAATTTTAAAGGTTATTCCGGAAAGAAGAAACGCAAACAGTATAACAAGCGGTACAAGAAGTATTACTATCTCGTGAAAAAACAGTTCCGCTTCAGCGGGATTATACGCAAAGAAGCTTATACCCTCTTTATTTGCTACGGTTATTGAAGTCAATGCATCTACAAAAAACGACTTATATGATAAAAAAAGATTGGAAAAAAACTGTTCCAGCGGAGTTATGCCAAAAGCGCCAAGCGTCTCAAACGCAATAAATATAGCAGAAATAACAAGCATAACCGCAAGCGAAAGCGTCGTCCAAAAAACAGTCTCTCCCTTTGAAACATTTTTTGCACATGCAAAGTAAATAAAGACGCCAATGACAACGTATGCGATAGCTTCAAGAGAATAAAAGCTGAAATCGCGAAGCACAAAATTTATTAAAAACATAACTACCGGCAAAACGTAGCTCATTACCCGCTTTGATTTATTCTCATATACCAATAACGCGGCATAGAATGCAGCCGCCATAGGCAAAAAAATATATCCGAGAAGTATACATCCAAAAACACAGGATGCAGTAAGAAAAGACAGTGTTGAAATTGTTTTTTTATAAAGCGAGCTTTTTTTCAAAACAAGTTGCATTATTAACTCCGAAATTCATTTAAATTACAAAATTAATATTATTATAGCACAACTAAAATATTTTGTAAAGAAAATTTATCAAAAATATATTAAATATCTGTAAACAAACTATACTTTATAAAAAAGAATTTGAATTTTGTTATTGAAATAAACGAAATAATGTTGTACAATATACTTAACGAAATTTGTACGGAGGAAAAATGAAGAGATTAAACAAAGACAGCTCTGTCGGCGAAATATCCGGAGTTGGCGCTACAAGACAAAAGCAACTTAACAAACTCGGTATACAAACCGTCAAAGACCTTATCTATTTATTTCCTCGGGCATATGAAAACCGCGGTGACGTAAAAATGCTATCGTGCGCTGAATTTGACCGCCCTCAGTCATTAATACTGACAGTTGCATCCGAGGTCAAATCCGCCGCTTTAAAACGCGGGCTTACAGTTTCCAAATTTCGCGCGTTTGATGATAGCGGTTCCTGTGAAATCGTTTTTTTTAACAGTCCGTACATAAAAGACGTTTTTCATATAGGTTGCGTTTTCAGGTTTTACGGGAAGCTAACCTTATCAAAAAGGCAGATTCAAATGACAAATCCGAGCTATGAACCCGTGATAGAAGGAGAGACCCTCTCGGCTCTCATTCCGATATATCCTCTCACAGAGGGGATTTCCTCAAAATTCATAGATAAAATTACACGCATAGCTATTAACGAAGCATTGTCTGATATTATAGACCCTCTTGACGATGATATCCGAATTAAAAATTCATTGCCCGTGCTTTCATACGCTCTAAGAAATATTCACTTTCCCGAAAACGAATCCGCCCTTATGAAATCAATAGCGAGACTCGCGTTTGACGAAATGCTTATGTTCGGGCTTGGTATTTCTGTTTCCTCGCATTATAAGAAGAACATAAACGGCATCCCTTTTAGTCCTTGCGACTTGACTCCGCTTGTATCTCTGTTACCATACGAGCTTACAAACTCCCAAAAAAATGCAATAAACGATATATATAAAGACACAGTTTTTAAAGATAAAAGCGGAAAAATCTCCCCAATGGCGAGAATCGTTATCGGCGACGTCGGCTCGGGAAAAACAATCTGCGCCGTTATCGCTATGTATATTGCTGTAAAAAGCGGATATCAAGCAGCCCTAATGGCTCCGACTGAAATTCTCGCAAGACAGCATTTTAACGATATATCATCTCTTCTTTCAAAGCTCGAAATTAAAACCGAGATTCTTCTTGGCGCAACGCCCCAAAAGGAAAAGAAAAGAATATATTCTCTGCTTGAGAGCGGTGAAACGGATATTATAATAGGTACTCACTCGTTAATTTCGGATAAGGTTAACTTTAAACAGCTCGGACTTGTAATTACTGACGAGCAGCACCGATTCGGAGTCGCGCAACGTCGTGATTTAAAAAACAAGTCCTCAGCGGCTCACATGCTCGTTATGAGCGCGACGCCAATTCCGAGAACCCTCGCGCTGACAATGTACGGAGATTTAAATATATCAAGAATTACCGAAATGCCGAAAGGTAGAATGCGGGTTGACACGTTCGTGGTTGATGAAAGTTACAGAGAACGACTTGATTCATTTATTTCAAAGCAGGTTTTGGGCGGAGGTCAATGCTATATAGTTTGTCCGTCTATAGAATCCGATGAAGAAGATAACGAATCTTATTCTCCGTTCTCAATAAAGAATCAAGAGATGATAAAAAACAATACTTATACGCTTAAAAACGTGGCAGAATACACAGTCGACCTGCAGAATCGTCTTCCTGATTTGAAAATTGCGTGCCTTCACGGCAAGATGAAGCCGGCGCAAAAAGATGAAATTATGAAGGATTTCAGCTCAGGTAATATTGATGTTCTCGTATCAACTACGGTCATTGAAGTCGGTGTCAACGTTCCAAACGC
The DNA here is from genome assembly GCA_045542035.1 of Eubacteriales bacterium. Classification (GTDB taxonomy): domain Bacteria; phylum Bacillota; class Clostridia; order Oscillospirales; family CAG-272; genus UBA1740. The sequence continues at coordinate 15,675 of JAZQKG010000002.1, read as the reverse complement.
TTCCCTTATGATAATCGAAAACGCGGACAGATTTGGACTTTCGCAATTACATCAGCTTAGAGGAAGAGTCGGACGAGGAAACAGAAAATCATACTGCGTACTTGTTTCAGATTTAAACACCGAAAAAGCCAAAGCCCGTCTTGAAATCATGCGCACTACCTATGACGGATATGAAATTGCCGAAAAAGACCTCATTTTACGCGGTCCGGGTGATTTCTTCGCTTCCGCATCCGACGATACTATGCGTCAAAGCGGCGGGTTTGAATTCAAGCTTGCTAAGCTATGCGACGATACCGAGCTTTTTTCAAAAGCATTTATTGCCGCAAAAGAAATTACAGCTTCCGACCCATACCTTGAGCTTGAAGAGCACAAAAAATTAAAAAAAGAGCTTGAAAATTACATTACACCGTCAGCATCTACAATATCTTAATTTTAAATGGAGTTTATAATGACACAAAAGCCTTTAGCGGACAGAATACGCCCTACAACTTTTGACGAAATATCAGGTCAATCTCATCTCGTTTCAAAAAACGGAATTATACGCAAGCTTGTTGAAGGCGGAAGAATTCCGAATATGATTTTCTACGGACCTCCGGGCACGGGAAAAACCACCGTGGCAAACATTATTGCGTCACTTTCCAACATGCAGCTTCATAAGCTTAATGCTACAACCGCTTCTATTTCAGACATAAAAGACGTGATATCTTCAACTGATAATATGTTCTCGGATAACGGAACGCTTCTTTATCTCGACGAAATACAGTATTTCAATAAAAAGCAACAGCAATCGTTGCTTGAATTTATGGAAAATGGAAAGATTACTCTTATTGCTTCAACAACAGAAAATCCATACTATTACGTATATAATGCTCTTCTGTCACGTTCTTCTACGTTTGAATTCAAATCGGTTTCAGCTGATGACTGCGTACCAACGCTAAGACGCGCTTTAAAGATTCTTAACAAAGATTTCTCGGTAAACAAAACGGCCGAAGATAGCGTTTTACGAGCCATTGCTTCATCCTGCGGCGGTGACGTGCGAATGAGCATAGGATTACTCGAAAATGCGTTTTACGTTTCTGATGCCGAAATATCGAAAGATGCGCTCAAGGAGCTTTCACCGTCTATGGCAGGACATTTTGACAAGGACGGAGATACTCATTATAACCTCCTTTCCTGCCTTCAGAAATCAATAAGAGGCTCTGATCCGGACGCAGCGGTGTTTTATCTTGCAAAAATTCTTGCCTCAGGAGACATACTCTCGGCTTGCAGACGCCTTCTCGTCATTGCAAACGAAGATATAGGGGCTGCCTATCCTCTTGCTTCCGTAATAACCTACGCCTGCGTTGAAAGCGCTAAAGCCGTAGGAATGCCCGAAGCTGTAATTCCCTTGTCGAATGCCGCATGTATTCTCGCAACATCGCCAAAATCAAATACCGCATATATGGCATATCACATGGCGAAAGAAGATATAGACAAAGGACTTGGAACCGAGATACCCGAGCATCTAAAAAGTCCTGATTTTAAAGGATATATATATCCTCATGATTACGAAAACGACTACGTAAAACAGGATTATCTTCCGAAAGACCTTATAGGCAAACGCTACTATCAGTTTGGAACGAATAAAACCGAGCAAGCCGCTAAAGCATATTACGAAATGATACGTGCTTATCAATCAAAACGCAAGTAAACTGAGCTTTACATTTTTAAAAAATAAAGATTGATAATTACTTGACAAACGGTTATTTTTTGTGGTATAATAAAATTGTATGTCGAATGTTTTACCGGAGGAAATTTAATATGATTTATCATTTCATACTCAATCCCAAATCCGGAAGACCACGCAAGCAAAAAAACATGGAAGAAATTATCAAGGCTGCCTGCAAAAAAAGGCAGTTAAGCTATCATATATATTACACCACCTGCCCCGGTGACGCAACCGAATACGTATGTTCAATGGTGCGTATTTCTCAAGAGAGACAACGGTTTATATGCATCGGAGGAGACGGAACGTTAAATGAAATAGTTAACAGTTCCCCATGCAATCCCAACGTGGAATTCGGAGTTATCCCCTACGGTTCCGGAAATGATTTTGTTCGTAATTTCAAAAACCGTGAACTGTTTTTCAGTATCGACGCGCAGATTGACGGATGCACTGCATCTCTCGACCTTATAAAGTACAATGATGCTTACTGTGTTAATATGGTTAACATCGGCTTTGACTGCGCTGCCGCCAAAGAAGCGGCAAAGCTAAAAAAATACAAATTTATTACTCCCGCATTTTCCTATACTCTCGGACTTCTTAAGGTTTTGTTCCGCAAAATCGGAACAAAAATGAAGCTTATATTTGACGACGGAGAGGTTTGGGAAGGAATTTATACCCTTACAGCCATTGGTAACGGAAAATTTTGCGGCGGTGGATACTGCGCTGCCCCAAAAGCAAAAATGGATGACGGTATTCTTGATATATGCGCAATAAATAAGATTTCGCGTTTTACATTTTTCAGACTTGTAAAATCATATAAAAACGGAACTTATTTTAGTAATAAAAGCGCTATGAAGGTGATTAATCACAAACGAGTTCAGCATTTTAAGATGGAATTCGATAATCCCGTTCCAATCTGTATAGACGGAGAAATCAAAGGAGCAAAAAATATTGACTTTACGGTAGTCAAAAACGCATTTAACTTTGTTATCCCCAAGGGCTCGGACTTTATTTAAATTTAAGGAATCAGTATGAATATATTTGACAAAAGACCGCTCAGCTTAATACTTTGTATAATGCTGGGGGCTTTTGTCTTTTTTTCTTTTTGTGATATTCCAAAGTTCAATATTGCCTTTTTGATATTTCTTGGAATACTACTAATATGTACATTTATACCTAAATTAAAAAGGCTGATAAAGTCTGCGTTTATACGAGTAGTCATTATATGTACTGTGTTTTCCGTAATCGCATCTTCTATTTATTTCAACGCTTGGTTTAAAGCATATAGCAGATACACTGACGAGGTGACCTTGGAAGGTACGATAACAGAAATTGAGGACTATACTTATCAAAAAGGCGTAATTATTAAAACCGATAATATAAACGGTGATTCTTTTTCAAATTACAAGCTAAAGGCTTATCTTGAATCGGATAAATACTATGGATTTTCAATAGGAAGCAAGGTTAGCATAAAAGGCAAAATCCAATCTCTCAATAGCGAAAACTCAAACTTTGATATGGAAAGCTATTACGCATCGCAAGGTGTGTCTGGAATTATAACCGAAATTTCGGATTTTTCTGTAACCGACATTGGAAAGTATCCGTTTGAATATAAAATCGCAATGTTCAGAGAAAAGATATGCCGAAAAATAGTTTATTCCTCAAACGAAGAGGTCGGTGGACTTTTGTGCGCTTTGTTGCTTGGGGACAGAAGTATGCTTCCTAATGGCATACAGCTTGATTTTTCAAGGATAGGAATTTCTCATATACTCGCGCTTAGCGGAATGCATCTCGCAATACTTGCGATCGGTCTTTCAAAGCTCTTGCGTTTTTTAAAGCTTCGAAAAAAGCCTGCAACCGTAGTAACAATTATTTTTACGCTTTTCTATATGGCGATAACCGGTTTTTCCGTTTCCGTCACGAGAGCGGGAATTATGCTTATTATATCATCCCTTCTCTATCTTCTCGCGAGGACACGTGACTCGTTAACATCGCTTTTTATTGCCGTTTCGGTTATATGCATTTTACAGCCATACGCCGTTTACGATTTATCGCTTTGGCTTTCTGCATTCGCAACGCTCGGAATAGTGGTTATGAGCGAATATCAAAGCGAGAAATATTCGAAGCCCTCTTTCATTAAATGGCTAAAAACATCACTACTTGCATCCATTTTCTCAATTTCCGCAACCTTTGCTATATGTATAACGCAATTTGACGGAATCTCACTTGCCGCTCCGTTTACAACGCTTATATTCTCTCTGCTTGTTGAGCTTTTTCTCTACGTAGGTACCGCCTTACTGTTTTTCGGAACTTTAATCCCGATTAAGATTATTTTAAATCCTATCGGTCAACTTATCATTTTCCTTGCAGGTGTAATATCGGATTTTGAGTGGGTATATACGTCGACAAATTTTCCTGTCATAAAAACTTCTTCAATAATATTCGCTATTCTTTTCTTTGGATTTTTTGTATTTAAAATTAAGCGTAAGAAAATTGCAATAGCCACACTTTCCGCCCTGCTTTGCTGTATATTTGCATTATCGTCTTTACTTACTTATAACAATGAAAACAAATCTCAAATAACATATTATTGCGATGAAAGCGAGCAAATAATTCTTACCGATAGCGGCGACTTATGCGTCGTTGAAATTGCAGATTACGGAAAAACAAGCGCATATGAAGCTTTAAGCAGTATTACAGAAACCAAACTTACAAGAATAGATAAATATATATTCACTCATTATTCGCATAAATTAGAACAAAACATAAGCGCATTATTAAAATCAATACTGATAAAAGAAATTTATATTCCATCACCAAAAAATGATACAGAAAACCGCATATTTAACGCTATATCGAATGAAATATTGAATTACCGCGCTTCTTTATGCGTATATAAAACCAGCGATTCAATAGACGTTGGAAAGCATACGGTATATCCTATATATCACAGTGAAATCGGAGAAACAAAGAAAAACATTCTTACAGTTTATTCGAACGAAAAGATATACACTTATCTTAACGTAGATGCGCTTTTGGATGAAACAAAAAGCATAGCGCTCGAAACTATCGCAGTAAGTGATGCGATAATATTCGGACGCCATGAAAGCGGCTCTGCCGATTATAAATTAACATATAAGGTTAAGAATGCTGAAACGGTTGTATTTTCAAGCGAAAGAATTGTGATGAGTACGGACACGTTAAATTTTTACGAGGAAAGAAAGGCTATTTTCAATCCGGAAAAGATAAATCTTAAACGTTGAACAAAAATTCAACGACGTCACCGTCTTTCATTACGTATTCTTTTCCTTCACTCCTGAGAAGTCCCTTTTCCTTGACCTTGTTTCTGTCACCCTCACGGACAAGATCGTCAAACGAAACAACCTCGGCACGAATGAAACCGCGTTCAAAGTCGGTATGTATCTTACCGGCAGCGCCGGGAGCCTTCGTGCCGCGCTTTATTGTCCAAGCGCGCACCTCTTTAGGTCCTGCTGTAAGAAAGCTTATAAGTCCGAGAAGCGAATAACCCGATTTTATAAGCTTATCAAGTCCGCTTTCGTCAATTCCAAGGTCCGCAAGGAAACCAAGCTTTTCTTCCCCCTCAAGCTCTGCAAGTTCTGCTTCTATTTGCGCGCTTACGGCTATAATTTCACTGCCCTCGGATGCCGCGTGGTCACGAAGCTTCAAATAACCTTGATTATTTTCATAATCTCCACCTACCTCGTCTTCCGAGATATTTGCAACGTAAATTATAGGCTTAAGCGTTAAAAGTCTAGATTCTTCAACGTATGCCATCTCTTCATCGGAAAGACCAAGAGAGCGAGCGCATTTTCCCTCTTCAAGACAAACCTTTACCTTCTCGAGAACAGCTAGCTTATCAAGCAGCTTTTTATCGCTCTTTGCGGCTTTAGCCGTTCTTTCTATCGCTCTCTCAACGATCTCAAGATCGGAAAGAATAAGCTCAATATCAATAGTCTCAACGTCGCGGAGCGGGTCAATATTTCCCTCAACGTGAATGATATCGTTGTTTTCAAAGCAGCGTACAACGTGTACAACCGCATCAACCTCTCGTATATTTGCAAGAAATTTATTTCCAAGTCCTTCTCCCTTTGATGCGCCTCTTACAAGTCCTGCAATATCAACGAACTCAATAACTGCGGGAGTAAATTTTTCGGGCTTATACATTTCCGCAAGCTTATCAAGACGCTTGTCCGGAACTGCAACTACTCCGACGTTAGGGTCAATAGTGCAGAACGGATAGTTTGCGGATTCAGCGCCCGCATTTGTAAGCGCGTTAAAAAGCGTACTCTTTCCTACGTTAGGAAGACCAACGATACCAAGTTTCATATATTTAATTTCTCCTCATTCATATGTCAACTGTATTTGCTAAATGTTACCTACTAATTATATCATATCGTTTTCATTTTTTCAATAGTTAAGAGCTAATTGTTAAATATTTAAACAATTGTTTGAGTTAAAAAATTCCTTTATTATACTTGAACATTGCATAAAAGCTGATTGCCATTCCAAGAATTATACCTGAGATTAAGACTGCAGTACCAATAATAACATAAATATTAAGCTGTGTTTTCTCAAATATCAAGAACAATATTCCAAACACAATCATAACAAGACCGATTATCAACGTTCCAAAGCCAACGAGCCTACCGAAAGGCTTTACATTTTCCTCTGTTACTCTCTGCCTGTGATACCAATGAAGAGAAGAAATGTTCCCAGACATATTTATTATTCCAAGTACAGAAACCAGCAGTCCAAGTCCGCCAATAGTTATAAATGCTGCCATAATACTCTCTCCTTTTAAACCATTCTATTACCGTCTTTGTTAAATGTCTTTTTCAAAGCATTTTCTGTTAAAAATATGGAGATAATCAAAGCGACCATGCCAAGAAATCATACGGATAGCGAGAGTACACTGATCAATTTCTCACTTTTGCCGATAACAAACAGCATTGGAACAGCGGATGGAATAATAAGAGATAGTCCTATTACAAGCCACAAGTTCCCTATGTACTTGTGTGCGAACTCCCAAGTGTCTTTATTCTTCATTGATCTTTCGGTTCTATATCCAAAGAAAAAGTTAATTTTCTTCGGTGCCGTCTTTCTAAAAAACAATCCTGCGCCTATCATTACAAAAGGACAAAGAATTGCAACTAAAAACATCCAAATCCAAAACCCCATAATATGTTCCTTTATTTAATCCACAACATTTGATTTTTTCTTTCAATTTATCATATCATATTATCTTTAATTTATCAAGTGGTTGCAAAAAGAATATTTTATAAAAAATGTCAAAAAATTCATAAATTATTCTTGACATCTACATATATGTTATGTATAATTAAATTGTTAAGATTTTAATGTTTTTAACAAAGTTAACAATTTAAAACAAAGGAGATATAAAAATGGACACTAAGCTTCTGGTAGTTGATGATGACTCTAATATATGTGACATGTTAAAGCTTTATTTTGAAAACGAAGGATATCAGGTTAAGACCGCGAATGACGGAATGGAGGGCGTACAGCTTTTTAAGATTTACGAGCCTGACCTCGTTCTTCTTGACATTATGATGCCTAAAAAGGATGGTTGGCAGGTATGCCGTGAAATCCGTGAAATGTCACCGAAGCCTGTTATAATGATAACCGCAAAGGGTGACGTATTTGACAAGGTTCTCGGACTTGAGCTTGGCGCTGATGATTTCATCGTTAAACCTTTCGATATGAAGGAACTCTCTGCGCGTATTAAAGCTGTACTCAGACGTTATAACGCACATACCAAAACAAGTGACGATGAAGTCGTTAAATTTGAAAACATAGAAATCAGCTTACAAAAATACGAGCTTAAAATAAACGGAAAAGCAATCGATATTCCCCCCAAAGAGCTCGAGCTTCTCTACTTCCTTGCATCCAACTGCAACAGAGTTTTCACACGCGATCAGCTGCTTGATAAGGTTTGGGGATTTGATTATCTCGGAGATTCAAGAACGGTTGACGTACACGTAAAGAGACTTCGTGAAAAGCTGGAAGGCGTTTCGGACAAATGGATTTTAAAAACAGTATGGGGTGTAGGATACAAATTTGAAACCTTAATTTGATTTTTCTGCCCTATATTAACATAAAAAACGGCGATTTAATCGCCGTTTTTTTTGCTTTAAAATTTAAATTCAAGCTGAGATATGGAGACACCAGTTGAAGGAATTGCAAGTTTCCTGCATTTCTGCGCATCCTCACCGATATCCTCTATACGCTCGGTAACAAGCTCAATTTTTCCGCCTTTCTTTGGCAGCTGCATTATCTGAACACCGGAAGCTGTTCTTGTTGCCTTTTCGGGTATCAGACTTGTTTTTATGAGCATTCCCTTTCCGCCGTTGCTTCTGATAAATATTTGCTTCGGCTTCTCTGCTTCATATATGGCTCCGACAAGAGGCGAGTCACTTGAGCATGCGCCCGAAATCTTCTTTCTGCGAGATTTGGATTCATAGGCTTTCATTGCAACCTTGAGTCCCTTTCCGTTTTCGAAAATATAAACGATGTGATGCTCAGGTATTATATCGTAAATCATCTTACATCCGACAACGTGTTCATCATCTTCCATAGAAAGCTTCATAGGCACGTAATCCCCCATCTGCGATGATTTACAAAGATCAAAATCAGCAACTTTAGCTCTGTAAATCTGAGCCTTATCGGTAAAGAATAAAATATCTCCGCGGTTGTCGGTATCTTCCTCGTAGATTATAAAATCGCCTTCTTTAAGCTTGTGCTCCTCCAAAGCTCTTACCGACTGAACAGAAAGCTTTTTAAAGTATCCGCCCTTTGTAAGAACAAGACGGCAGTTATAGTTTTCAAAGAATATATCCTTTGCAGGAGCTACTACCTCTGTTTTTTCTACAATAGAAGTTCTTCTCGGAGCACCGTACGTCTTCTTTATTGTTTGAAGTGTTGATATTATATGTTGCTTAAGTTTAAGCTCATCGCGAAGAGTTTCCTTAATTTCAGCAATATCCTTTTTTAGACCCTCTATTTCTTGAACTCTGTTGAGAATATACTCGCGGTTTATGTTACGAAGCTTTATTTCCGCTACGTATTCCGCCTGCGCCTTACTAAGATTAAAGGCTGCCGCGAGGTTAGGAACAACGTCCTCTTCCTTTTCTGTGTTACGTATTATCTTAATTGCCTTATCTATATCAAGCAAAATAGCAGCAAGACCAAGCAGCAATTCAAGCTTGTGTTCTTTTTTACCAAGATCAAAAGTAAATTCACGAGTTACGCATTTAACTCTGAATTTAATCCATTCATTAAGTATTTCTCTTACGCCAAGCTGCATAGGCGTTCCTTCAACGATAATATTAAAATTACAGTCGAAGTTATTTTCAAGCTCGGTCGCAGCAAAAAGCTTTTGCATGACGAGCTCGGGATTTGCGTCTTTTTTTAAGTCAAAAGTAAGCTTGAATCCGTTGAGATCTATCGCGTCACGAACGTCTACAACCTCACGTAGCTTTCCGAGTTTTATCATCTCACAAGCTTTTTTCATTATACTTTCGATGCATGAGGAATATGGAATCTCAAGAATATCTATACAGTTATCCTTTTTAATATATTCGTATTTAGAGCGCATTTTGAAGCTTCCGCTTCCCGTTTCATAAATCTTGCGCATCTGTTCTCTGTCATAAATTATTTCGGCTCCTCCGGGAAAATCAGGGGCTTTTATTATATCAAGAATTCTGTCAACGCTCGTATTTGGATTTTTAAGGAGAGCTATCGTCGCATCGCAAATTTCAGCAAGGTTAAACGAACATATAGAACACGCCATACCGACAGCAATACCAAGATTTGGAGATACCAAAATGTTTGGAAAGGTAGTAGGCAACAAAACAGGTTCGGTAGTGGTATTATCGTAGTTAGGAACGAAGTCAACCGCATCCTTATCTATTCCGGAGAATAGCTCATTGCAAAAAGGGTCAAGCTTTGCTTCGGTGTACCTGGAGGCAGCGTAAGCCATATCTCTTGAATACTGCTTACCAAAAGACCCCTTGGAATCGATAAACGGATGTAACAACGCTTCGTTTCCTCTTGTTAATCTTACCATTGTTTCATAGATTGAGGAATCTCCGTGAGGGTTGAGTTGCATCGTCTGACCTACGATATTAGCACTTTTTATCTTCTGCCCCTTAAGAAGTCCCATTTTATACATTGTATAAAGAAGCTTTCTGTGCGAAGGCTTAAAGCCGTCTATTTCCGGAATAGCTCTTGAAAGTATTGCGCTCATTGCGTAAGGCATATAGTTTTTTTCAAGCGTTTCCGTTATAGGCTGTAAAGTTGCTACGCTTTCATTTAATTTTAAATCTTTGACGTCTTGTTTTTTCTTTTTTGCCATCTAATACAACCTGTCCTTTGTTATAATAAAAATTACATTCTTACAGTTTAACAATTTTATGCGCCGCCGCGCGAATCATTCTATTATATAAAGCAAGACCGACACCCGCTTTTCTTGGTAGAGGCGCGTATATTTGCTCATAATTCTCTTTATCGGCTTCTCTGAGAATATTAAAAAGGTTATGCGCCTGCTCTTTTTCGTCATCTTTTTTTCCAAATGAGTAAAAACGGGCATATGGGATTTTACTTTTTAAATATAAAATATCATCTTCATAAACAATTACTGCCACGTTTTTTTCGTTAAGTTGTGATAAATAATCACACATCGAATCTATTTCGCCATCAAGAAGCGTCAAAGGTGCTTTTGGCGCATAATGCCTGTATTTCATTCCGGGCGATAAGGCAACCTCACCCTCTTTGAGCTTGTCAGTCACAGCATCGGCGATATTTACCCTGTAACACACATCGCGCAGAGCCTCAACGGTTATTTTTCCGGGTCGTAAAAGCGTAATGCTGCCATCTTTTTCTATTTTAACTATTGTTGATTCAAGTCCAAAATCTGACGAGCCTCCATCTATTATCACATCGACTCTCCCGTACATATCGTCAATCACATGCATAACGTTTGTCGGAGACGGAGTTCCTGATAAATTTGCAGACGGAGCTGCTATCGGTTTGCCTGATGCCGAAATAAGCGCTCTCGCAATCTGGTTTTCCGGGCATCTTACCGCGACGGTGTCAAGTCCGCCTCTTGTTGCCTTCGGTATAGATTCTTTTGATGGCAAAACAACGGTCAAAGGACCGGGCATAAATTTTTCCGCAAGCTTATAATATATATCGTTTGTAAATGTATAATTCTCTGCTTCTTCAGGATTTGAAATATGAATTATTAATGGATTATCTGACGGTCTTCCCTTTGCTTCAAATATTTTCTTCGCCGCAATGGGATCAGTCGCATCAGCACCTAGTCCGTAAACCGTTTCAGTAGGAAAAACAACGAGTCCGCCTTGCTTTATAACCCGGGCAGCTTTATTAATTTTATCAGAAAAATCAACATCACCTAAAGAAAGTTTTATTAATTCGGTATTCATTTATGAACTCTCACCCCTCAGGCGTTCTGCAGTATCCTGCGCTATAAGGTCGGTTATCAGCGAATCTATATCTCCGTCAAGAAATGCTTCAAGTGAAAATAGTGTTTTGTTGATTCTATGGTCTGTGATACGGGATTGCGGGAAGTTATATGTCCTTATTTTCTCGCTTCTGTCACCGCTTCCGACCTGGCTTTTTCTCGTTGATGCAATTTTTTCATCCTGTTCGCGTTGCTTCATATCGTAAAGCTTTGTATAGAGTATCTTTAAAGCTTTTTCTTTATTTTGAAGTTGGCTTCTTTCCTGGTCGCATTCGATAACTATACCGCTTGGCTTATGAGTAAGTCTAACCGCTGATTCCGTCTTGTTTATGTGCTGTCCGCCGGCTCCGCTCGATTTACAAGACTCGATTTTTATATCTGCGGGGTTAACTTCAACCTCAACGTCCTCCGCTTCTGGTAAAACGGCAACAGTAACAGTTGACGTCTGTATTCTGCCATTTGACTCGGTGACGGGAATACGCTGAACTCTGTGAACTCCGCTTTCAAATTTAAATCTTGAATACGCGCCGTCTCCTATAACCATGAAATTGACTTCCTTGATTCCGCCAAGCTCTGTGTCGTTAAGAGTTACGGTTTCTGTCTTAAAGCCCTTTGATGAGGCGTACATAGAGTACATACGGTAAAGGTCTGCCGCAAACAAAGCCGCCTCTTCTCCGCCAGCTCCCTGACGAATCTCAATTATAACGTTTCTTGAATCGTTTGGGTCACGCGGAATAAGAAGTATCTGTAATTCTTCTTTTAACGTATCGCAGGCATCTCTGTGAATTTTAAAATCCTCCTCAGCAAGCTCACGAAATTCGGAATCAAGCGACGAATCACGCATCATTTCATCCGATTCAATCATCTGCTTTTCTTCGCATCTGTACTCACGGTATTTATCTATTATCGGTGTAAGGCTTTTATATTCCTTCATCAAACGGGAATACTCTTTATTATCCGAAACAATGTGAGGAAGCGTAATTAACTGTTCTATTTCTCTGAATCTGTCATCTGCTTTAGCTAATTTATTAAACATTTTAATCCTATCCTTTCTCAAAATATCTGTATTTGAGAAAAAAACTATTTAATAAACGCGCAGAATGCCTCATACGTTGAAAAAACGTCAGCTTTAGAAACAACCTCGTAAGGCGCATGCATTGAAATAACAGGAACTCCTATATCAACCGTCTCTATATTCAAATTGGCAATATATTTAGCAACAGTTCCTCCGCCGCCAGCATCAACCTTTCCAAGCTCACAAGTCTGCCAAATAACCGAATTTTCATTAAACAAACGTCTGATAAAGCCAACGAATTCAGCCGAAGCGTCGTTTGTTCCGCTCTTTCCTCTTGAGCCCGTAAACTTACACATTGCTGTTCCGCATGAGATAAGCGCGCTGTTCTTCTTCTCGTACACGTCGGGAAAATTAGGATCGTAAGCTGCGGTAACGTCAGCGCTCAAGCATTTCGATTTACTTCTGACAACTATTCTGTTTTTTCCAAGATTTGATGATATTTCATCCATAATATCAACCAAAAATTCCGACTTCATACCGGTAATTCCGTCAGAGCCTACTTCTTCTTTATCCGCAAGAATAACCATAACTGTATGCTTAGTATCCGCGTTGTCAACAAGCGCTGTAATAGCGGGATAAGCACACACTCTGTCGTCATGTCCGTAAGAACCGATAAGCGCTCTGTCAAATCCAATATCACGAGCCTTGAATGCGGGAACAAGCGAAAGCTCGGCGCTAAGGAAATCCTCCTCGCTAACACCGTACTTTTCATTGAGAATCGAAAGGACAGTAAGCTTTATCTTGTCGCTTACCTCATCATCGGCATAAGGAAGACCGCCAACCAATATATTAAGCGATTCGCCGGCAATAGCCGTGCCTAATGGCTCCTGCGCCTGACGCTGACCAAGATGTGGAAGAAGATCGTTAATGTAAAATACCGGATCTTCGTCAGATTCTCCTATTACAACGTTTACCGTCTCACCGTCCGCTTTAACCATTACACCGTGAAGAGCAAGCGGAATAGCCGTCCATTGATATTTTTTTACACCGCCGTAGTAATGAGTTTTAAAAAATCCCATTCCCGAATCTTCATATACGGGCACTTGCTTAAGATCGATTCTCGGAGAATCAATATGTGCCGCCACAAGACGCAATCCGTCCTTTTCTATATCCTCTTCACCTATCTTAAAGGCGACGAGACTTTTTCCGTGATGGTTAAGATATTTTTTATCTCCCACAGAAATCTTATCACCGAATTTGTATTCGGAAAAACCTGCTTCTTCAAGAATCTTTATTGAAGCAACAGTTGCTTCGCGCTCTGTTTTGGAATTATCGAGATAATTCATATAACCTTTGGCATAATCGAAGATTTCTTTAACTTTATCACTTGACGCACATTCGAAAACATTCTTTTTTGAATAAGAAAGCTTTTCATATATTTCTTTTCCAACTGTTTTTTCTGCCATGTGTTTTCACCTCATTTAATAGATTTTAATTGATTAATAAGACTTCCAATCTGTTTTTCAAGCTCTTCAAACGAACCGCTGTTCTCAATATGAAAATCCGCGTTTTCAATAAGATAATTATCCGGAAGCTGTGATTTTATTCTTAGAGCAGCCGCGTTTTTATCGATACCGTCTCTTTTTATTATTCTGTCAATCCTAATATCCATATCCGCGGTGACGGCAATTATAAAATCGCATTCTTTATTAAATCCGGATTCAAAAAGCAAAGGTGCGTCAATAATAACAAATTCGGCGCCGCCCGTTTTTAAGTTTGAAACGATTTCTTTCGTTTTATTCCATACGTGCTTATGTGAAATCCTGTTTAGAAGCGAGCGCTTAACCATTGCGTCTTCTCCGTTAAAAACAATTTTGGCAAGCTCTTTTCTGTTTAGTGAGCCGTCTTTAGAGATAACTCCTTCACCGAACGATTCGGCAATTTCATCAAGGCAAGGAGTTTTATGGGATGTAATCTCATGGTAAACGGCATCGGTATCAATTGACATTATGCCGTATAAAGATAATAAATCGGCTACTGTACCCTTTCCGCTGCCGCTTCCGCCGCACAAACCTATTATTTTCAAAAAAATACCCCCATATTTTGTTGTTACATTATATTATACACCAATAAATAGTAAAAAGTCAAGTTTATGTTATCATTATTTAGTAAAATAGAATATTATAAATTAGAATTATTTTTAAACAGGAGATTTTATGAAGAATATATTTAACTGTTACTTTGGCGCCGCTAACGGTTTTTCGGGATTTAGAAGCTACTTTAGCGAAATCTTTTCTACGAAGGATTTCGCTAGAATATATGTATTAAAGGGCGGACCCGGAACAGGAAAAAGCAGCCTAATGAAAACGGTTGCCTCTTATTTTGAAAACAAAGAATTTTTAACCGACAGAATATACTGCTCATCCGATCCAAATTCACTTGACGGAGTAATAATATATAGAGACGGTAAAAAAATTGCTATCTTGGACGGAACCGCTCCACATGAAACCGATGCAAAAATCCCCGGAGCCGCAGATGAAATTATAAATCTTGGCAACATGTGGGACAGAAACCAACTTATTAAAAAAAGAAATTCAATCGAAGATTTAAACGAAAAAAAACGTTTATCATATCAAAAAGCATACAAATATCTTTACCACGCCGGCGCTTTTTTTTATGATAAGCATTCTATATTAAACCGTTCTTTCAACCACGTTCTTGCTATAAAAGAAATAGGACATTTACTATCTTTTGACGAAATAAATCACAGCAGAACAATATATAAACGTTTGATTTCTTCTTTTAGTAAATACGGTTACAAAGCGTACCCAACCGATAATTCATCCTTTTCCGACTGCTTATCTGTTGCGGGTGCGTTCGGTTCAGAATACGTTTTTATGAACTGCTTAAAAGATGAACTGTTAAGAAAAAATTGTAATTTCTATATTTTCCCTTCTCCCTATTCCGATGAACTTACAGAAGCTATATATATTCCCGATAAAAACACATTTATAAAAATTAATAATGATTGTGAAAAGAAAATAGATACAAATGAATTTTTTGACAAAATAACGTTAGACAGTTACAGTGAAATACTTTCTGATTTTGATAAAAGATACAACGAACTGCTTCTTTATTCACGTAAGGAGTTTGAAAAAGCATCAGATTATCATTTTACTCTTGAGGCAATATATACGCCTGCTATGAACTTTGAAATTTTAAACGAAACAACAGAAAAATTGATAGATGATATTTTATATATCATTGAAAGCTCGAAATAAATCGGTTATTTATTCATTTAAATCTTCCAAAGCGGATTCCATTAATGAACGGATTCCGCTTTTTTCCATACATATTAAAATATTTTACTTTATTTTCAAAATTCTATTGACTTCTTACAATAAATAAGCTATTATATTCTTAAAGAAAAATACT
>JAZQKG010000001.1:0-14178 GCA_045542035.1 Eubacteriales bacterium | reverse complement strand
GTATCTGTAACGGATTCCAGGCGCTTATAAAGCTCGGACTTCTTCCTTACGGAAAGATTATCGACACAGATGAGAACTGTCCGACGTTGACTTTCAACAACATTGCGCGCCACCAGTCAAAGATAGTGCGCACCCGTGTTGCGTCAAATATGTCACCTTGGCTTGCTGAATGCAACGTTGGCGACATTTACTGTGTGCCGATTTCTCACGGTGAAGGTAAATTCCTCGCAAATGACGCCGTTATTGCAGAGCTTATCAAAGGTGGTCAGATAGCTACTCAGTACGTTGACCTTGACGGCAATGCTACCTACGATATTGACTTTAACCCGAATGGCTCAGCTCTTGCTATTGAGGGTATTACATCTCCCGACGGACGCGTGTTCGGTAAGATGGGTCACTCCGAGAGAGTTGGCGCAGGTCTTTACCGCAACGTTATCGGTGATTACGATATCAAGATGTTTAAGTCTATGGTTAAGTATTTTAAAAGTTAAGATGTAATGTAATCCGGAGATGAGAAATGTTTGAAAATATGGAAATGCTGCTTTCCGAAAGCGCTCGCCGCGGCATTCCCGCAATGGAGCTGACCCTTTACCACAAGGGTCGGCAAGTTTACCACACGGTGCGCGGAGTTAAGGAAGAGGACGGAACGAAGCTTGTTGGCGGTGAGCTTTACAACGCTTATTCCTGCTCAAAGCTTATTACCTGTGCTTTGGCGCTTAAGCTTGTTGAGGAAGGGAAGCTTCATCTTGACGATAATCTTTGCGATTATCTTCCAGCGTTTTCGGATATGAAGGTCAAAAAGTGCGGTGGAATAGAAAAGGCTGAAAAGAAAATAAAAATATTCAATCTTTTCAATATGAGCGCGGGATTCAGCTATAACGTTGATACCGAGGAAATTGCTCGCGGAAGAGAAGAAACCGAGGGCAGATGTCCTACCGTAAAAATGATGGACTATATATCAAAAACGCCCCTTGAATACGAGGCGGGAGAGGGGTGGCAGTATAGCCTCGCGCATGACGTGCTTGCGGCGGTAGTTGAGGTTGTAAGCGGTAAGAGATTCGGTGAATTTGCAAACGAAAAAATCTTTCTGCCCCTCGGAATGAAGGACTCTACCTTCCTTTTGCCAAAGTCGAGGCTTGATGAGCTTTGCAGTCAGTATATCTATGAAAAGAAAACAAAAAAATTCGTCAATATAGGAAAAGAAATATATAAATATAAGCTCGGCTCGGAATACGAGAGTGGCGGCGCTGGACTTATAAGCTGCGTTCCCCATTTTATAAAATTCCTTGAGGCTATGAGAACGTATAAGCTTCTTAATCAGGATATAGTTGCGAAAATGAAAACCGATTATCTGAGCGAAGAGCAGAGAATACCTTATAGCCCGTGGGGACTCAATGGCTACGGATACGGACTCGGAGTGCGTACGCCAATCGGAATGCGTACCGACTACGGCTGGGGAGGCGCGGCAGGCGCTATCGCGGTTATCGACGAGCCGCATGAAATGACGCTCTATTATTCACAGCACGTGCTTTCTTCTCCAGCCTCAGCGCTCAGAAAGGATTACGTCGAAGCGGCAAAAATCGACCTCGGATATACCGATGCCGACGTAAAAAGCATGTGGCACGGCACAGCAAGCCACCTCGCGTAAGTCGCATATTGGTAATATAATAAAACTAGGAGCTTGGCGGTAGCCAAGCTCCTAAAAATTAGCAAAGCGAGCCTTGTGAGATTCCGAGGCTCTTCATAGTTTCGTTTATTTTTGCGATTATACCGTTTTTATCGGCGTTCCAATCAGGAGCGACGAGAAGGTCGCGGGGGCAATCTCCCGTAAGTCTATGTATTGTCATTGACTCTGAGATATGCCCGACGCATTTTGCACAGGTTTCGCAAAACCGGTCAAGAGATGGGGGCGTGTAAAGCTTTTCGCGGTACATATCGGCAAGGCGAGTTCCTTCCATAACGTATATAGAGTGTATCTTCACACCCCAGATGCCGAGCGAGGATATATATTTTGCTGTCCTTACGGCATCTTCCTCACTCTCACCCGGAAGTCCTATTATCATATGCGCTACGGTGGGGATTGAATATTTCTTCAAAAGCGTTACCGCGTTTTCAAAAACATCGTTTTTATATCCGCGGTTTATGATTTTCGCCGTCTCTTCATTTGAGGTCTGAAGTCCGAGTTCCACCCATACGTCACGAGTTTTTTTGTACTCAGAGATGAGTTTTACCTTTTCTTCATCGAGACAGTCGGGGCGTGTGCCTATCGCGAGGGCGATTATTCTTTCGTCGGTAAGCGCTGCACTGTATCTTTCTTTAAGTGTAGACGGGGGAGCATATGTGTTTGAAAAATTCTGAAAATAAGCGACAAATTTGTCGGTTGGTTTTGCAAATTCAAGAGCTGACTTGACCTGTTCGGAAATCGAAAGCGACGGCTCAATATGCTCACCCGCTCCGCGTTCTCCGCAGTATATGCAGCCACCCGTGCCGCATTTTCCGTCTCTGTTCGGGCAGGAGAAGCCACCGTCAATGCATATTTTCTTTATTCTTTGACCGTATTTTTCTCTGAAATAGCCGCTGAGGTTATTATAGAGCATATTTTTTGCTTCTCCTTTCGAAATTTTAAAATCGATTTATTATAGTTTAGCACAGGTATGAAAATATTGCAAGTATATTTTTTTAAAATGCGTACAACATAGAATTAACCTAATATGAAAGGTGAGATTTTATGAAAGATAATGAAAAAAGAAATACAAGCGATAATCAGCTTCCCAAAATCACGAACACAGGCGATTATCCGAAAAGCAGAGATACCGGATACACTGACGCAATACCCGGAATTAATACTCCCGGAATAGAGCTTCCCGCAGTCAACCCTCCCGTTCCCAACAGAGCCTGGACGGCAATGCGCAACGGCCTTGATATAGAGGCGCTCAGCGAGGAAGAGAAGCGTGACCTTTATTACGGCAAAGATAACATTTTATAAATTGCTTTGTAGCGGGGGATAATTTCTCCGCTACTTGCTTTTCTCAGTAAGGGAATCAATACCTTTTTTTACATACAGCATAGGTGATGACGCAGTTTATCCGCGTCATCTTTTTGACGTCTGCCGCGCTCTTAAGTACATAAAGAAAAATGCCGAGAAATATCATATTAACCCCGAGAGAGTATTTGCGTTCGGTTACTCTGCGGGCGGACACGTGCTCAAATTTTGGTTGACGAGGCGTTTAAATGGCTCAAGGGTCTTGACAATTAATTTAGAATAATATATAATATTGTTCTAGAGTACAATTCCGAAAGGATTTTAAAGGGATTATAAAATGGAAAGAACTTATATCAAGGATATAGCACCCGGCAAGCGCCGCATCCAAGGCTTTGTTGAAAACTTCCGTAACAAGAAGAATATGGCGTTTATAGTCGTAAAAGATTTCAGCGGAAAAATGCAGGTGACGGTTATAAAGGAAGAGCATCCCGAGTTTAACGAGATGCTTGACAAGCTAACTCTTCATTCCGTCGTTACCTTTGAGGGTGAGGTCGTCGCAAGCGAGTACGTTAAGCTTGGCGGTATTGAGATGTATCCCGAATCAATGAAAATCGAGTCGATAGCCGAAGCGCTTCCGATAAAAGATGACTCGGACATCGACGTTAAGATGGATTACAGATGGATTGACCTTCGCCGCGACGTCAACAGACTTATGCTTTCGCTTCAGACTACTCTTACGGGCGCTATGCGTGAGTTCCTTCTTAAGAAGGACTTCGTTGAGATTCATACGCCTAAGCTTATAGCTGCTGCAAGCGAATCCGGCTCTGACGTTTTTGAAGTAAAGTATTTTGACGGCAAGGCTTATCTTGCCCAGTCCCCGCAGTTCTATAAGCAGATGGCTATGGCGGCGGGACTTGAAAGAATTTTTGAGACCGGACCCGTTTTCAGAGCAGAGAAGTCTTATACCAATAAGCACGCTACCGAATTTACAGGCTTTGACCTTGAGTTTTCGTATATTGACAGCTTTGAGGACGTTATGAAGCTTGAAGAGGAGCTTCTTACCTACGCTATTGAAAAGGTAAAGGCTGCTCACGGTGACGCTATCAAAGAGGCGGGCGGAGAGGAGCTTGTAGTTCCTACGCTCCCATTCCCGAGAATGAAGCTTCGCGACGTTTACGACGAGCTTGAGAAGAGATACGGCTACACAGTTCCCGAGGAGCTTAAGGGCGACCTTACTACAGAGGCTGAGAGAATGACGAAGCAGCTCTGCCGCGATATGTTCGGTCACGAATTTCTCTTTATCACAGACTACGACGCGAAGGAAAGGGCCTTCTATCATATGAGAGACGAGGCAGGCGTTCCCCAGGGATACGACCTTATCTGGCGCGGCGTTGAGATAACAACCGGAGCGCAGAGAGAGCATAGATATGACGTTCTCAAGGCTCAGGCAGAGGAGAAGGGTCTTGCCGATGACGTTAAGTTCTATCTTGAGTTCTTCAAGTACGGCTGTCCTCCTCACGGCGGATTCGGACTCGGTATCGACCGTCTTACAATGCTGTTCCTCGGTCTTTCGATAAAAGAGGTTCAGTTCCTCTTCCGCGGTCCTAACAGACTTACTCCGTAAATAAATTTTGATAAATATAGAAAGGTTTGGATATACTAATGAAAATCGCACTTATCAATGAAAACAGCCAGGCGGCTAAAAACGCGCTTATATGCGACACTCTTAAGAAGGTAGTCGAGCCCCTCGGACACGAGGTTTTTAACTACGGAATGTACTCGGCAGAGGACAAGGAGCAGCTTACTTATGTTCAGATAGGTATTCTTGCGGCAACTCTTCTTAATTCCGGCGCTTGCGATCTCGTTATCACGGGATGCGGAACAGGCGAGGGCGCAATGCTTGCCTGCAACTCATTCCCCGGTGTTCTCTGCGGTCACGTTGTTGACCCCACCGACGCATATCAGTTCACACAGGTTAATAACGGAAACGCTATCGCAATGCCCTTTGCAAAGGGCTGGGGCTGGGGCTGTGAGCTCAACCTTCAGTACGTATTCGAGAAGCTCTTCGTTTCCGAATGGGGTCTCGGTTATCCCCGTGAAAGAGCAGTTCCCGAGCAGAGAAATAAGAAGATTCTCGACGAGGTTAAGAAGGTAACTCACACCGATATGGTATATATTCTTGAAAACCTTGACCGCGAGCTTGTTCTCGGCGCTCTCGGCGGACCTAAGTTCAAGGAATATTTCTTCGCGAACTGCAAGGATGAGAAAATCGCAAACTGCGTTAAGGCGCTTCTCGGTTAATCGGTTAATTTGACACGGGCATAATATGCCCGTGTTTTGTTCGGTATTGGAGACATAATTTTGGATATAGCTTATAAATTAATTTACACAGTCGGAATCTTTTTCGTTATGATGATTCCGGGAATTATTATGAAAAAATGCAAGCTGTCTACCGACGGATTCGGAAAGGGGCTTTCAAATTTAGTTCTTTATATTGCGCAGCCGGCTTTGATATTCAGGTCGTATTTGCGTGCGTTCGACAAGGGAATACTCATAAATATGCTGTACGTATTCCTTTTTTCGATAATTACGCACTTTATATTTACAGTCGCGGCTATGCTGTGCTTCAAAAAAACGCCCGACGCAATGAAGCGTATGCTCAGATTCGCAACGATATTTTCAAACGCGGCGTTTATGGGTATGCCGCTTATCGCATCGGTTATAGGAGATGAGGCGCTGATATACGCTTCGATATACAATATAACCTTTAACGCGTGGCTCTGGACTCTCGGAGTTTATATCTGCACCGCAAATAAGGATATTGACGGAGACGGAATAGACGACGGCACAAAGATAAGAAAGAATGACGGCATAAGCTTTGTTAAGGTTGCGACTCATCCGACGATGATTGCCGCGGCGCTCGGTCTTATCTGCTTCTTCCTTTCCTTTGATGCGGGCGCTGAGGGGCTTCCCGTATACGCGACCTTCTTTATAAAGATATTCGATGATATCGCGGCTCTTGTCGCGCCTCTTTCTATGATAGTTCTGGGACTCAGACTTGCCGAAATAGACCTTCGAGGCTTCTTTAAGGAAAAGAATTTGTACGTATGCCTTGCACTCAGACACGTTTTGCTTCCTGCGGCGGTGTATTTCGTGATGCGTTTGTTCACTCTTTTTCTTAACATTCATATCGACGTTATCACGTCGGTTCTCATTATGGCGTCAGCGCCCGTTGCAACGAGCGCGACGATGTTCGCTGAAAAGTACGACTGCGATGCCGCCTACGTAAGTAAGGTCGTTGCCGTCTCTACAATACTTTCGATAGTGACGATGCCTCTTATATCGTTGCTTACACTGATTTAATTAATTAGGACAAGAAATTGGAAATAAAGGAAATAAAAACAAGCTTTAAAAATGAAAAACGCGGGTTAAAGACCGCGTATAAAAAAACGAAAAAACTTAACCGTCTCGAATATAAGCGCCGTCTCGAAGAACTTAAGGCGCAGCATATTGACGATATCGCGGGCAGCTATACCTCGCGCGGAAAACGCGCTCCGCAAAATCCTCCGAAAAGGCATCTTCTTGAGGAAATAGGTAACGCGGTGTCACACGGGCTCGGCTCGCTCTTTGCCGTGTTTGCGATAATATTTATGCTTCTGCATTCCGCAAATACGCTTGAGGCTGTCGGAGCGTGGGTTTACTTTTTTGGACTTTTCGTTATGTTCACGATGAGCTGCCTTTATCACTCGTTTCCGCACGGCAGCCGCGTGAAGAGACTTTTCAGACGGTTTGATTACTCCTCTATATATCTTTTGATTGGAGCGACCTTCGCGCCTATACTTCTCTCGTACGTCGGGGGCGTGTTCGGTCTCGTATTCTTTATAATTCAGTGGGCGGTTATAATAACCGGTATAACTTTTGTCGGAGTTTTCGGACCTATGCGGCTGAAGTTTATTCATTTCCCTTTGTATATCGTTCTCGGCTGGTGCGGAATAATGTTTCTGCCCCGTATGCTTAAATATGACCCGTGGTTCGCTTTTTATATACTTGGCGGCGGCGTTGTGTATTCGGTGGGAATAATTCCTTTTGCGATGAAGAATCGCGTAGCGCATTTTATATGGCACCTTTTCGTTCTTGCGGGAGCTGTTATGCAGTGGGTCGGAGTTTTTGCTTATATCTACCTTAAATAATATCATATAAAGGCTGTCGCCTATGGCGCACGGAGGTTTAAATGAGCTTTCTTTATTTACTTGAGAAAATAAGAAATCCCGTACTTGATTTTATATTTTCGGCTGTTACGCATATAGGCGAGGAAACGGTGTTCCTCGTGTTCGCGCTTCTTTTCTTCTGGTGCGTGAATAAGAGGGAAGGGTATTTCATTCTTATCAGCGGACTCCTTGGAACAGTTATAAACCAAGCGTTGAAGCTTTTGTTTAAAATACCTCGTCCGTGGGTTCGCGACCCTTCGTTTACGATAGTCGAAAGCGCGAGAGCGGAAGCTACAGGATATTCATTTCCTTCGGGGCATACACAGAATGTAACGACGACGTTCGGCTCTGTCGGAATATACTCCAAACGCACACCCGTGCGAATTATATCGCTTGTAATTATAGTTTTGGTTGCCTTTTCCCGTATGTATCTCGGGGTACATACGCCGCTCGACGTTTGCACATCTCTCGCAATAGGCACGGCTATCGTTATGCTTCTTTATCCAATTTTTCTGGATGAGGGAAGATTTAATAAATTTATGCCTTTTATTGTTTGCGCTTCGGTGGCGATTACGGTTGGACTCACCCTTTACGTTTTTCTTATGTCAAGCGATGGGGTTGACCCGCATAATCTTGCGAGCGGCAGGAAAAACGCCTGCACTCTTCTCGGATGCACCCTTGCGCTTATACCGGTGTATATATTTGACAGAAGATGTATAAAATTTGAGACGGTAGCCGTATGGTACGCTCAGGTATTCAAATTCGTCGGAGGTCTTATCGGAGTTCTCGCGATAAAGGTCGGACTTTCTTCACCTCTTGTCTCTCTTTTCGGCAACGAATACGCGGCAAGGTCGGTAAGATATTTTCTGATTGTCATATTCGCCGGGGGCGTTTGGCCGATGACGTTCGGATTTTTCTCTCGCCTGAGGATAAAATTTTTGGATAGATTGACAGATAAAAAAGACAGATAATTTAACACGGAGCGCGGCTTTTTTGAGAAAACCTTTGAGACAAACGTTTTTTCAGGATAGAAGCCGCGCACTTTTTTGCCAAAACATAACAATTTTGTAATTTTTTACAAACCCCTTTACTTTAAAAAGATTTTATGCTATAATATTATATATTTTATAAATAGCGAAAGTTAAGGTACATATCTTTATGAAATGCCCCGCATGTAATTTCCAGGATTCAAGAGTTCTCGATTCAAGACCGATAGACGACGGCACAAGTATTAAGCGCCGCCGAGAATGTCCCTCCTGCGGAAAAAGATTCACAACCTACGAGGTTGTAGACACCGTTCCTATCGCCGTCGTGAAGCGTAACGGAGACCGTGAGTTTTTTGATAAGCATAAGCTTATGCTCGGTATAGAGCGAGCCTGCCAAAAGCGCCCTGTAGATGCCGGCGCTGTTGCCGCCTCTATCGAATCGGAGCTTCAGAACTCAATAGTCACTGAAATAACCTCTAAGCAAATCGGTGAAATGGTGCTCGAGCATCTTCGTGAGATAGATATCGTTTCATATATCAGATTCGCGTCGGTTTACAGAGAATTTCAGGACGTTGACTCCTTTATGGCGGAGATTAAAACGTTAAATAAGCTTAACAAAAAGAAACTTTCAAAGGAAAGGCAGCCATCAAATGATTAAGAGCATGACTGCGTTCGGAAGAGCAAAGCTTGAGGGGATAGATAAAGACGTTACTATTGAGATAAAGAGCGTTAATTCACGCTTCTTTGATTGCAGCGTCAAGATGCCGAGAGCATATCTCTTTCTCGAGGAACGCATAAAAGCTTACGTGCAAAAGCACGCAGTCTCACGCGCGAAGGTTGACGTTTTCGTAACGGTTGACTTTCATACGTCCGGCGTCGGTACCGTATCGGTTGATACGGCTTTTGCCGAGAGCTATATAGCGGCGCTTCGCTCGTTGAGAGACGAATTCAGTCTTTGTGACGATATTTCAGTCATGAGCGTCGCGAGAAATCAGGATATATTTACTTACGATAAGCCCGAAGCCGATCTTGAAGGCGAGTGGGAGATAATCCGCTCTGTTCTTGACGAGGCTATTGTGGGATATTCCGCGATGCGCGCCGAGGAGGGACGCAAGGCGGAGGAAGATATAAAAGCGAAAATTGAGCGCGTAAGAGAATTTTCCGATGAGGTTGAGCGTATATCCCATGAGGATACAGTCGGATACCGCGATAAGCTTGAGGCAAGGCTCCGTCAGATTCTCGCAGATAACAGCATTGCGGTTGACGAAAACCGCCTGCTCACCGAGTGCGCCGTCTGGGCGGATAAAATCGCGATAGACGAGGAGCTTGTAAGACTAAGGTCGCATTTCGGCGCGTTTTACGATATTATAAATCTTGGTGAGCCCTCCGGAAGAAAGCTTGACTTTCTTATGCAGGAGCTTAACAGAGAGACGAATACCATAGGCTCGAAGGCTAATAACGCCCGCATCGCGAGGATAGTCGTTGATATGAAGGGCGAGCTTGAAAAAATACGCGAGCAGGTTCAGAATATCGAATAAGGAGACCGAAAATGAAATTTATCAATATCGGATTCGGAAATATGGTTTCAGCCGGCAGAATAGTCGCCATCGCCGGTCCTGACTCTGCTCCGATCAAGCGTCTCGTTCAGGACGCGAAGGAGGATAACCGCGTAATCGACGTTTCCTGCGGACGCCGCACGCGCGCTGTAATTATTACAGATTCCGAGCACGTGATACTCTCCGCTATACAGGCGGAAACGATAACCAACAGACTCACCGGAGGAGAATCCTCCGACGATGAGGAAGATCCCGAAGATTAATAACGAAATGGAGATATAAAAAATGATTTATCCAACTATTGAACAGCTCACAGGCAATGAATTCAACCGTTATGAGCTTGTAGTCGGAGTTGCGAAATGCGCTCGTATAGTTACCGACGAATACGTTGAAATGAAGGCGAGAGCGCAGAAGATGGTTGAAAACCACGAAACCGACAAGTCGGTTGCCGCTCTTATTGACCCAGAATATAAGGATCAGAAGGCGGTAAAGATAGCTATTTCAAAGCTTGTTGACGGAAGATTCAAGATGGTCCGTCCCGAAGAAGTATAAAAAATCAATTTCAGTGAGGTGATGCGGAATGTTTTGCGAAGTATATCTTTTTGACGCTCCGTATCATATTGACTCCGCATTTGATTATCTTTGTGATGAAAAGATATGCCGCGGAGCTATAGTTAAGGTTCCTTTCGGTAAGGCTAATAAGCTTCGGCTCGGTGTTGTCACGCGGGTGAAGGAGAGCTCGGAAGGAGATAACATCAAGCCCGTGCATTCCGCGGTCGCAGACCGCTTCTCCTTTACGGATGAAATGCTCGGGCTATGTCTGTTTTTAAAGGAATACACACTCTCTACCTTCGGCGAGGCGGCAAGAACAGTTCTTCCGCCCGGAGCTCTTTCGGAAAGGATAAATATAAAGTATGATAAGAGATGTGTGCTGAAGCTTTCAGCCGATGAGGCTAAGGCGCTTCTTGAGGCTTCAGGAAGAGCGGGAATAAAAAGCCAAGGACAGAGAGCTGTTATTGAATATTTGATGAATATAAAGAGCGCCGATTACGAGCTTGTCAGGGCTCTTGTCGGTGTCAGCGCGGCAAATATTTCGGCTCTTGCGGAAAAGGGAATTATTGAAATTTCGGCGACAGAGTCGATAAGAAATCCTTACGCTGAATACGCTAAATGCGAGGATAAGTCGGAAATAGTTCTTACGCGCGCTCAGCGCTCGGCATACGAGACGATAGAAGAGCTTTATCTTCATGACGAGCCGAAGGCGGCGCTTCTCTTCGGTGTTACGGGAAGCGGAAAAACCAAGGTCATAATGAAGGCTATCGATAAGACGTTAGCCGATAAAAAGAGCGTTATTCTTATGGTTCCCGAAATAGCTTTGACACCGCAGACGGTGGCTATATTCTGCAGAAGATACGGAGAGCGGGTCGCCGTTATACATTCCTCGCTTTTGGCAGGAGAGCGGCTTGACGCTTGGAGAAGAATAAGGCGGGGCGACGTCGACCTTGTCATAGGAACGCGCTCGGCAGTTTTCGCGCCCCTATCTAACCTTGGAATGATAGTAATAGACGAGGAGCACGAGCATACCTATAAATCGGAAAGCGACCCGAAATATCACGCGCGGGACGTCGCGTCGTACAGATGCGGAAAAAACAACGCTTTGATGCTTTTAGCTTCGGCAACTCCGTCTCTTGAGAGCTTTTACAAGGCGGAAACAGGAAAATATACATTAGTTCCCATAAGAGAAAGATACGGCGGAATAAAGCTTCCCGACGCGCTTATCGTCGATATGCGTGAGGAAATAAGGCTTGGAAATACCTCGCCGATAAGCGACAGGCTCCTTAATTCGCTGAGGGAGTGCGGAGAGCGCGGGGAGCAGGCGATCCTTTTCCTTAATAGGCGCGGATATAACAGTCAGATAAGCTGTAAGAATTGCGGAGACGTTATCACCTGCCCGAGATGCTCGGTCTCTCTGACCTATCACACGGGCGAGAGGGGAGGAAGGCTTCTTTGCCATCTTTGCGGATACAGTGAGCCGACACCGAAAAGATGCCCTTCTTGCGATAGCGAAAATATTTCATTTCTTGGCTACGGAACGCAGAAGGTCGAGGGAGAGCTTTCTGAATATCTTCCCGAAATGAAGGTTATGCGAATGGACGCGGACACGACCTCCGGAAAGCTTTCCTATGACAGAATGCTTGACGACTTCCGCTCGGAGAAGGCAGATATACTTCTCGGAACTCAAATGGTTGCCAAGGGGCACGATTTTCCGAAGGTAACTCTTGTGGGAGTCGTGCTTGCCGACACGTCGCTTTACGTAAGCGATTTTAGAGCGTCTGAGCGCACGTTCTCACTTCTTACGCAGGTAATAGGCAGAGCGGGAAGAGCTAAAGAGGGCGGCATAGCCGTTATTCAGACCTATTCGCCTAAAAATGAGATTATAAGACTTGCCTGCCAGCAGGATTACGACAAATTCTACGAGGGCGAGATAGCAATAAGACGCGAGCTTTCGTATCCGCCCTTTTGCGATATGGTGTCGCTGACGGTCACAAGCGAGAGCGAGAGCGAGCTTTTCAGGGCGTCAAAGAAGCTTTCTGACTCGATAATAGAGAAGATAAGCCGAGATTATTCGAATCTTCCTTTTACGGTGTTCGGTCCATTTGAAGCTCAGGTATATAAGATAAATGAAAAATACAGAATGAAAATGGTTGTCAAGTGTAAGCTGACGGCAAAGAGCCGCGAGCTTTTTCACTCCCTTCTTTGCGAGTTCGCGCTTGACAGAAAAGCAACGCTGGCGGTTGACCTTAATCCCCTCAGCGTATGAAGTACGGAAAGGAAAAATTAAAATGGCAAAGCTTAACATTGTAAAATTCGGAGAGCCTATTCTAAGAAAGGTTTCACGTCCCGTTGAAGAGATAACCCCGAGAATTGCGACTCTGATAGACGATATGATAGAAACGATGAGAGCGGCGGGCGGATGCGGACTTGCAGCGGTGCAGGTCGGCGTGCTTCGCAGAATAGCAGTTATAGAAGTTGAAGAGGGAAAGGTATACGAGCTTATAAACCCGAAAATAATAGCCTATGCGGG
This sequence comes from Eubacteriales bacterium, assembly GCA_045542035.1. Classification (GTDB taxonomy): domain Bacteria; phylum Bacillota; class Clostridia; order Oscillospirales; family CAG-272; genus UBA1740. The sequence continues at coordinate 1,360 of JAZQKG010000001.1, read as the reverse complement.
CGAGCAGAATGAGTCGGAGGGCTGCCTTTCAAATCCCGGTGAATACGGCATAACAAAGCGTCCTAAGGCTGTGACGGTCAGAGCGACTGACAGACACGGCAAGGAATACGAGCTTTCGGGAACCGACCTTCTCGCGAGAGCTATATGCCACGAGTGCGACCATCTCGACGGAAAGCTTTATACCGACGTGCAGATAAGACCCGATAACCCTGCCGAGAGGAAGAGAAGATGAAAATGCTTTTTATGGGTACGCCCGAAATATCGGCAACCTGCCTTAAAAGACTAATAGACGATAAGAAGAACGTCGCGGCGGTTGTAACGCGTGAGGATAAGCCGCGCGGCCGCGGAAACGTTATGACTCCCACACCCGTAAAATCATTGGCGATTGAATACGGTATACCCGCTTATACTCCGAAAACGCTTAAAGACGGAGAGTTTTTAACTCTTCTTGATGAAATATCCCCCGACGTCATTCTCGTCGTAGCGTACGGAAAAATTTTGCCGCCCGAGGTAATAAACCATCCGAGATACGGTTGCATAAACGTTCACGTATCACTGCTTCCGAAGTACAGAGGAGCGGCTCCGATGCAAAGGGCGATAATGGAGGGTGAGTCTGAGACGGGCGTTACAATAATGTATATGGACGAGGGGCTCGATACAGGAGATATCATCACCTCGGAGAGCTTCCCGATAAAAGAAACCGATGATTTTGAATCGGTGCACGACCGCTCGGCAGATATCGGCGCAAGACTTCTTTCCGAAACGGTTGACCTCATTGCCGAGGGAAAAGCTGTAAGAACGAAGCAGGACTCATCTCTCGCGACCTACGCTAAAAAGGTTGAGAAAGAGGACTGTAAGATAGATTTTAATCTCGACGCTTCCGTTGTTGACAGAAGAATAAGAGGTGTCACCCCAATTCCGGGAGCTTTTGCATATCTTAACGGAAAAATGCTTAAAATATGCCGTGAGAGAGTTGTTTCCGGCTCGGGCAAGCCGGGCGAGGTTATTGAGGTTAATTCCTCAGGTGACGGATATATAACGGTAGCCTGCGGTAAGGATGCTATCCGTGTCACCTCTCTTATTCCCGAGGGAAAGGGAAGGATGAGCGCGGGCGATTTCGTTCGCGGCAGAAAAATTAAGTTAGGAGATATACTTGAATGATGTATGAGTTCTTTTTGTATCCGGCATTCATCATTTCGATTTTTGTTTCATTTTACGCGCAAATCAAGGTTTCGACAACCTTTAATAAATATTCAAGAGTAAATACCTTCAGAGGAAAAACTGCCGCTGAGGTGGCGCAGATGATACTCTCATCAAACGGTCTTTATGACGTGAGAGTTGAGCGTGTCAGAGGTAATCT